>NC_003911.12:1545000-1865000 GCF_000011965.2 Ruegeria pomeroyi DSS-3 | reverse complement strand
CCTGGTCATAGGCGCCCGCAACGGTGGTGCGCGTCATCAGCCGCACATTCTCCATCCCGCGCAGCTCGGCCAGCACCTCCTCGGCCCAGACCGCCCCCGGCTTGCCGTCGATCTCATAGGTCTCGGCCAAGAGGCGCCCACCCATGCGCGCGTCCTCCTCGGCCAGGATCACATCGGCCCCGGCCCGGCCCGCCACCAGCGCGGCCATCAACCCTGCAGGCCCGGCCCCGATCACCAGCAGATCGCAAAAGGCAAAAGCGCGCTCGTAGCGGTCGGCATTGTCCTGCCCAGACAGTGCGCCCAACCCGGCGGCGCGGCGGATCACCGGCTCGTACAGTTTCTCCCAGAAGCTGCGTGGCCACATGAAGGTCTTGTAATAGAACCCGGCCCCTAGGAACGGCGCAGCCAGGTCATTGATTGCCATCAGGTCGAAGCTGAGAGAGGGCCAGCGGTTCTGGCTCTGCGCCTCCATCCCCTCATAAATCTCCTGCACCGTGGCGCGCACATTGGGGTCCTGCCGCCCGCCGCGCCCGATGGTGACCAGCGCGTTGGGTTCCTCGCTGCCCGCCGTCAGGATGCCGCGCGGGCGGTGATACTTGAACGAGCGCCCGACCAGCCGCACCTCATTGGCCAGCAAGGCCGAGGCCAGCGTGTCGCCCTGGTACCCGCTGTAACCCACCCCGTCGAAGGTGAACGAGACCGGCCGGTCCCGGTCGATCAGCCCCTTGCCCTGAACCCTCATCGCCGTGCCTCCGAGGCCAGTTCGCAGCCCAGCACCTCGTGGGTCAGCGTGTTGCGGGTGACCACCAGCCAGGCGCCGCAGCCAAAATGGTGATGCCACAGGTCGCGGGTCTCCCCGGCCGGGTTCTCGCGCAGATGCACATAGTTGTCCCAGGCCTCACCCCCCGCCTCGGGCGCCGGGCGCTCCAGTGCCAGCGCGTGGCCCTTATAGGAAAACTCGCGGCTGTCGCGATCGCCGCAATGCGGACAGGTGATCCTCATCGCCGTCCCTCAATCTTCATTCCGCCAAAAATACGCATGTCCGGCCTCTCCCCCCTCAATGCAGGTTGTGTTGAGAGCCGGTGCCCTCTTCATCCAGGATGCCGCGCCCGGTGCGGAACCGGTCCAGCCGGAACCGTGTCGCCGCCGGGTGATACTGGTCCGTCGCCAGCAGATGCGCGAACACATTGCCCGAGGCAGGTACCGCCTTGAACCCGCCGTAGTTCCAGCCGCAATTGACATAGAGCCCGTCGATATGGGTGCGGTCGATGATGGGCGAGCCATCGGGCGACATGTCCATGATGCCGCCCCAGCTGCGCAGCACCCGCGCCTTGCCGATCATCGGCATCAGCGCCATGCCCGCCTCCATCACGTGTTCCACCGTGGGCAGGTTGCCGCGCGCCGCGTAAGAGGCATAGAAATCAAGATCGCCGCCAAAGACCAGCCCGCCCTTGTCGGACTGGCTGATATAGAAATGCCCCATGCCAAAGGTGATCACCTGGTCGATCACCGGCTTCAACCCCTCGGTGACAAAGGCCTGCAGGATATGGCTTTCGATCGGCAGGCGCATGCCCGCCATCGCCGCCACCTGACTGGAGCGGCCCGCCGCCACCATCGCCACCTTCTTGGCCCGGATCGGACCGCGCACCGTCTGCACGCCCCTCACCCGCCCGTTCTCGACGTCGATCCCCGTCACCTCGCAGTTCTGGATCAGATCGACGCCGCGACTGTCCGCCCCCCGGGCATAGCCCCAGGCCACCGCGTCATGGCGCGCGGTGCCACCGCGCGGGTGATAGAGCGCACCGTAAAGCGGAAAGCGCTGATCGTCGAAATTCAGGAACGGCACCTTGGCGCGCAGTTCCTCGCGCCCCAGCAGGATGGCATCGTCGCCCTGGCTCAGCATCATGTTGCCACGGCGCGCCGCCGCATCGCGCTGACCGTCGGAATGGAACAGGTTCAGGATGCCGCGCTGCGAATGCATCACGTTGTAGTTCAGGTCCTCTTCCAGACCCTCCCACAGTTTCAGCGAATGCGAGTAGAATTCGGAGTTGCCCTGAAGAAAGTAGTTGGCCCGCACGATGGTCGTGTTTCGGCCAATGTTGCCGCCGCCGATATAGCCGCGTTCCAGCACCGCCACATTGGTCAGCCCGTGATCGCGCGCGAGGTAATAGGCGGTGCTCAGCCCGTGGCCGCCGCCGCCGATGATGACAAGGTCATATTCCGGCTTGGGTGCCGGGTCGCGCCAATGCGGCCGCCAGCCCTTGTTGCCGGTCAGCCCCTCTTTCAACACCCGAAGGCCCGAAAACCGCATGCCCGTCTCTCCCTGCCGGCCCTGTCACTGACATAACGAGTATCACCGATGGGCCGCAGCTCAAGACGGTTATCGACAGAGAATTGTCGATCAGCGACCAATCCTGTCGCCACCACGACACCACGACCGCCCCGGCCAACAACGAAAAAGGGCGCCCGGTTGCCCGCGCGCCCCGCTTTTCCAATGCGGCACTCTCGGCTCAGAGACCCTTGGCGCGATAGCTCTTGGCGACCCGGTCGATCGAGACCAGATAGGCGGCGGTGCGCAGATCCTCGACATCGCCCCGTTCGTGCCAGACATCGCGCATGGCCTGATAGGCGATGCGCATGGTGTCATCGAGCCCCGAGCGTACCAGTTCCAGCTCGTCGGCGCCGCGAAGGTACTTCTCCTTGAACTGCGGCGTCATCGACCAGGCATCGCCCAGATAGCGGTCGAGCCGCTCCAGCTCGTCGATGACCAGCTGATGGCGTGCCTCTTCCTGGCGGCGCTGCATGCGGCCGAACCGGATATGGCTGAGGTTCTTGACCCATTCGAAATAGGACACCGTCACACCGCCGGCATTGGCATACATGTCGGGAATGATCACGCAGCCCTTCTTGCGCAGGATCTCATCGGCACCGGCGGTCACCGGACCGTTCGCCGCCTCGATGATCAGCGGCGCCTTGATCCGATCGGCATTGGCGAGGTTGATCACCCCTTCCATCGCCGCCGGGATCAGGATGTCGCACGGCTCTTCCAGCACCTTGGCACCCTCGGCCACAAAGGTCCCGTCCGGGAAGCCGGTGACACCGCCATGCTTGACGATCCAGTTGTGCACCGCCTCGACATCCAGCCCCTCGTCGCTGACCAGCGCGCCGTCGCGTTCGATGATGCCGGTGATCACACAGCCGTCTTCCTCGCTCAGGAACTTGGCCGCGTGATAGCCCACGTTGCCCAGGCCCTGCACGATGACGCGCTTGCCGTCGAGCTTGCCGTCAAGGCCCGATTTGCCTACCCCGACGCGGTCGCGGAAGAATTCCTGCAAGGCGTATTGCACGCCGCGCCCAGTGGCTTCGACCCGACCATGGATGCCGCCCGCATTCAGCGGCTTGCCGGTGACACAGGCGCGCGCGTTGATATCGGTGGTGTTCATGCGCGCATACTGGTCGGCGATCCAGGCCATCTCGCGCTCGCCGGTGCCCATGTCGGGCGCGGGCACGTTCTGCGAGGGGTTGATCAGGTCGCGCTTGGCCAGTTCATAGGCAAAGCGGCGGGTGATCTGTTCCAGCTCATGCTCTTCATACTGGCGCGGGTCGATGCACAACCCGCCCTTGGAACCGCCAAAGGGCGCCTCGACCAGCGCGCATTTATAGGTCATCAGCGCCGCCAGCGCCTCGACCTCGTCCTGGTTCACCGACATCGCGTAACGGATACCGCCCTTGACCGGCTCCATATGTTCGGAATGCACCGAACGATAGCCGACAAAGGTCTGGATCTGACCGCGCAGACGCACGCCGAAGCGCACCGTATAGGTGGCGTTGCAAACCCTGATCTTTTCCTCCAGTCCCGGCGGCAGGTCCATCAGGGCCACCGCCCTGTTGAACATCATATCCACGCTCTGTCTGAAACTGGGCTCGTTCTTGGGGGCCATTAACTACAAATCCTCTATGACCTTATGCGACTCGGATGATGACACCTTGTCGCAGGCAACATATGACGCTTCGTTACGTAAGTGCGACATTTTTAATCGCTTGAAGAATTTGAATCAGGGCAAAACAACGATTCGCATGGCGTACGGGTGGCATTGTCCGCTCTGACGAAACAAAGCCGGTTCATTTGCCGGCAATGTCCTTAACTATCGGTTAACGTTCACCCTTTCGGGCGATTTGCGCCCCATTCCTGCCATCTTTGCAGGGCAAAACTCCAGACTGGAAATGTATTCTCCGGCTGGGGTTCTGCCGGACAGGTAGGTGGATGATGTTCAATACACTGATCAGCATCGGTGCGGCATCGCGTCGTGTTCGTAACCGGCTCAAGGACCGCGCCAATGCCTTTGCGCGCGAAGAAGACGGCCTGATGACCGTGATGGCCCTGTTCCTGTTCCTGGCCCTTGTCGGGGCCGCGGGGATCGGGGTCGACCTGATGCGGTACGAACAGAAACGCGCGGCGTTGCAATACACGATGGATCGCGCCGTCCTGGCCGCCGCCGACCTCGACCAGCAGGTTTCGCCGGAAACGGTCGTGCGCAGCTATCTGGAAAAGGCCGGTCTGCTGGAATATCTCTCCAGCGTCACTGTTCAGGAGGGGCTTGGCTACCGGAAGGTGTCGGCCACCGCCACCGCCGAACTGCCGACCCATTTCATGAAGCTTTCGGGCTATGACAGCCTGACGATCCCCGCCGCCAGCACCGCCGAGGAAAGCATCGGCAACGTGGAAATCTCGCTGGTGCTCGACGTGTCGGGCTCGATGAACAGCAACAGCCGGCTCTACAACCTCAAGAACGCGGCCAAGGAATTCGTCGATCACATGCTGTCGGCGACCGAGCCGGGCACGGTCTCGATCTCGATCGTCCCCTATGCCACCCAGGTCAATGCGGGCGCCGACATCCTGTCTTACTACAATGTCAGCACCGAGCATAACTACTCGCATTGCGTGAACTTCATCGATGACGAGTTCAGCCAGCCCGGCCTGTCCCGCGTGACGCCGCTGGAGCGGACCATGCATTTCGATCCGTTCAGCTATACCAAGGATCCGATCTCGACCCCGGTCTGCCCGGTGCGTGCGAGCACCGAAATCCTGCCGTTCTCCAACGACCAGACCGTCTTGAACAACTATATCGACGGGCTGACGGGGCGCGGCAACACCTCGATCGACATCGGCACCAAATGGGGTGTCGTGATGCTGGACCCGGGCACGCAAAGCGTGATCAGCGGCCTGATCTCGGACAACAAGGTGCCGGCCTCGTTCCAGGGCCGCCCCAGCGCCTATGACTCGGGCGATGTGCTGAAGGTGCTGATCGTCATGTCGGACGGCGAAAACACCAACCAGTACATGCTGAACCCGTCGCTGCGCGACGGTGACTCGCCGGTCTGGTACAATGCAGCCGAGGACGTCATCAGCGGCTCGCCCGACAACAACACCACCAATGCGTTCAGCATCTATCACGACAATGGTAACAACAGCTATTACTGGCCGGATCAGAACCGCTGGGCCGACCACCCCTATGGCAATGGTCAAAGCGAGGCCTGCGGGTATAACTCCAGCGGCTATTACAGCTGCGCCATGCGGGACGAGCCGGGTGAAGCGGTGCGGCTGACCTATGCCGAGCTCTTTGCCAAGGTTTCGCTGGCCTATAACGCCTATTACAACTTCGAATTCAACAGCAACGCCTGGGCGGAATGGTACACCGCGGCCATGACGCACAAAGAGGCCTCGGCCAAGGACCAGCGCACCGACCACGTTTGTGACGCGGCCAAGGACGAAGGCATCATCGTCTATACCGTCGGCTTCGAGGCCCCCTATAGCGGCCGCCGCGTGCTCAAGCGCTGCGCCAGCTCGGACAGCCACTATTACGACGCCGATGGGCTGGAGATCAGCGATGCATTCACCTCGATCGCCTCGTCGATCCGTAAGCTGAGGCTGACCCAATGAAACGGCGCCTGAGCAATTTCCTTCGCCGCTTCCGCAGGGGCGAGGATGGCAACGCAACGGTCGAATTCGTCATCGTGTTCCCCGCCGTGATCGGGGTGATGCTGGCGGGGGTCGAACTGACCTTCATGACGCTGAACCACGCCATGCTGGAACGGGCGGTGGATGTAGTGGTGCGCGACCTGCGCCTGAACACCGGTTCCAATCCCAGCCATAACGAGCTCAAGAGCAAGATCTGCGAAAAGGCCGTGTTTATCCGCGGTTGCAGCAGCAACCTCAAGCTTGAGATGATCCGCCAGGACCCGTTTGCCGGCATTACCCTGCCCGCCGACCCGGATTGCACCGACCTCTCGGCAGAGGTGCGCCCGGTACGCAACTTTGAAAACGGTCAGGCCAACGAGCTGATGGTGCTGCGCGCCTGCGCAAAGATCGACCCGATCTTTCCCACCTCAACCCTGGGGGCGACGCTGGCCAATGACGAGGGCCAGTACTCTCTGACCGCCATGTCCGTCTTTGTGCAGGAGCCGTTGTAACGCCATGTTTAAGTCCCGCATACTGAACTCGCTGCGCCTGTTCCGCCGGAACGAGGATGGCTCGATCGCGGTCGAGGCGCTGCTGACGGTGCCGATGCTGTTCTGGACCATCATGATCGGCTACACCTATTTCGATGGCTACCGCGAGGCCGCATCGAACGTGAAGGCGGCCTATACGATCGGCGACCTGATCTCGCGCGAAACACGCACCGTCGATGACGCCTATATCGACTCGATGGTCGATCTGTTCGAACGCATGGTGCAGGATACCGCCAGCCTTCAGGTCCGCATCTCGCTGCTGCGCTACGATAAGAAGCGTGACCGCCACCGGGTGCGCTGGTCCGCCAATCGCGGCTATGACACCGCATTGAGCAATGCCAATGTTGCCACGGTCAGTTCGCGCCTGCCGCCGATGTCGGATCAGGACACCCTGATCCTGGTCGAGACCAAGAACATCTACAGATCGCCGTTCCGCGTCGGGCTGGAAGATACCGAAATGGAAACGTTCATCTTTACCCGGCCGCGCTTCACCAACGAGATCGCCGGCAGCGTCTGAACCTCAGCGCGGCAGCGTTCCGTCCCGTTCCGCCATCATGGCCGAGAGCATCTCGGCCATGAATTTCGTCTGCGATCCAGGGGTGACGCCACCAATGCCGATCCGGCGCCCCATCCGCCACCACAGGCCGGGCTGCCAGGTGCGCTCACCCGGCACCGAAGTGCGCAGAAGGAACCCGTTCGACGGTTTGAAGGCAAACACGCCGCGGTCCAGCCCCTCGATATCGGCGATGCGGGCAATCACCGTTCCGTCACTGCCGCGCAGCTCGGTCGCGGTCATCTCGACCCGCCCCGCCGTCGCCTGGAACATGCGCTGCGCCAGCCACAGCGTCAGCGCCCCCAGCACGATCAGGAAAACCTGCCAGATCAGCTCGGGCGGTGTGACCACCGCCACATAGATCAGCAGCCCCCCCAATATCGTCAGCACTGCCAGCGCCAGCCAGCGTCGGGGTGCCGATGCCTCGATCGTCGCCAAAACCTCGTCCTGCATATGGTGTCGTCCTTTTATTCGTTGCGCCTGCATAGCCGATTGCGCGGGCGTCGAACAGGCTCCTTGCCCTACCCACAAACCCCGAGTTAGCGTGACGGCCATGAGCTATCCCGCAAACCGGCCAGACCGCACCCGCCCCACCGATACCGCCGCCGGGATCGAGACCACAGAGGCGTTCGAGCGCTTTGCACAGCGCAATGACGTATTCACCCGCGCCATGTGGGATCCGCAGGTGCGCTCCAAACAGACGGATGCCTTCTTTGCCTCCTACCGGATGGAGGCGGCGCCGCGCCGGGGCGATGGCTTCACCCAGCGCGATTTCGCCCTGCGCAATGCCGCCTGGCTGATCTCGGACGTGGTCACTAACCGGTTTGCCGCCGAGGGGCGGCGCGAGGGATTCCAGGCCCCGATCAGCTATGACACGCCGGTGGCGCCGCAACAGGTCGGGGTCGACGATCCCGCCGCCATGAGTGCCGAGATCAAGCGCATCGCCCGTTTCTTCGGCGCCGATCTGTGCGGCGTGACCGAGTTGGACGAGCGCTGGCACTATACCGCCCGCGTCGATACCCGTGACATGAGCGAGGCGCCGCTGGGCCTGCCCGATGGGCTGACCTCGGTCATCGTGCTGGGCCACGAGATGGAGCGCGATCTGGTGGCCACCTACCCCTCGGCCCTGGCCGGTGCCGCCACCGGGCGCGAATACAGCCACGAGGCTGCGGTGGTGATGCAGTTGGCCACCTATATCCGCAACCTCGGCTACGAGGCCGTGGCCTCGATGAACGACACCGGGCTGGTGATCCCCTATGCGGTCAAGGCGGGCTTGGGCGAATATGCCCGCAACCAGATGGTGATCACGCCGGAGTTTGGCCCCCGGCTGCGGTTCTCCAAGGTGTTCACCAACCTGCCGCTTGCCCATGATGTGCCGCGCCCGCGGGGCGTGCGCGCCTTTTGCGACATCTGCACCGCCTGTGCAGATGCCTGCCCGGTCAAGGCGCTGCCCTATGGGCCGCCCTCGGATGTGGCGCCGAATGTCTCGGCCATCCGGGGCGTGCGCAAATGGACCTCGGATGCCGAGAAATGTTTCGGCTTCTGGGCCAAGCTCGCCTCGGATTGCGCGATCTGCATGCGGGTCTGCCCCTTCAACCGCGACTATGCGCGGCGGCGCAACCGCTTGTGGCTGCGGCTCGCGCTGTCGCCGCTGCGCCACCTGGCGCTGCGGCTGGCGCGCGGGCACGGCAAGCGGCGCAAACCTGCGGAATGGTGGGCCGGGACCTGACCCACGAACGCGACGGCTGTGCGCCGCCGCACACGGCCGGTGGCACAGCGCGGAATTGCCTTGGCACCGGCGTCCCCTATCTTAGCCCCAGCTTTCACAGCCCAAGCGAGCCCCGATCATGTCCATTCGTCCCATCCTTGAAACCCGCCGCGCCACCCCCGCACTCGAAGGCGCCGGGGTCAAGCTGCACCGCGCCTTCGGCTTTCAGGACCCGACCGAGCTTGATCCCTTCCTGCTGTTCGACGATTTCCGCAACGAGCATCCGCAGGATTACCTGCGCGGCTTTCCCTGGCATCCCCATCGCGGCATCGAGACCATCACCTATGTGCTGGCCGGTACGGTGGAGCACGGGGATTCGCTGGGCAATAGCGGCACGCTGGGCGCAGGCGACGTGCAATGGATGACGGCCGGGTCGGGCATCCTGCATCAGGAGATGCCCAAGGGCAATCCGCAGGGGCAGATGCACGGCTTTCAGCTTTGGGGCAACCTGCCCGCCAGCCAGAAGATGACGGCACCGCGCTATCAGGATGTGGCCGGCAGCGAAATCCCCGAGGTGATCGACGATGACGGCACACGGGTGCGGGTGATCGTGGGCAGCTTCTGGGGCAAGACCGGGCCGGTGGACGGCATCGCCGCCGATCCGCAATATCTCGATATCTTCGTTCCGGCGGGGGTGAAGAAGACGTTCAGGATCGACACCTATCGCCGCGCCTTTGCCTATGTGTTCGAAGGGGCCGGCGCCTTTGCCGATGCCTCGGCGCCAACCGGTGTGCTGCTGGAAAAGGAGGTGGCGGGCGAGGAGGTCAATATCCGTGACCTTTCGGGCGACCGCACCCTGATCCGCTTCGGCACCGGAGACGAGGTGACGGTGCAGGCCGGGCCGCAGGGGGTACGCTTTCTTCTGATCTCGGGTGCGCCGATCGCCGAGCCGGTGGCCTGGCACGGGCCGATCGTGATGAACACGCAGGAAGAGCTGATGCAGGCCATGCGCGACCTGCGCAACGGCACCTTCATTCGCCCCGCGCATTAAGGCGCGCGGAATTCTGCGAGAATTCCGGCCCGGAAAACATCTGTTTTCCGGGTCGTTTTCCGAAACGGAAAACGACTAGGCCGCCACCGCCTTGCGCACCATGTCCCAATAGACGCTTTCGACCTCGTCGAGCGACAACCGCCCCTCGGCCCGGTACCAGGTATTGACCCCGTTCAGCATGGCGATCACCGCCAGAGTCGCGATCTTGGTATCAGGCACCGCAAAGACGCCCTCCGCCACCCCCGCCCGCAGGATCGCCTCCAGATCATCCTCATAGCGTCGCCGCAGCCCCTCGATGGTCGCGAAATTCTCGGGCGTGAGATTGCGCAGTTCCATATAGGCGATGAACACCTCGTCGGGCCGGTTCAGGTGGAACCGGATGTGAAAGCCCACGAAATCGCGCAACCGGGTCAGCGCATCGCCCCGCGCCTGATCGCGGCGCGCCGATAGCAATTCGTCCATATGCCGGTGCATCAGCCCGAACAGCAAGCTCTGCTTGTCCGGTGTGTAATTGTAGAGCGCCCCCGCCTGCACCCCCACCTCTCCGGCGATCTGGCGCATCGACACCGCGGCAAACCCGTGCCGCGCAAACAGCCTGAGCGCCGCATCCTGAATGCGCGGGCCGGTGATATCGGAATGAGAGCCTTGCGTACGTGCCATGGGGGCACGCTATCTGAACATATGTTCAGATAAAAGCCCCGCTTGCACCCGCGCCCGCAATTTACGACAAAGGGGCCAGGCGTCAACAGCTCCGGTACCCGAATGTCCAGAACCGCGCTCTTCCCTCTTTTGCTGCTGATGGCCGCGGCCTGCACCCAGGTGCCCGAACTGAACGAGCGGATTGGCCCCGACTTGCGCACTGCCGCCTTTCCCAAGCTGGTCCCGCTGGACGAGGCGCTGGGGCCGCCGGTCGATCCCGAGGGCGAGGCGCGCGCCGTGCAAGAAGCGCTCGAGGCGCGCCGCGCCGCATTGGCCGGGCGCGCCCGGCGGTTGCAACAGGCCAGCCACGACGACAGCACACAAACCAGCACCGAATAACACGCCCACCAATTGCACGCCCGCCCCGAACGGGCTAAGGCACGCGGCAAGGGACCGGCCCGGCAGGGCCGCGACAGGCACGAGCAGAAAGGACAGACAGCATGAAACCGGCATTGCGGCTTGGGATCGCGGGATTGGGAACCGTGGGCGTCGGCGTTGTGCGCATCATCCGCCGTCAGGCCGATCTGCTGGAGGCGCGTACCGGGCGCCGCATCGAAATCACCGCCATCTCGGCCCGCGACGCGGGCAAGGACCGGGGCGTCAACCTGTCCTCCTACGCCTGGGAGAGCGACCCGGTCGCGTTGGCCCGCCGCGACGATGTCGATGTGTTCGTCGAACTGATGGGTGGCGAGAACGGCCCCGCCAAGGCCTCGATCGAGGCGGCGCTGGAAACGGGCAAGGACGTGGTCACCGCCAACAAGGCGCTGCTGGCCATCCATGGTCAGGCGCTGGCCGAACAGGCCGAGGCCGCGGGCCGGGTGATCCGGTTCGAGGCCGCCGTCGCCGGCGGCATCCCGGTGATCAAGGCGCTGACCGAAGGGCTGGCCGGCAACGAGATCACCCGCGTGATGGGCGTCATGAACGGCACCTGCAACTATATCCTGACCCGCATGGAATCGCAGCGTAAAGGCTATAACGCGCTGTTTCAGGAATGCGCCGAACTGGGCTATCTCGAGGCCGACCCGACGCTTGACGTGGGCGGGATCGACGCCGCGCACAAGCTGGCGCTGCTGGCCGCCATCGCCTTTGGCACCAAACCGCATTTCGACGGGATCGACATCGAGGGGATCGAGCGCATCAACCTCGAAGACATCGCCTATGCCGCGGACATGGGCTATCGCATCAAGCTGCTGGGTGTGGCCCAGCGCAGCGGGCGCGGGCTGGAACAGCGGATGCGGCCCTGCCTGGTGCCGGCGGACTCGCCGCTGGGCCAGCTCGAGGGCGGTACCAATATGGTGGTGATCGAAGGTGACGCCGTGGAACAGATCGTGCTGCGTGGCCCCGGCGCGGGCGAAGGCCCCACCGCCAGCGCCGTGCTGGGCGATATCTGCGATATCGCGCGCGGCTTCCGCCTGCCGGTGTTCGGCCAGCCCGCCACCGCGCTGGCCGAGGCCGACAGTGCCCAATCGAACTCTCCGGCCCCCTATTACCTGCGTCTGCTGTTGCCCGATCGTCCGGGCGCGCTGGCCAAGGTGGCTGCCGCGTTGGGCGATGCCGGGGTCAGTATAAACCGGATGCGCCAGACCGGCCACGACAGCGCCGAGGCGCCGGTGGTGATCGTCACCCACAAGACCCAGCGCGCCGACCTCGACGCAGCGCTGGAGGCCATGACGGCGGCGGGTGTTCTGGCCGCCGAACCGGTGGCGCTGAGGATCGAGGCGGTCTGAGCCACGCGCGCGCCATTGTCGCAAACATGCTTGTGGACCCCCGCCGCCCTGCGGTAGAGGGTCAATAAGCCCATCTGCAAGGAACTATTCATGTCCGCCATGCCCGAATTTCATGACCGTATGCTTTCCCTGGGCCTTGCCCGCGTGGCCGAACAGGCAGCGCTGGCCTCGGCCTCGCTGATTGGACGCGGCGATGAGAAGGCCGCCGACCAGGCCGCCGTGAACGCCATGCGCGAACAGCTGAACCTGCTCGACATCGCCGGTGTGGTGGTGATCGGCGAAGGCGAACGCGACGAGGCGCCGATGCTGTATATCGGCGAGGAAGTGGGCACCGGCAACGGCCCGGGCGTCGATATCGCGCTGGATCCGCTGGAAGGCACCACGCTGACCGCCAAGGACATGCCCAACGCGCTGACCGTGATCGCCATGGGTCCGCGCGGCTCGATGCTGCATGCGCCCGACGTCTATATGGACAAGCTGGCCATCGGCCCGGGCTATGCCGAGGGCGTGGTCTCGCTCGACATGTCGCCGCGCGAACGGGTCGAGGCGCTGGCAGCGGCCAAGGGCTGCAAACCGTCGGACATCACCGTCTGCATTCTGGAGCGTCCGCGCCACGAGGCGATGATTGCCGAGGTGCGCGAAACCGGCGCTTCGATCCGGCTGATCACCGATGGTGACGTCGCCGGGGTGATGCATTGCGCCGAAGCCGAAACCACCGGCATCGACATGTACATGGGTTCCGGTGGCGCGCCCGAGGGCGTGCTGGCGGCGGCCGCGCTGAAATGTATGGGCGGTCAAATCTTCGGCCGGCTCCTGTTCCGTAACGATGACGAGCGTGGCCGCGCCGCCAAGGCCGGCATCACCGATCTGGACCGCGTCTATACCCGCGACGAGATGGTGACGCAGGACGTGATCTTTGCCGCGACGGGCGTGACCGGCGGCTCGCTGTTGCCGCGCATCAAGCGCGAGCCCGGCTGGGTCGAGACCACCACCCTGCTGATGCGGTCCAAGACCGGATCGGTGCGGCGGATGAGCTATCGCACCCCGGTCTGAGCCTTTGGCGAGGGATGCGGCTGGTGCCGCAGCCTCCGGCGGGCGTATCTGGAGCGAAATGAAGGGCCGGGTCCGGGTCGGGTCCGGCCTTTGCGCATGAGGTGAGTGGTGAGTTATCTGGGCATCGAACAGTCCCTGAGCGGGCGGCGCTGGGTCGGCCCCGATCTCGAGACCGAGCGGGCGGCGCAGATGATGCGGCAGCAGACCGACCTGCCGCAGGCAGTGTGTCAGGTGCTGGCGCGACGCGGGGTTCCGGCAATCGAGGCGCGCGGCTTTCTTGACCCCAAGCTGAAGGAGCTGCTGCCCGATCCGCGCAAGCTGAAGGATATGGAAATCGCGGCGGCGCGGTTCCTGGCCGCGGTGGCCGGGCGTCAGCGGATCGCGGTCTTTGCCGATTACGACGTGGATGGCGGCAGTTCGGCGGCGCTGCTGATCTGCTGGCTGCGTGAGATGGGGCAAACCGCAACGCTTTACGTGCCCGACCGCATCGACGAGGGCTATGGCCCCAACGAGGTGGCGATGGCGGACTTGGCCCGGGGTCACGACCTGATCGTCTGTGTCGATTGCGGCACGCTGAGCCATGGCCCGATCGCCGCCGCCAAGGGCGCCGATGTGATCGTGCTGGACCACCATTTGGGGGCCGAGACCCTGCCCGAATGTGTGGCGGTGGTGAACCCCAACCGGCAGGACGAGAGCGGCGATCTGGGCTATTTCTGCGCCGCCGGCGTGGTGTTCCTGATGCTGGTCGAGGCGGGCCGCCAGCTGCGCGCACGCGGACAACGCGGCCCCGACCTGATGGCGATGCTCGACCTGGTGGCGCTGGCCACCGTAGCCGATGTGGCGCCGTTGATCGAGGCGAACCGGGCGCTGGTGCGCCAGGGGCTGAAGGTGATGGCGCAGCGGCAGCGGCCCGGGCTGGTGGCGCTGGCCGATATCGCGCGCATGGACGCCATGCCCAACACCTATCACCTGGGCTTTCTACTGGGCCCGCGCGTCAATGCCGGGGGCCGGATCGGGCAGGCCGATCTGGGCGCCCGCCTGCTCAGCACCGACAGCATGAGCGAGGCGCAGGCGCTGGCCGAACGGCTGGATCTGCTCAACACCGAGCGGCGCGAGATCGAGGCCGCGGTGCGCGCCGCGGCCCTCGATCAGGCCGAGACCCGCGGGCTGGAGGCGCCGCTGGTCTGGGCGGCGGGCGAGGGCTGGCATCCGGGCGTTGTCGGCATCGTCGCCTCGCGCCTGAAAGAAAGCGCCAACCGGCCCGCCATCGTGATCGGTTTTGACGGCGACGAGGGCAAAGGCTCGGGCCGGTCGGTGGCCGGGGTCGATCTGGGCGCGTCGATCCAGCGGCTGGCGGCCGAGGGGTTGCTGGTCAAGGGCGGCGGCCACAAGATGGCCGCCGGGCTGACGGTGCTGCGCGACCGGCTGGAACCGGCGATGGAACGGCTGTCCGAACTGCTGGCCAAACAGGGCGCCGGGCAAGGCGGACCGGCGGATCTGCGGCTGGACGGGGTCCTGATGCCGGGCGCGGCCACGGTCGAGCTGCTGGAACAGATCGAACTGGCCGGCCCCTATGGCGCCAGCGCCCCTGCCCCGCGTTTTGCCCTGCCCGACCTGCAGATCCGCTTTGCCAAGCGCGTCGGCGCGTCGCATCTGAAACTGTCGCTGGCCGACGGGATGGGCGGCGGGCTGGACGCGATCCTGTTTGGTGCCTTTGATGGAGAGATCGGCCCGATACTGGAAAACCACGGCGGTGCCCGGTTCCATTTCGCCGGCCGGCTCGAGATCAACTCCTGGGGCGGCAGGCAGAGCGTGCAGCTGCGCGTCGATGACGTCGCGCGCGCCTGAGCAATTGAAAACAAAGACTTTTCAGGGCCTTGCAAAAAAGTTTCACAAATTGCGTTTTTCCGCTTGCGAGGGGCAAGGGGACACCATAAAACGCCCTCCACAAGCCAGCGTGGCCCGTTCGTCTATCGGTTAGGACGCCAGGTTTTCAACCTGGAAAGAGGGGTTCGATTCCCCTACGGGCTGCCATTTCTCCCTGATATCCTCTTGGTCTACCCCGCATCGCCGCCGGTGCAGCGGCTGTTCCGCATATGTTGTGCTGCCCGAATGCGGGCCTTTCCAGAGCAGCCAGGCAGGCGACAAATGCCGAGAGAATTTCGCATTTCCCCTCTTGCGCCGTGCCGCGACTCTCCGTAAAAGCCGCCTCACGCCAAGCGCGGCCCGTTCGTCTATCGGTTAGGACGCCAGGTTTTCAACCTGGAAAGAGGGGTTCGATTCCCCTACGGGCTGCCATTTTCCCACGATGCTCACCCCCTTACCCGCGCGCAGCGATTGCGTCGGCGCGAAGCCGACCACGGGACCGTGATAGGGGCTGGCACTTTTGCATGTGATGGCTTACCTCAAAATCTCGGAAAGGAAGCCCGCGACATGCCTATCAAAATCCCCGCACATCTGCCCGCCTATGACATTCTGACCCGCGAGGGCGTCATGGTCATGTCCGAGGACCAGGCCGCGCGCCAGGACATCCGCCCGCTGCGGATCGGCCTTCTGAACCTGATGCCCAAGAAAATCCAGACCGAGACCCAGTTTGCCCGGCTGATCGGGGCGACGCCGCTGCAGATCGAGCTGAGCCTGATCCGGATGACCGAGCATCAGACCAAGACCACCGCCTCTGAGCATATGGAAGAATTCTATCGCCCCTTTCAGGAGGTGCGCGACGAGAAGTTCGACGGGCTGATCATCACCGGCGCCCCGATCGAGCATCTAGAGTTCTCCGATGTCACCTATTGGGACGAGCTGGGCGAGGTGTTTGCCTGGACCCAGAGCAACGTGCATTCCACCTTTGGCGTCTGCTGGGGAGGGATGGCGATGATCAACCATTTCCACGGCATCCGCAAACATATGCTGGACCACAAGGCGTTCGGCTGTTTCCGGCATCGCAACCTTGACCCGGCCTCGCCATACCTGCGCGGATTCTCGGACGATTTCGTGATCCCGGTCAGCCGCTGGACCGAGGTGAAACAGGCCGAGGTCGACGCGGTGCCCGAGCTTGTGACCCTGTTGGGCAGTGACGAGGTGGGGCCCTGCCTGATCTCGGATCCGGGGCATCGCGCGCTCTATATCTTCAACCATTTCGAATATGACAGCGACACGCTGAAACAGGAATATGACCGCGACGTCGAAGGCGGCACCGCGATCAACGTACCGATCAACTATTACCCCGATGACGACCCCTCGCGGAAGCCGCTCAACCGCTGGCGCAGCCATGCGCATCTGCTCTATGGCAACTGGATCAGCGAGATCTATGAGACGACGCCCTATGACATGGCGCGGATCGGGCTGGAATCCACCGACCTGCGGGGCTGAGCGGTCATGCGGGTGGTGCTGATCCTTGCGCTGCTGGCGGCGGGGTTCTGGGCGCTGACCCTGTGGCGCGCCGCCCGGCACGAGGCGCGCGCGCAGGCCAGCCATCCGCCGCTGGGCCAGTTCGTCACCGTGGAGGGGCTGCGCATCCATGCCGAGGTGATGGGCAGCGGCCCCGATCTGGTGATGATCCACGGCTCGAACGGCAATACCCGCGATCTGAGTTTCGTGCTGGCGCCGATCCTGGCCGACCACTTCCGCGTCATCCTGCTGGACCGGCCCGGGCTGGGTTTTTCCGATCCCGCCCCCGCAGGGGCGGCGGATATCGCCGGTCAGGCGCGACTGCTGATGCTTGCGGCCGAGCAGTTGGGCGCCAAGCGTCCGATCGTGCTGGGCCACAGCTATGGCGGGTCGGTGGCGCTGGCCTGGGCGGTGCATCACCCCGACCGACTGGCGGCGCTGGTGCCGGTGGCGGCCCCTTCGAACCCCTGGAACACGCCACTCGACCTGCTCTATCGGGTCACCTCGACCCGGCTGGGCGCGGCTGTGGCGGTGCCGCTGATCACCGCCTATGTGCCCGACAGCTATGTCACCCGCGCGCTTGAGGACGTGTTCGCGCCGCAACCGGCACCGGCAGGCTACGCCGACCATTTCGGCCCCGGCCTGTCGCTGCGCCGCGCCTCGCTCAGGGCCAACGCCGCGCACCGCGCCAGCCTGCTGGGCGAGATCGAGGCGCTACATCCCCGCTATGGCGAAATCGCGGTGCCCACCGAGATCGTGCATGGAACCGAGGATGACACGGTGAATTTCGACCTGCATTCGACCACCCTGTCAGGTCAGATTTCCGGCGCGGTGCTGACCCCCCTGCCCGGCGTCGGCCACATGCCCCAGCATGTGGCGGCACAGGTGGTGGCCGATGCGGTTCTGCGGGCCGCGACACGCGCGGGTTTGCGTTAATCGGCAACAGGTTCCATATTGAACCGGAACGGCAGCACAAAGGACCCCAGGCGAATGACAGGCGCGGCAACTGGCGAGATTTCCCGGTATTTCAACGACAAGGCTCCAAAGGACATTCGCCGCGCCATCGAGAAGGCGGACAAGGACGATATCCTGAGCACCACCTATCCCTATGACGCGGAGATGACCGCGAAAGACTATCGCGCCCAGATGGAGGCGCTGCAGATCGAACTGGTCAAGCTGCAGGCCTGGATCAAGCAGAGCGGCGCCCGCGTCGCCCTCCTGTTCGAGGGGCGCGACGCCGCCGGCAAGGGCGGCACCATCAAGCGGTTCCGCGAGAACCTGAACCCGCGCGGTGCCCGCGTGGTCGCGCTCTCGAAACCGACCGAGGCCGAGCGCAGCCAATGGTATTTCCAGCGCTACATTCAGCACCTGCCCTCGGCGGGCGAATTGGTGTTCTACGACCGCAGCTGGTACAATCGCGGGGTGGTGGAACATGTGTTCGGCTGGTGCGACGAGGAACAGCGCGAACGCTTCTTCCGCCAGGTCATGCCGTTCGAACATGACCTGGTCGATGACGGCATCCACCTGTTCAAGTTCTGGCTGAACGTGGGCCGCGCCGAGCAGCTGCGACGGTTCCACGACCGCGAGCGCGACCCGCTGAAACAGTGGAAGCTGAGCCCGGTGGACATTGCCGGGCTGGACAAATGGGAGGCCTATACCACCGCCATCTCGCAGACCCTGACCCGCAGCCATTCCGACAGGGCGCCCTGGACCGTGATCCGCTCGGACGACAAGAAACGCGCACGTCTGGCGGCGATCCGTACCGTGCTGTCGGGCATCGACTATGACAACAAGGACCGCGCTGCGGTCGGCCAGCCCGATGCGGCAATCTGCGGAGGCCCCGACATCTGGGATGCGTAAGCAAGGCTATCATCACGGCAATCTG
Source organism: Ruegeria pomeroyi DSS-3 (assembly GCF_000011965.2). NCBI lineage: Bacteria > Pseudomonadati > Pseudomonadota > Alphaproteobacteria > Rhodobacterales > Roseobacteraceae > Ruegeria > Ruegeria pomeroyi. The sequence goes on along the minus strand of NC_003911.12, from coordinate 1,846,424 downwards.
AAACAGGCGCTGATCGACGCGGCGCTGGAGCTGATCCGCGCCAAGGGGCCGACCGGCTTTACCCTGTCCGAGGCCGCCAAGACCGCGGGGGTGACCCCCGCGGCGGTCTATCGCCATTTCGACGGGCGCGAAGAGCTGATCGCCGAGGCCGCCCGCCAGGGGTTCGAGATCTTCGCCGACCTGATGCAATATGCCTATGACAAGGGACAGCCCTCGGCGCTGGCCGCGTTCGAGGCAACCGGCCGCGCCTATCTGGCCTTTGCCCGCAAACATCCCGGCCATTACATCGCCATGTTCGAAAGCGGCATCTCGGTCAATCGCAGCCCGGAACTGGCCGCCGCCTCCAACCGCGCCAAAGCGGTGCTGGAACAGGCCGCCGCCGATCTGAGCGATCATATCCCGCCCGGAAAACGGCCGCCGGCGGCCATGGTCTCGGCCCATATCTGGGCGATGAGCCACGGGGTGGTCGAACTTTATGCGCGCAATGCCGGCGCCACCGCGCCCTTTGCGCCCGAGGATCTGCTGGAATCCGGGGTCGGCATCTATCTGCGCGGGCTGGGCCTGATCCCGCCCGACTGACAAAGCCCCTTGCCTCACCCCGGGTGTCCCGCTACCCAGACAGGGACATTGACGGAGTAACCTTGCCGTGAGCCATTCGATCTCCAACACCACTCTTGTCCGCCGCGACCGCCTGCGCCAGTTGCAACAACGGGAAAAAGCCTGGTTCGATCTGGAGTTCCTCAAGGCGATAGCGCCCGAGGATCGCAGCCGCTGCATCGACCTGTTGGACCGCTCGAAATCGCAGCTGCGTCAGGACCTGTTCGCTCTGTGCCAGACCGGGTTCAAGGAGGATGGTTTCTTTGTCGAATTCGGCGCCACCGACGGGATCGAGCTGAACAACTCCTATCTGCTGGAAACCGGTTTCGGCTGGAGCGGCATCCTGGCCGAACCGGCACGCGGCTGGCATGCCGCCCTCAAGGCCAACCGCGCCGCCACCATCGAAACCCGCTGCGTCTGGCATACGTCGGGCGAAACGCTGGGCTTTACCGAGGCGCCGCGCGGTGAAAACTCGGGCATCTCGACCTTCGTCAAATCCTCGCGCCGCATCCGCGGTCAGAACTACAAGGTCGAAACGATCTCGCTGGTCGAGCTTCTGGAAACCCACCAGGCCCCGGCCCATATCGACTATATCTCGATCGACACCGAGGGCAGCGAGTTCGACATCCTGAACGCCTTCGACTTTGATCGCTGGACATTCGGGGTCATGACGGTGGAACACAACCACGCCCCCCAGCGCGAGGACATCCACGCCCTGCTGACCGGCAAGGGGTATCGCCGGGTGTTGCAGGATATCTCACGCTTTGACGACTGGTACCTGCGCGAGGGGTGAAGCCTCCCTTTCCCGGGCATGACTTGGGAGACGCCGGTTCGCGCGCTATCAGTGTGGCCGCCAGGCAAGGTGCGCCATCGGGCTGCTGCGAAAGGCGGAACTGCCCATCGGCGTGGAATGGTCCTTCGCTGCGGCTGTGCGGCGAAGGCGCACTCAAACACAAACCGACATTCATGTAAGGCTGAAGAAAGTCGACTTTCTGCACGCTTGATTCGAAGCATACGCAGAAACAAGTGAAGCGTTGGGCGCCAGGGGTTCGCGTTGGCTACCCCAGCAATTTCTTGCCCTGCCAGCAGGCCATCGGTGGCTGGCCCGCCCGGCGCGACCGGGGCAAGGTAGGCGCACTCGAAGCTGTCGCCAGCAGCAGTGTCAATCACTCGCATTTTCTGTCGGTCAACCGGAAGGGGTCCGGCGGGATCAAGCGGCACCGGTCCTGCGGCGCCGCAGTTCACTGTACCCCGTCAGGCGTCAAGGCCCGCGTATCGGGACGGGCCTGGCATGCCGCTCTCCACCGCTCATTCGCCAATGGAGGCAATTCGATCTAAAGGCCTGTTCCCAAAGCACCTCTGCATGGATATCGGGTAATCTTCACGAGTACCGGCCTCAGCCCAAGCGCCCTGCATCCGAGGCGAACCGGTCGAGGACAGCTGGAATATCGCCGCTGAGCAATTCGGTGGTCATGTTTATGACAAGACGCCGCCAGGTCGCGCTCTCTTCAAGGCGTTGCGGCAGAATTCCGGGCAGCCGGGAAATGCTTGAAAGAATGTCTTCCGCTGTTGCCGCACCAGTCAGGGCTGCCGTGATCTCCGTTTCGCGGGGGTCGCGCAGCGCATAGGCATGCCCCCCGTCGGTTCGACCCATCAGGTAGCGCAACCAACAGGCCGTCGCGAAAGCAAAGGCATCCAGTGGCTGGCCTTTTTCAAGCGCATCGAGTGCAGGGGCAAAGATGCGCTGCGGCATCTTTTCCGATCCATCCATGGCGATCTGGTAGGTCTCATGCTCCAGATGCGGGTTCGAAAACCGGGCCCGAAGCTCTGCCGCATAGGCGCTGAAATCAACGCCAGAGAGGGGATCAAGCGTTGTCGCCGCCGCCTTGAGATGCCTTTCGACCAGCACGGCAAGGGAGGTGTCGGCCATGACATCGCGCACGTATTTATGGCCCGCCAGGAACCCCGCATAGGCGATCATCGAATGCGTTCCGTTCAGCATGCGCAGCTTCATGTCCTCGAACGGTCTCACATCGCGAACCAAAAGCGCGCCGCCCGCTTCCCAGGCCGGGCGCCCGGTCGGGAAGTCATCTTCGATGACCCATTGCCGGAAAGCCTCGCATTCGATGGCGGCCGCATCACTGTGTTGAATGAGGTCGCAAGCAAGGGCAAGCGTCGCGGGGGTGCGCGCGGGCGTGATCCTGTCCACCATGGTCGAGGGGAAAGCGACAGCATTCGTGATGTGATCGACCAGATGCGGGGCGGCCAAGCGTGCGTAATCCACCAGCAGAGCCCGAAGCATGCTTCCGCTTTCCGGCAGGTTATCGCAGCACAGCACGGTAAACGGGGGCGTGCCCGCGTCTCTCCTGCGGCTCAGCGCCCAGACCAACAGGCCCGCGACGCCCTGAGGGTTGTCCGGGTCCGAGATATCCGCGGCGATGGCAGGATGGTTCCGGTCGATCCCGCCGGTCTTGCGGTCGATACCATAGGCCTTTTCGGTCACGGTCAGAGAGACGATCCTGGTCGAGGGATCGCAAAGCGCGTCCAGCACGGCCTGGCGGTCCCGGCCCAGCGAATAGGCCGCCGCAATCGCCCCGATCACGCGCGCCGAGGTGCCCTCGACGCTGCGCTCGATAACCGTGTAGAGACCGTCTTGCCGCCCAAGTTCCGTCGCCGGCGCCGTGCTGCGCAGGGAAACGCCGATGATGCGCCAGTTGCCGCCCTCGGCGGCAAGGGCGTCATCGGTATAGACGGCCTGATGCGCCTTGTGGAAGGCCCCCAACCCGATGTGGACGATACCCGGCCCGTGATCTTCGCGCCTGTAGGCGGGGCACCGGACGGTCTTGGGCAAACCGTCGAGCCCGGCAAGCGGTGTTATCATCTTGCGGCGATCCTCGGCTCGAGCGCGGCGATGATGCCGCGCAATTCCGCCAGCCCCTTGAGCCGGCCAATCGAGGGATAGCCTGGCTGGGCGCGACGCCCGAGGTCATCGAGGATGTCTTGCCCGTGATCGGGACGAAACGGGATAGACTGATCGCGCCGTCCGGCAGCCTTGCGACGGGCCTCTTCACGCAACGCGGCCTCGACCAGCGCGACCATATCGGTATCGCCGCCAAGATGCTCGGCTTCGTAGAAGGAACCGCGCACATTCGCGGTTTCGCGCTTTACGTTTCGCAGGTGCAGGAAGTGCACCCTGTCGCCCAGTCGATCCATCATCCCGGGCAGGTCGTTGTCGGGGCGCGCCCCGAGTGAGCCAGAGCAAAGCGTGATCCCGTTGGCGGGAACATCGACCGCATCCATCACGGCCTTGTAATGTGCTTCGGTCGACATGATCCGGGGCAGGCCCAGAAGCGGAAAGGGCGGATCGTCCGGGTGGCAGCACATCCGCAGGCCGAGTTCCTGAGCCAGGGGCACGACCTCGGACAAAAAGTCGACCAGATGTCCGCGCAGCGCCTCTTCGCGCATCCCCGCGTATTCGGCGAGGTGTTCGCGCACATCCTCCAAGGTGAATCTCTCCGCCGCACCGGGAAGGCCGAAGACGACGTTGCCGGCGAGCGTTTCCGCAGCCTCCGCCGACATCTCGGAAAACCGGCGGGCAGCCTGAGCGCGCAATTCCTCTTCGTAATCCTCGCCGGCCCGTTCCCGTTTCAGGATGTGCAGATCGAAGGCAACGAAGTCGATCAGATCGAACCTCATGCAGGTCGCGCCGTTCGGCAGGCGCCAAGCCAGGTCGGTCCGGGTCCAGTCGAGGACGGGCATGAAGTTGTAGCAGATCACCTCGATCCCGGCGGCCGCAAGGTTGCGCAGGCTCTCGCGATAGTTGGCGATGTGCTGACGCCAGTCACCCCGTTGCTTCTTGATGTCCTCGGAAACCGGAAGGCTCTCGACAACCGACCATTCCAGGTTCGAGGGCTTGCCATCTGGCAAGGTCGCGACTTGGTTCTGACGGAGCTCTATGTCGTCCGGCGACCACACGGCGCCGGTCGGCACGTGATGCAGCGCCGTGACAATGCCTGTGGCCCCCGCCTGGGCAACATCGGCGAGTGTCACCCTGTCGCTCGGACCGAACCATCGCCATGTTCTTTCCATTCCGCCCTCCTCGAGTCGCTGCATAAGCCGTCATAGCACTATCGCCCATTGCCGACTAGTATGGAAGTATGGTAACGCAGCTCTGCAAGGGAGGAATCATGCGGATAGAACGGAATTCAGCCTGGGAACTGGACCCTGCGGTGCCCATTACACCGCAGATCACGCGGATCCTGCGCGAACGCATCATTCAGAACGATCTCAAGCCCGGCGACCGTATTTCGGAATCCGAGCTGGCGCGGGCCTATGACGTCAGCCGCCAGCCGATCCGCGAGGCATTCATCAAACTTGCCGATCAGGGGCTGGTCGAAGTTCGCCCGCAACGCGGCACGATCATTACGAAAATCGGATATGCGGCGGTTCTGGACGCCCGCTTCCTGCGCGAGGCCATCGAGGCCGACATCGCCAAGATACTGGCTGCCGATCCTGACCGGCATGTGATCGCCGAACTGCGCGACCAACTCGCGCGGCAAGCCTCCCTGGACCGTCGCGATCCCGGCGCTTTCATTCGTCTGGACGAACTTTTTCACCGCACCCTCGCCGAGGCTGCCGGAAAGGGGGGCGCCTGGAAACAGATCGAGGGCTTGAAGTCCCAGATGGACCGCGTCCGTTATCTCGCACTCGGCGAATTCGGCATCGAAACACTTGTCCGGCAGCATCGCGCAATCGTGGACCAGATAGAACTCGGCGATGTTGCCGGCTCGAACAAGGCCGTTCGCCACCACCTGCGCGAGGTTCTGAAGGATCTTCCGCAGATCGTCGAAGCCAATCGAAGCTCATTCCAACTGCCGGATGGGGACATGCCCCTGCCGGTCAATGCACCCATCCAAGGAGGAAACTAGCATGAAATTCACTTTTAAGGTCTCGGCTCTTGCTGCGGCGGTCGCCGTTGCCGTTGCCGCGCCAGTTGCCGCGCAAGAAATGACGCTGAAGCTTGGCCACCTCGCCAACGAGGAAAACTCGTGGCACAAGGCTTCGGTCAAGTTTGGTCAGGAGCTGTCGGCCCTGACCGACGGCCGGATCGCTGTCGAGGTCTTCCCGAACGAGTCGCTCGGCAAGGAGATCGATCTGATCAACGGCATGCAGCTTGGCACGGTCGACATGACGATCACCGGCGAGAGCCTCCAGAACTGGGCGCCCAAGGCCGCCCTGCTGGCCGTGCCCTACGCGTTCAAGACCATCGAGGACATGGACGCTTTTGCCGCGGGCCCGATCGGTGACGAGATCAAGGCGCAGATCATCGAGAAAGTGCAGATCCGACCGATCGCCTATTTTGCTCGTGGCGCCCGTGACCTGACCTCGAACCGCGCGATCACCTCGCCCGCCGACCTGAACGGCCTGAAGATGCGCGTCCCGAACGTGCCTCTTTTTGTCGACGTTTGGAAAGCGCTTGGGGCCAACCCCGGTCCGATGGCATTCTCGGAGGTATTCACCTCGCTTCAGAATGGCACCATCGAAAGCCAGGAAAACCCGCTGGCCCTGATCCGTTCGGCAAGCTTCTATGAGGTGCAGAGCCACGTAAACCTGACCGATCATGTCCGTTCGTGGATCTACCTGACCATCGCCGAGTCGACCTGGAACAAGCTGTCGGCTGACGACCAGAATGCGGTCATGGAAGCCGCTGCCCGCGCCCAGGCCTATGAGCGTGGCCTCTTTGAGGCGAGCCTTGCCGCCGACCGTGCCTTCCTCGAAAGCAAGGGCATGACGTTTGTCGAGGTCGATGCCGCCGCCTTCCAGGCCGCTGCAAAAGACGCCGTGCTGGCCAACGTCAACGAAGAGATCAAGCCCATCGTGGAAGGCCTTTTTGCCGAGTAACAGGCGACGACTACCTGAAGGGGTCGGCGCCGCGTCCAGGTGGCGCCGGCCCTCCTTTTGAAAGGACATTGCGAGAATGGCCGGAAGACTGATCCAGATCGTAGTCGTTCTCGCACGGTTCGGCGCGGGCCTGGCGTTTGCCGTCATCATGGCCGCAGTTCTTGTTCAGGTCGTGGGCCGGATCTATGGCTCGTCGCCGGTCTGGACCGAGGAACTGACGCGCTATGCCCTGCTCTACATGGTGGCCTTCGGCGCCGGGCTTGCCTTTCGAACCGGTGACCTTGTCAACGTGGACGTGATCAGCGAGTCCCTTCCCGGCCGTCTGCCTTGGGCGCTGCGCCTTTTCTCGGCGATCGCCACCGGTGGGCTCGCGCTTTATCTGCTGCCACACGCATGGAAATACGTCGCCATCGGCAAGATGCAGACCGCGCCCGCCATGGGTATCCGAATGGACTTCGTCCATCTGACCGTCTGGCTGATGCTGGCTGGACTGGCGCTTTTCGCGGTTCTGCGCGTGATCGGAATGTTGGCGGGCGCCGATGACGGCACACCACACATTGCCGAGGAAGAGGAATAGATAAATGGATGTCGCGATCCTCTTCTCGATCTTTGTCGGCGGCCTGGTGCTGGGCATTCCGGTGGCCATTACGCTGGGTCTGTCGTCACTTGCCTATCTGATCGCTGCCGGCATGCCTCCGGTGGTGATGCCCCAGAAAATGTACGCAGGCATGGATGTATTCGTCCTGCTATCCATCCCAGGCTTCATCCTGGCCGGGAACCTGATGAACCAGGGCGGGATCACGGGCAGGATCATCCGCTTTGCCAATGCTCTCGTGGGGTGGATCAAGGGCGGGCTCGGACTGACCAACATCGCCGCTTCGATGCTGTTCGGGGGCATCACCGGCACGGCTGTCGCCGATGCCGCCTCGCTTGGTGGCGTTCTGATCCCGGGCATGAAGAAGGCGGGCTACCCGGCCGATTTCTCGGCCGCAGTTACCGCGGCCTCATCAACTGTCGGCCCGATCATCCCGCCGTCGGTGCCCATGATCATCGTCGGGGCGCTTTCCGGGATCTCGGTCGGCAAGATGTTCCTCGCGGGCGCCATTCCGGGCATCCTGATGGGTATCGCAATGATGGTGACGGCATATATCATTTCGGTGCGTCGCGGCTTCCCGCACCAACCCTGGCAAGGCTTCGGCGAGGTCGCGCGCTCGTTCGCAGGTGCGATCTGGGCCATCGCGATGACCTTCCTGATCATCTATGGGCTTCTCTCGGGGCTTGCCACGCCAACCGAGACGGCGGTGGTCGCCAGCGTCTATGCCTTCATCGTCGGCGCCTTCATCTACCGCGAACTGCCCCTCGGGAAAGTGCCGGGCATCGTCGCCAACAGCGCGGTCTCGGCGGCGGGTATCCTGGCGCTTGTCGGTTTTGCCAATGTCTTCGGGTGGATTCTCGTCTCTGAGCGGATCCCGCAGGCCATCGCCGATGGCGTGCTGTCGATAACGGACAACAAGTTCCTCGTCATTCTGCTGATCAACCTGCTGCTGCTTTTTGTCGGCATGTTCATGGAGACGATCGCGGCGCTGATCATCCTGTTCGTGCCGCTCCTGTCCTTGGCACAGGCGGTCGGAATCGATCCGCTGCACTTCGCCACCTTCGCGGTTCTGAACCTGATGATCGGCTTGACGACGCCGCCGGTCGGCGTCTGCCTTTTCGTCTGCGCCAATATCGCGCGCCTGCCGCTGGCCCCGGTGGTGCGCGCGATAATGCCCTTCCTTCTGACCAATATCCTGGTGCTGCTCGCGGTCAGCTACTTCCCGCCGCTCGCTACCTGGCTTCCATCCCTGCTGATCCCCTGAGTAAGGCCCCCGTGAACTCCGGCCACTGCCTCATGTATTGGCCAACATGACCTTCGCATGTGGACCGATGAGTCTGCCAATCACGGAGATCATCAAGTCCTTGTCGCCATTGTCGAGAGCAGCATCTGCGGCTCGGAACTGCCCAAGCCGGAAGACTTCGTGCTCGCCTGCTCCGGCACGACGCTCGAAGATATCTACAAGGCCGCCGAATGGGAAAGCCAAGGCCCGCGCCTGCCTGCGCCAAGGGCAAACTGCGCGGCAAACAGCCGGACCGCCAGTCACGCGAACTGCGCCGAATGTATGACACCGGCGACTATTCCGTCAGAGACCTCGCCGAGGTATTCTCCGTGTCGCGCCCAACGATCTATCGCACGTTGCAAAGGGTGCCGGGCGTGGGGTAGTATCTGGTAAAGACGTAGAGAGCCCGGGCATAACAAAAACCATCGTTTTGAATATGCACATGGAGCATAGCAATCTCAATCGAGTAACTTAGTGCTGAAAATATTGAACATTGTTTCGGTGACAGGAGTGTTCTTTCTGCCTTTCATTACTACCGTGACATTTGCTAGCTCTTGTGTCCCACCACTTGAGACCGATCTGCACGGCAATCTTCTACCATCAGAAAGGGAGGGTATCTTATACAGATTAAAAGTGATGGCAGAAGATCCAAACAATGCAATTTTTTCGGGAACATTACAGCCCGGTCCACTTGGAGCTTTAGAAAGCAGACCTGAGTACATTTGGGCTCAGCGCAAAAATATTGATCAGAACAGTAAAGGTTTTTTGGGGAATAGCGCCATATTTATCAATGACGCCTACCTATTTGATGGAATAGTGATACTGAATGGCAAAACGTTACAAGTAAATGATGCCATTGTTCAGCTTAAGGTCTTTTGCATTGCGGGCGATATTTCGGCATGTTCAAAACCTTTACCGACCCCCAAAGAAATTACTTTTGGGGGAATTTTCATCGAATCCACACAAAGCATCATGAAAGCAGGGTCAGTTTGCGCGGATTACTTGGAGAATGACTTCCTCCAGGGGATTAACATAGCAGACGAAGCTCAGGAAATTCAAAAAACATGGGACTAAACACCTAGTCAACGCTATTTGGGCGCGCGCGTCACAAGAGGATCAATTGTGCTTTCTTACTGAACGATATGAAGGCTCAACTCGTTCCGGTCCTGGAGTCGAGAACATGATGAACCTGGAAATTGGAGGGTAAATAGCGCGGCAAACAGCCGAAACTCTCCGACCGCCAGTCCCGCGAACTGCGCCGGATGTACGACTCCGGGGACTATTCCGTCAGCGACCTGGCCGAGGTATTCTCCGTGTCACGGCCAACTGTCTATCGCAAGTTGCAAAGAGTGCAGGTAGTGGGGTAGATTGTGGCTAGAGAAGCTCGGAAACCGGGCGGGACGAAGAGGGCCGCGTCAGGTAGCTCTTAAGCAACCTGTCTGGCGCCAGATAGATCACATGCGAATGTTAATCAACCTATAGGCCTTCTAATGGCAGAGATGAGAAACCTTGGAAGTTACGTCGCATGCATATTTGCGCTCGCCTCTTGCGACATTGATCCTAACAACACAAAAACGGCGAGCGAAGGTTTTTCCGCTACCGCCCCAATAACACAATACTTATCTGGCCTTGAGAGTGGTGAATACCCCGAAAGTTTACAAGAAATTATGGAGCGGGTCGAAGCAGACGAAATTTTCATAAAGCAAGGTGAAGAAACAGTGCCTCCACCATCTTTTTACTTCATCAACACAGACGACCAAGAGATATTCTTGGTGTACAATTCTGTTGATGGTTCTGCATCAAAGGGTGCCTCCTTGTATTTTCGATTTATCGAGGGAGGCACAAACTTCTGTAACTGGACTACAGACCGCAAAACGTGGGAATGTTTCGGCGTTTGAAATAAAGGAAAGAGACTATGACTGAGAGACGATCTCTCACCGCCGGAGAAATCGAAATTGCACGGTCGATCTATGGTACTCCATAAATTATTCTGATGTTACGATTTTCAATGATAGACACAACGAATTGCAGCCAACCAGTCGGGCTATGGCTCCGAACGGAAACATATATTACCCATCAGGCAGCACATCGTATGCAGATGACTTCTCAAACGGCACTATAGAGTAAAAATGGGCCTTCGTTCATGAGAAGGGCCACATTTTGCAGCTTCAGAGCGGCATAAATGTTGCCTTCAGAGGGCTTATTGACCAGGCTAAAAAATACCTTTGGTATCGACGTTTATGATTACCGGGATGATCTGGCAGCAAACAAGCCTCTTCACGAATGGAGCATTGAGGCACAAGCCTCCTATTTTTCCGATGTCTGGTATCAGCGAGAATTCGAAGCAGAAAATGGATACAGCGATCCCAACTTTCCGTCCCTATCAACTTTGACCGAGATCGCTCCCGTCAGACTTTTTCCACAGGAGAGTGAATGCTTCGGCGCTGAAGTTTCTATCGACATGTGGCCACTCGATCCAACGCTCGAACCCGGCCCGGATGGTATCTACGACCAGGACGAAGTGTGCGCCAAGGTCTGGAAGAATCCGATCGAGCTGATCCGGGTGGGCGATATCGTCGTGTCGTTTGACGAGAACGACAACCTCGTGCCCGGCCCGGTCACGCGAACGTTCCAGAACGGCGCCAAAATCCTACTGAACTTTCACGGCACGCACGTCACGCCAGGCCACGTCTACTACCGCCCGGACAGCAAGAAATCCTACAAATACGAGACCCTCATCGACGTGCTGCGCGACGATGGCGTGATCAAACCTCAGGATGGCACGTTGATCCGCGCGGCGACAAATGCTCCCGTGGACAGCCCCCGCGACGGCTTTGTCCGGGCGGTCACCGGGAAACGCAAGGCGGATGGTACAGTCGTACAGAATGATGCTGGCCGCATTCGTCTTGGCACACGCTTCCTTGTCGGCACTGGAAAAGAGCGCAGATCCTTCGCTGTGGCCGACCTGATCGAACATGGCGGCGGTGTCGTCGGTGAGGATGAGCTGATCCGCGTGGGCGACGGCGCCCCCATGCCCTTCCATTGGGAGTTTGGCGACACGCTGCCCCAGCCCGAAGATTTCGTGCTGGCGTGTTCCGGCACGACACTCGAAGACATCTACAAGGCCGCCGAATGGGAAAGCCAAGGCCCGCGCCTGCCTGCGCCGATGGTGCTGGATCGCGGCCCGGTGCAACCGCTCAAAGGTACGGCGCTATCGGCCATGCCGCGCAACGAGCCGTTTGAGGTGGTGCATTCGCCGACGGCCTCGGCCAAGCCGCAACGAACCCCGAACCGCAAACAGCGCAGGGCGATCGACGCCAAGCAAAACAAAACGGCCAATTTGCGCAAACGTGGCTAAATGCTGGGTTGTCCCGCAAGCTGTGAGTTCGACCATCTCACGATTTCGCAGGCACAGCTAATGTCAGGTTCGGTGAAGCTGCATTGCGGCGTCGGGCGACCCGATGAATGGCTCGCCAGGGCCGTCCTTGCCTTGCCACCCCGCAGAGGGCCCATTTCTGCCGCTAGGCAAGGTTGGCGACCTGCAAGTCAGACCGGATCTCCAGCCCTGCAATTTCTGCAAGCAGTTTGACGATCTCGGCGACACCGTCGCGATTGCGTAGCGACGAAAAGACGAAGGGGCGCCCACAGCGCATTCTTCCGGCGTCTCGCTCCATCACCTCAAGCGACGCGCCGACATGCGGGGCAAGGTCGGTCTTGTTGATGATCAGGATATCGGATTTCGTGATCGCCGGTCCTCCCTTGCGGGGGATCTCTTCGCCTGCGGCGACGTCGATCACGTAAAGTGTAACATCGGCAAGTTCAGGACTGAACGTGGCCGACAGGTTATCCCCTCCGCTTTCGATCAGAATGATCTCGATACCGGGATGGCGGCGTTCCATCTCGGCCACCGCGGCAAGGTTGATCGAGGCATCTTCGCGTATCGCCGTGTGGGGGCAGCCGCCGGTTTCAACACCAATGATACGGTCCTGCGGCAGAATTTGCAGGCGCATCAGCGCCTCGGCGTCTTCCCTGGTGTAGATGTCGTTGGTGATCACGCCGATCGAATGGCTGTCGCGCAGCGCTTCGCTGAGAGCGGCAGTGAGCGTTGTCTTGCCGGCGCCCACCGGGCCACCGATGCCAACTCGAAGCGGGCCGTTCATTTTGCTCATGTTCGGAACATCCTGGAATATTGGGTTTCATGTTTCATCGCCGCAATGTCACCAAGGAAAGCCGTAGAGGTAAGATGGGACAGGTTGGCGCAAAGCGCCGTATCGGCGATGGCTTGGCAAAGCGGGGTCAGGTCGCGGATGATCTGCTGCCCCTCGGTCTGCCCCAAGGGGACAAGTCGGGTCGCCGCGGTCACGAGATTGGCCATGAAGGCGTGCAGATAGAACTGGCCGCTCAAGGTCAGCGGCAGGCCCACCAGATTGGCCGCACGTCCCACGGCAACCGGATAGCAAAGCCCGGCCAGGTCAACGGGCCAGACCGATGCCGTGATACCGCAGAAGGCCTCGCCTTGCAGGCGGGTTTCCATCATCCGTTCCGACGATGCCGAAAACGCCAGCGCCGTGTCGTTGATGTTCTTCAGTTCCTGCAGCGAAGCCGCCCGATAGGCCGAGCCAATGAACAGACAGTCATTCCATCCGGCGCCGTGTTGCAGAACATCCGTAATCCAGGCCTGCGCGGTTCTTGCATCCACGACATCGCCCGCCTCTACGCTCCATTCCAACCCATGCGAATAGGCAAATGCCCCCACCGGGTACGCCGGTGAAAACCACTGAGCCAGGGTCAGGATCTGTTTCTCAGTGGGCGTGGCCATGGGTTCTTCCGTGACCATAGGCACCGCCTTCGGGGGTGAAGGGTTCGACGACCTCGCGCAGGGTTGCGCCGATCTGGCTCAGCATGTCCTGGATCACATGGTCGCGCTGGATCAGCAGGCGGTTCTCTTCGATCTGGCAGGGTGTGTGGCGATTGCCGATATGCCAGGCCAGGCGCGTCAGGTCCGGGCCGGTGACCTCCAGAAGGTCTTCGTCGGCGGCGATGCATTCGATCAGGCGGCCATCCTCCAACTGGAACGCGTCGCCATGTTCAAGTGACGTCGTATGGGCCAAATCAACAAGAAACGCCTTGTCTTGCACCGTGATCAATCGCTTGCGGCGCAGGAACCGGTCGTCATAGCTGAGGGTCACGCGGTCGTCGGCCTCTGACCAATGACCGGTTCTGCGGATGTCGCGACAGGCGGGAAGGTCCATGCTGGTCCCCTTCAAAACAGGAAATAGCGTTGCGCCATCGGCAACACCTCGGCGGGTTGACAGGTGAGCAGCTCTCCATCTGCACGCACTTCGTAGGTTTCGGGATTTACCTCGATCTGGGGCGTGGCGTTGTTGAGGATCAGATGGGATTTGCCGATGTTGCGGGTATTCGTTACTGCCAGCGTTTCCTTGGCCAGCCCCAGGCGCGCGCCAATCCCGTCCTCGTGTGCTGCGGCGCTGACAAAGGTGACAGCGCAGTTTTCCACAGAACGGCCATAAGCCCCAAACATCGGGCGCGAATAGACCGGTTGCGGTGTCGGGATCGACGCGTTCGGATCCCCCATCTGGGCCATGACGATGGTGCCGCCCAGAAGAACCATCTCGGGCTTCACCCCGAAAAAGGCCGGGTTCCACAGCACAAGGTCGGCGCGTTTGCCCTCTTCGATACTGCCGATCTCATGCCCGATGCCATGTGCAATCGCCGGGTTGATGGTGTATTTCGCGATATAGCGGCGCACCCGAAAATTGTCGTTGTCCCCGGTCTCCTCCGCCAATCGCCCGCGCTGTTTCCGCATCTTGTCGGCTGTCTGCCAGGTGCGGATCAGAACCTCGCCCACGCGGCCCATGGCCTGACTGTCCGACGCGATGATCGAAAACGCACCCATGTCATGCAGGATATCCTCGGCCGCGATGGTTTCGCGGCGAATGCGGCTTTCGGCAAAGGCCACGTCTTCGGGGATGGATTTGTCCAGGTGGTGACAGACCATCAGCATGTCCAGATGCTCTTCAAGCGTGTTGACGGTGAAAGGGCGCGTCGGGTTCGTCGAGGACGGCAAAACATGCTCTTCGCCGCAGATCTTGATGATGTCGGGCGCGTGGCCGCCCCCTGCCCCTTCGGTATGGAACGCATGAATGGTGCGGCCCTTCATGGCGGCAACCGTGTTCTCGACAAAGCCGGATTCGTTGAGCGTGTCAGTATGGATCATGACCTGCACGTCCATCGCGTCTGCCACCGACAGGCAGCAATCAATCGCGGCGGGTGTCGTGCCCCAATCCTCGTGCAGTTTCAAGGCACAGGCACCGCCCAGCACCTGTTCTTCCAGCGCCGCAGGAAGCGAGGCATTGCCCTTGCCCGCAAAGGCCAGGTTCATCGGAAAGGCATCCGCCGCCTGCAGCATCCTGCCGATATGCCAGGGCCCCGGCGTGCAGGTGGTGGCAAGCGTGCCATGCGCGGGGCCGGTGCCCCCGCCCAGCATGGTGGTCAGGCCGGAATGCAATGCATCCTCAATCTGCTGCGGGCAAATGAAATGGATATGGCTGTCGAACCCACCGGCGGTCAGGATGCGGCCCTCGCCGGCAATCGCTTCGGTCCCTGGGCCTACGATGATGTCGACGCCGGGTTGGGTGTCGGGGTTGCCGGCCTTCCCGATCTTGGCGATGCGCCCGTTCTTGAGGCCCACATCGGCCTTGTAGATCCCGCTGTGGTCAACGATCAGCGCATTGGTGATGACGGTGTCGACCGCGCCTTCGGCACGGGTGGTCTGGGCCTGGCCCATGCCGTCACGGATCACCTTGCCGCCACCGAACTTGACCTCTTCGCCATAGGTGGTGAGGTCACGTTCGACCTCGATGATCAGGTCGGTATCCGCAAGGCGCAGCCGGTCACCGGTGGTGGGACCGAACATCGCGGCATAATCGGCGCGAGAGATCGTTGCCGGCATCAGAGCTCTCCCATCACCTGTTGATTGAAACCGTAAATCCGCCGCGCCCCGCCAATCGGGATCAATACGACCTCGCGCCGCTGTCCCGGCTCGAACCGGACCGCCGTTCCCGCGGCGATGTCCAGCCGCATGCCGCGCGCCGCACCCCGGTCGAATTCCAGGGCGGGGTTGGTCTCGGCAAAATGATAGTGTGATCCAACCTGCACCGGTCGGTCCCCGGTATTGGCCACCATCAACCGTGTGACCGCGCGACCTTGGTTGAGGATCAGCTCACCCTCCGCCGGGAACAACTCGCCGGGGATCATTTCAGGCGAGTCCATGCCACGATTGCGGCCGCCGCGACGGCGAGCCCTGACATGAGCAGCACCAGCCACGACGGATCATCTGCATGAGGATGCATGTGCAAACCGGAATGCGCGAATGCGGGTGTGGCCGCTGCGGTCACAATGGCAAAGAGAGCGGTTTTCATTTCAGGTCTCCTTCAACGAATGGGGTTGTGAACGGTTACAAGCTTGGTTCCGTCGGGAAAGGTGGCCTCGACCTGCACCTCGAGGATCATCTGGGCGATGCCTTCCATGCAGTCCTCGGCACGTATGACCTCGGCCCCGGCCTGCATCAGGTCGGCCACCGAACGCCCGTCACGGGCGCCTTCGACAACCGCATCGCTAATCAGGGCAATCGCTTCGGGGTGGTTCAGTTTCACGCCGCGCGCGCGCCGTTTGCGGGCCACCTCGGCGGCCATGGCAATCAGAAGCTTGTCTTTTTCTCTTGGAGTCAGGTTCATCTCAGATGGTCCAGCATCGGGGGATCTCGTTATTGTTCAGAAGACGCAGGGCCGGCAGCAGGCTCTGGCGCAGCAGAAAACTGTCTGCAGCCAGGACGCGCATCACCAACAGGTCCTCGCCGATCAGGCTTGCACCCGCACATTCGGGCAGCATCTGACGCAGCCGTGGCAAAACCGCTTCCGCATTTTCGGCTAGGTAAACCAGAAGCGCCATCGCCCCTGCCCCATTGGCAATGAAGGGTTTTGCCAAATGCGCGGCGATACCGCCCTGCAATCGGGTGGCGTCCAGGAAGATCGGGCGCCCACGCCGCGTGATCTCGATACGGTCGCAAAACCGGGCATCGTTCAGGCTTTCACCCATTTCGATGCGGCCGAACACCAGCGGCTCCACCATTAACAGGCTTGCTCCGGGTTCGATCTCGACGCTCAGGCGCCGGTCAAGTGACGAGCCATCATAGAGGATGGTCTCTTGCGGCAGCCAGTTCATCCGCGCACCGGTCGCGACACTCAGGTGGTTGCGAACCTGTCCGGTTTCGCCCGGTTGCGCCCTGTAGGCGCGTTCGCAGGCCTGAGTGGTCACGCTCAGCCGGGTCCCTGCACGGACCTGCGCCGAAAACGACAGACGGTCGCCGCCGGTCACACCCCCGGCGGTATTCAGCAGCACAGCTTCCAATCCCGCCCGGCTGTTGCGCGGGAAAAGGCATTTGGCCGACCCAGACTGATAAAGGCGGTCAAGCGCGCTGCAAGTGCCCACAAGTTTGGTCGTGAGTTCCACGACGCCGCGCGCACGGGGTTGAACGCCAAAATCCGACGTGGGTCCTATGATCGCGTGCTGTGTAATGGCTCTACCTTCCGGGCCTGCTCATGCATCTGGTTTCGGTGCGACAGGCCCCAACCGCCATTGGAAATGGCAATCTGTTGGGCGATTCCGTGATTACTTGACTGTTTTCTAATCGCGCGCGACCGCAACTGCCGTGAAAACAGGCGATTGCTGGTGCGGAAGGCGGAAACATGCATCCAGAGTTTGCCAATCATGCTGCAATGCAGAATCGATTGGTCACCTGCCGGGGGCGCAACGCCAAACATATCCGGGGGTGTGTGGCGACCATACGAATTGGACCTCGAAGCGGCCGCCACACGGTTTGCAACACGAAGTTGCGGGGACAGGTAAGTGAAGCCAGCGCCAATGCGCAAGCGTTTCTCCGCGCCCCGCGAGGAGACAAGCATGAACTTTCTCAAAACAACGCTCGCCAGTTCGGTGGTCTTCGCTGCCCTTTGCAACGCGGCAATGGCAGCCGAGGACAAGATCAAGGTCGGCGTTCTGCACTCGCTTTCGGGCACCATGGCGATCTCGGAAACCACGCTCAAGGACACCATGCTGATGCTGATTGAGCAGCAGAACGCCAAGGGCGGCCTTCTGGGCAAGCAGCTGGAAGCCGTGGTCGTCGACCCCGCCTCGGACTGGCCGCTGTTTGCCGAAAAGGCCCGCGAACTGCTGACCGTGCATGAGGTCGACGTGATCTTCGGCAACTGGACATCGGTCAGCCGTAAATCGGTTCTCCCGGTGATCGAGGAACTGAATGGCCTGCTGTTCTATCCGGTCCAGTATGAAGGCGAGGAAAGCTCGAAAAACGTCTTCTACACCGGTGCCGCCCCGAACCAGCAGGCGATCCCGGCCACCGACTATTTCCTCGAGGAACTGGGGGTCGAGAAATTCGCACTTCTCGGCACGGACTATGTCTATCCAAGGACCACCAACAACATTCTTGAAAGCTACCTCAAGCAAAAGGGCATCGCCGAGGCCGATATCTTCGTCAACTACACGCCCTTTGGCCATTCGGACTGGTCCAAGATCGTAGCCGATGTCGTCGCCCTGGGCGCGGATGGCAAAAAGGTCGGCGTGATCTCGACCATCAACGGTGACGCCAACATCGGCTTTTACAAGGAACTGGCCGCAGCGGGCATTTCGGCGGATGACATCCCGGTCGTGGCCTTCTCGGTGGGTGAAGAAGAGCTTGCCGGTCTCGATACCTCGAACCTTGTTGGTCATCTGGCGGCATGGAACTACTTCCAGTCAGCCGAAAGCGACGTGAACGCCGAATTCGTCAAAAGCTGGAAAGCGACAATGGGCGAAGAGCGTGTCACCAACGACCCGATGGAAGCCCACTATATCGGCTTCAACATGTGGGTGAATGCCGCCACCGAGGCAGGCAGCACCGATGTCGATGCCGTGCGCGCCAAAATGTACGGCCAGGAGTTCCCGAACCTGACCGGTGGCACGGCTGTCATGCTGCCCAACCACCATCTGACCAAGCCGGTTCTGATCGGTGAAATCCAGGCCGACGGCCAGTTCGACATCATCAGCCAGACTGCCGAAGTCCCGGGCGATGCCTGGACCGACTTCCTGCCGGAATCGGCTGTTCTGATGTCCGATTGGAAGGAGCTTGGGTGCGGTATGTACAACACCGAAACCAAGACCTGTGTTCAGACCCTGTCGAACTACTGAGTCCTGAGTTTACAAAGGGGGCGGGTCCCTGCCCCCTTTGCGCTGAAGTATCGGAACCCACTGACATGAAACGATTTCTATTCGCGGGGCTTGCCCTCGTGTTGTCGTGCTTGGCTGCGACTGCACAGGACGCACCGATCCAGCCGCTCTTGCAGGAACATCAGGCGGCCATCGCCAAGAGCTCGCGCAAGACGATCGCCCCGGCCATTGACGCAATTGCGGCGAGCGGGCTGCCACAGGCGCAAATCGTTCTGGAAACCTGGGGCGCCAAGTCGATGTGGATGCGCAAATCCGACGGATTGTTCTTCATCGGTGAAATGGTGGGCGGCGATACCTACCGCCTGACCGATTTCGACACGGGCGAGGTTGCGGGAGAGTTCCCCAGGACCGAGTTGGAACAGCTGAAACCAAACAGCGGCATCCGCGCCCTGATCGCCACCGCGCTGGTGCAGTTCCAGTTGAATGACCCCGATCGGGCCAAGCGGGAGGATGCGCTGACCTCGATCCAGCGCGACCCGGAGGCTGCGCATCTGGAGCCCCTCAGGGCGTCGATCGAAAGTGAGCCCGATGGCATCCTCAAGGCGCAGAAACGCCGGATGGAACGCTTGCTGACGATCAGCTTCGAAAACGACATCCAGACCCGCATCGATGCCATCGACGAAATGTCGGGCGATCTGGGCGTCGATCTGCGTGCCACGTTGAACCCGCTGGTCGCAACCACGCGAGAGGTTGCAGCGGGTCAGGTACCCGAAGACAGGAACGTTGCTGCCCGCCTCAGGCCCGGATCCGAGGTGTTGCCGCGCGACGAGGCCTATGGCCTTCTGGTTGCCAAGGGATACGCACCGGCGCAGGTCACGCCTGACGACATCCGCTCGGCGCTTGCCGGCAATATCACCGGCGGGATGGTGGCCGGCATCCCCGTCGCCCAGCTTGACAGCGACACTGCCCGCAGTCGGGCCTATGCAGCGCTGGCAAAAGCAGGGCGCGTCCCCCCGATCCTGAGCGATGCCGAAATCGACGCGGCGCTGGCTGCGCATGTCTTTTATGACAGCTACGCGGACCCCTCGAAACAGGTCACCGCTGCTGCACTGGCCGCCTTGAAATCCATCGAGCTGAAAGTCGGCGTGAACCAAGCGTTAGACCTGACGCTCGACGCCCTGTCGCTCGCCTCTATCTATTTCCTCGCCGCCATCGGCCTTGCCATCACCTTTGGCGTGATGGGGGTGATCAACATGGCCCATGGCGAATTCATCATGATGGGCGCCTATACCGGATACGTGGTGCAGCAGCTTATTCCGGATCACACCATTTCGATCCTGGTCGCGATCCCGCTGGCCTTTGCCGTGACCTTCGCCGCCGGTGTGGCGATGGAGCGGCTGGTGATCCGTTGGCTTTACGCACGACCGCTGGAAACCCTGTTGGCGACCTTCGGCATCTCGATCGCGCTGCAACAGTTGGCGAAGAACATCTTCGGCACTCAGGCCCGCCCGCTGACGTCCCCGGAGTGGCTGGATGGGGCGCTGGTGCTGAACGACGTGGTGTCGATCAGCTATATCCGCATCGCCATCTTCTTTCTGGCGCTGATGTTTCTGGCTGTGTTCCTCTACATCATGAAACGCACACGGCTTGGCCTTGAAACCCGCGCCGTGACCCAGAACCCGCGCATGGCGGCCTCGATGGGGATCAACCCGGGCCGCGTAAACATGCTGACCTTTGGTCTCGGCTCGGGCATTGCCGGGATCGCCGGGGTCGCCATTGGTCTGTTTGCCAAGGTCACATCGGAACTGGGCAGCGACTATATCGTGCAAAGCTTCATGACCGTTGTTGTCGGCGGCGTCGGCAACATCTGGGGCACGCTTGCGGGCGCCACCATGATCGGCTTTCTGCAAAAGGGCATCGAATGGATGAACCCCAGCAACACGCTGGCGGCTCAGACCTACATGATCGTCTTCATCATCATTTTCATTCAGTTCCGGCCAAGAGGCATCATCGCCCTCAAAGGCCGTGCGGCGGGAGATTGAGACATGCAACACTCGTTCATCGCCAAGAACCCATCCGTCCTGATTTTCCTTGCCGCACTGGCGCTGTTCACCTTGATCGTATCGGTGCTCTCCGAGGGATTGGGCACCGGCATCATCTCGACCAGCTTCATCAAGACATTGGGCAAGACGCTGTGCCTGTGTCTGATCGCCGTGGCGATGGACCTGATCTGGGGCTTCGCCGGTATTCTCAGCCTTGGCCACTTCGCCTTTTTCGGGTTGGGGGGCTACATGATCGGCATGTGGCTGATGTATGAGCGCACCCGGCTGATCGTGGTCGAGTCGCTGTCGCAATCCGAAATCCCGCCCACCGAAGCCGAGGTCATAGACGCCATCGGCAACCAGATCTTCGGCGTGGTCGGCTCCAGCGAGTTTCCCTTGATTTGGGCCTTTGCCGACAGCCTGTTCCTGCAGCTTTTGCTGGTGCTGCTTGTCCCCGGGCTGTTGGCGCTGATCTTCGGTTGGCTTGCGTTCCGCAGCCGCGTGACCGGTGTCTACCTGTCGATCCTGACCCAGGCGATGACGCTGGCCCTGGCGCTGTACCTGTTCCAGAACGACAGCGGCTTGCGCGGCAACAACGGCCTCTCCGGGCTTCAGAACCTGCCCGGGGTGGATGCGTCGCAGGATGTCGTCTCGCTCTGGTTTCTCTGGTCCTCGGCGCTTGCGCTCGGGCTTGGTTATGTTCTGGCGGCCTGGCTTGTCAGCGGCAAGTTCGGATCGGTCATCCGCGGCATCCGCGACAACGAGGCGCGGGTGCGTTTCCTCGGGTATTCGGTCGAGACCTACAAGCTGGTGATCTTCACCCTGACGGCCTGCATCGCCGCCATTGCCGGGGCGCTCTATTACCCGCAGGCTGGCATTGTCAACCCGGCGGAGATCGCGCCTATCGCCTCGATCTATCTTGCGGTCTGGGTGGCCATCGGCGGGCGGGGCCGGCTGTATGGCGCGGTGATCGGGACAGCCTTTGTCAGCTTGCTGTCGACCTGGTTCACCGGCGGTCAGGCCCCCGACGTGCCCTTGGGGTTCTACACGATCAAATGGGTCGATTGGTGGTTGGTGCTTCTGGGGCTCTCCTTTGTTGCCGTCACGCTCTTGGCCCCCAAGGGGATGGGCGGATTGATCGACCTCTGGACCGACCGCAAACCGCCCGGCCGTCACGGCGCAGATCTCGGCCCCGACGACGGCGCGTTGCGCGAACAGGAGGCCAACAAATGAGCACGCTTCTTGAAGTCTCTGGCGTATCGGTCACCTTCGACGGGTTTCGCGCCATCAACAATCTCAGCTTTCGGATCGGTCCGGCGGAAATGCGCGCGGTCATCGGCCCGAATGGCGCGGGCAAGACCACATTCATGGACATCGTCACAGGCAAGACCCGCCCCGACGAAGGCCGGGTGATCTGGGGGGAACGATCGGTGTCATTGTTGAAAATGAGCGAGGCAAGGATTGCTCAGGCCGGGATCGGGCGGAAGTTCCAGAAACCGACCGTGTTCGAGGACCAGACCGTCGAGGAAAACCTTCTGATGGCGCTGAAAAAACCACGTAGCTGGGTCTCGGTTCTGAGCTATCGGCCAAGCAGGGAGGATATCGAAAAGGTCTACGGTCTGGCGCAGGAAATCGGGTTGCAAGACGCCCTGAAGCGCAAATCCGGCGAGCTGAGTCACGGTCAGAAACAGTGGTTGGAAATTGGCATGCTGCTCGCACAGGAACCCCGCCTGTTGCTGGTGGACGAACCTGCTGCCGGGATGACGCCACAGGAGCGCGAACATACAACCGATCTTCTGGTCGAGGCCGCCAAGACCTGCGCCGTGGTGGTGGTAGAGCATGACATGGAGTTTGTCCGCCGCCTGAACTGCAAGGTCACGGTGCTGCACGAAGGGTCGGTCCTGGCCGAAGGCAGCCTGGACCATGTGACATCCAATCAAGACGTGATCGACGTCTATCTGGGACGTTAGAACATGCTGAAACTCCAAGACCTGACGCTGCATTACGGGCATTCGCAAATCCTGCACGGTATCTCGATGGAGGCCGCCTTGGGCGAGATCACCTGTGTCATGGGCACCAACGGGGTTGGCAAGACCAGCCTGATCAAGGCGATCTCGGGGACCCATCCCCGCTCGGGCGGCGAGATGATCCTGGATGGCGAACCGCTGGGTGTTCTGCCTGCCCACCAACTTGCACACAAGGGGGTGGCCTATGTCCCGCAGGGGCGCGAGATCTTCCCCCTTTTGACCGTGCGTGAAAACCTTGAAACCGGGTTCGGTTGCCTGCCCGCCTCGGACCGGCTCATTCCCGACGAAATCTTTGAACTGTTCCCTGTTCTCAAGCAGATGCAGAACCGCCGTGGCGGCGACCTGTCAGGTGGTCAGCAACAACAATTGGCGATCGCCCGCGCCCTGATCACCAGACCGCGTCTCCTGTTGCTGGACGAGCCGACGGAGGGCATCCAGCCCAACATCATCCAGCAGATCGGCCAGGTCATCCGCCATCTGCGCAGCCAGGGCACGATGGCGATCATTCTGGTCGAACAATATTTCGAATTTGCCTACGATCTCGCTGACCGGTTCGTCGTCCTGCGACGCGGCGAAGTGCTTGTGGCAGGACGCAAAGGGGAACTCAGCAAGGCAGATGTTCTGAAGGGCGTGTCGGTTTGACCATGGCTTTGGTCAGATGGAAAGGGCGATGACTGCCCTCGGGCGATCGGGCGCTTCCGAGTATCGATGGTTTTGTCCTGCGCATCGGACGTTCGAACATCACCGGATCTTGCATGCGCGGGGATCCCAAACGTCTTGGCGCTTGCATCGGCATGACCAGCGTCCTCCACACCCGGGGATCGGCGCTGACCCATCACCCGCATATCCACATGATCGTTCCAGGCGGTGGCCTGTCCCCGGACGGCACCCGGTGGGTCGCGTGCAAACCAGGGTTCTTTTTGCATGTGCGCGTGCTGTCGCGGTTCTGCGCTACAAATGATCCCCCGGATCATTTGCTTGACGCTTGAACTCCGGCGGTTGCTTGTCAAAGGCCTCATGGCTTTGCACCGTGCAGGACAGCTGAGGTTCTTCGGTGATCTCACCGAATTGGCAGAGGCCAGTGCTCTCGCCGAATGGCTCACGCCGCTGCGCAAAACCGACTGGGTGGTCCATGCCGCCCCGGGGCTGCGCCCGTTCAGGGCTGAATTGATCCACTGGATCAATTCCTGGCCGCCCTTCACCCCTTCGGCGGACCGGAGGCCGTGCTGGCATACCTGTCACGATACACCCACCGCGTCACCATCTCGAACCGTCGCCTCGTCAGCGCTGATGCCAACACCGTGGCGTTCAAATGGAAGGATTACAGGATCAAGCGTGGTGACCGCATGAAGGTCATGCGCCTGCCAACCGAGGTCATCCGCCGCTTTCTGATGCATGTGCTCCCCGACCGGTTCCATCGTCTCCGCCACTACGGCTTCCTTGCAGGCAGTAGACGCAGAGCGAAAGTCGCCCAAATCCGTGCGCTTCTTGGAGCGACCAGATCGGCCGAGCCAGACCGGCCCGCAGATGATCCCCCGGCACCCCTCACTTTACGTGAGCCATGCCCCGACTGTGGCGGACAGATGCGCATCATCGAGACCTTCCGGCGTCGCCAAATCCCCCGAACCCGAGCGCCACCAAGAAAGCGGGCCGCATGATGAACCGCCCATCTTTTGCGCCTCCTCAGGTCCGACACGCAACATGCCGGTCAAAGGCAAGCTTTGGCTCAGTGCCATCAATGCGTCGCGATGGAACGCAGGCCGCCGCAGCAAGACCGAAAAACGGGCCCGGTCCTAAACCCAAGACATCGACGCTACGCCTCCAAACTCGGAAAAATCCGCGAAACTCCAACCGATATCAGGGACTGGGGCCTGTACTTTCCCCATAGCACGGCGCTTGCGTCCCGCCGCTTCCACCTTGTCAGATTTGTCAACGCGGGCCTGACCGCCCAACACAACACTAACGCACTGCCCCGCATCCAAAAATCTTAGACAAACCGAGCTTTCGCTGCGGCTGCGCAAATGTCGGCTCTGGGTTGGCCGGGCAGAGACGTATGGGTTTTTGACCAAACTTCTCGGTGATCTAAGGCTGTTCAGCCCAAACCTTATAGTCGAACACGGCGCCGTCCTCCTTGGCAAACTGAACAGTTTCGCGAACATAGGCGGCAGAGCGTTGTGGATCGAAATGATTGAGCCAGTGCTCGGGGTCATCACCGATTGGAGCCGGCAAGATGCCGTAGGTAACGTCCATTGGAGACTGCCGGCCCTCAGTTCCTGCTCGGGCCACCTCCATGCGGGAAACACCATAGCCGCGAGACGCCAGATAAACATTGAAGGAAAGCAGCTCGGCCTCGGATATCCAATCCGTTCCACCGCCCGTCTCAGCCTGTGCAAGAAGAGTTTCAAATCGTTCGTTCATGATCACTCCAGTGGTCGGATGATTTCTCTCGGGATGTTTTCATTGTCGCCGAGCGGGACATTGCGGTTGCTTACAGCAATGACGTTATCATCGGGGTCCAAAAGAACCCAATGGCCATCTTGACCTGTCAACAGCGTCATATCTTTCCCTTTGTATCTGCCACGCCCTTTGACAAAGCCGCTCAAGTCGGGACGCGGATTGGCGATGATATCGTCGATCTGCTCAACATCGTGGCCTTTGAGGCCAATATATTCTTGCCCGTTCCCCTTGCTGCCATGGGGCAGAATTCTGTTGCCGTCAGGTGTCGTTGTGGCCCCAGGTCGAGCGTCAACGATATTCGGCCCCGCTTCTTCTGGGATCGGGGTTGAAATAATGTTGTCGGTTGGATCGCCGGGTATGGGGGAGCCTGTGTTGTTAGACAGACCTAAATCTTCAATCGGATACGTTTCAAGGTGATCTAAGGCTGCTCAGCCCAGACCTTGTAGTCAAAAAGAGCACCATCGGCTTTGGCATATTGAACCTGCGCACGGACATAGGCAGCTGAGCGAGCGGGGTCGAAGTGGTTCATCCAGTGATCATCGTCTCCGGGAAGTGGCTGGGGCAAGACACCGTAGCTAAAATTTCGATTGACGGTCCCTCCCGCTGCCCGAGCAACCTCCATTCTAGCAACTCCATAGCCGTGCGCAGCGAGATATTTGTTGAACTCCAGCAACTCAGATTCGGAAATCCATTCCGTGCCTGCTCCTGATTGTGCCTGCTCTATGAGCTCTTCAAATCGTGTAATCATGGTCGCTCCAGTGGACGTACGATGTCTTCCGGGTCATTCTCTTGATGCCTGAGCGGCAGGTTGCGGTTGCTTACAGCAAACACGTTACCATCGGGGTCCAGCAAGACCCAATGACCGTCTTGTCCTGTCAATAGCGTCATATCCTGCCCTTTGAATTTGCCACGCCCTTCAACCACGCCGCTCAATTCGGGACGAGGATTGGCGATAATATCGTCGATTTGCTCAACATCGTGACCCTTGAGGCCAATGTACTCTCGCCCATCCCCCTTCGCGCCATGGGGAAGAATGCTGTTGCCGCCGGGTGTCGTTGTGTTTCCGGGCCGCGCTTCAACGATGTTCGGCCCCGTTTCCTCTGGGATCGGGGTCGAAATGATACTGTCGGTCGGATCTTCAGGGATCGGCGATCCGGTGTGGTTGGGCAGACCTAAATCTTCAATCGGATAGGTTTCAAGCCACTGCTCGATCCGTGCTGGGGTGAAACCGGGTAGCTCTCCCAAACGGCGCTCATCCTCCGTCAGTTCCGGAAAGACTTCGACCCAGCCTTGTGCCATTTCGCCTTCCTGAAGCCGTAGACCCCCGCGCGCAAACGCTGCCCCAGCGGCTGCGATGAATTCCTGCAAAGCGCGCTGCTTTGCGGGGTCGCCGCCCACGCCGGTTTCCAGGATGGTGCCGGGGTTCATCAACTCGTAAAGCGCGGCGGCCTCAGCTCCGATGCGTGCAAATTCGGAATTTTTGGGCAAGACTGGATATGCGCCGCTGCTTATCCCTTCCTGGACAAGGGCATAGGCTGTCGCCGCCAAGCGACCTTCGACAGTTGTCACATCGACCCCTAGTCGCGCACCTGCCGCATCCACGCGCCGGTCACGCATGGCGTCCGTCCAGTCCTGCAATGCATCAGATGCAAGAAGGGCCGCGCCAATGCCAGTCAGAGCGCGCAAGCCACGTATCGCGTCCGTCGGATCGAGAGCAGGGACACCACCTGCCGCGGGCGCAAAATCAGCAAGTACCACAATGCTCTGTACGCCCGGCAACACCGGTTCGGCATAGCATCGGCAATTGTGCGCCTCGCCGGGATGCCCGCCTTCCGGCGGATTGTTCCAGCGGAATACGCGGTCGTCATAGGCCGCATGGCTGTCACGCACCTTGGCATCATCCTGCGAGCGCCAGATGTATTGCTCAATCCCGAGGTCTTCCTGCCGGAGTTGGTTGATCAGCCCAGCAAAGGCCCGCAGAAGACGTTCTTCCATGGCCGTTCGAAGCGGTCTAAGTCGTTGCGGGTGGTTTTGATACTCGCTGAATATGCTCTCAAGCCGCGCGTTCCATGCATTGAGCGCTTCAGTGTTTGCATCGGACACATCTCGCAAATCGGATGTCGAAACAGTTGGCACTGTGTCAGGCGGCGCCAGCGCGTTCAGGAGCATCCGAGTGTTTTTTGGAAATCACCTGGTCGAGGCGTTCACTGAAATCGGCCCGCAAAGCGGAATAGTTTGGGAAAGTGGATTTGAGCGACAATCCCAAGTGGTAGCCAACCGGACGACCATGTCGCTGCGCTTTTCTGTACTGGCTGTCACCGCCATGCCGGAGAAAATCGCCGAAACCCTGTTGCATGGAATCTCCGTGTGCGTGCGAGACAGGTTCTATTTACAATTGGTAAAGAAAGGAGAAGACCACCGTTCGCGATGTACTCGGTGCGCGTCAGAACCAGACATTCAAGCATTGCGCAGCATTGGTCATTACGGGCTCTTCGCGGCCATCGGAGCGACCGCAGCATCTTGTGTCTTAGCTCGGATCGCGCCGATTAGAACGGCCCAGAGCTGCAGTCCACTGGGGAAACCGGTTGCTGCGGTGCGGCCCGTCAGACCTGCCATTCGCTGCGAATGCAAAACTGAGGGCGTTCGAACTCACACAACGCGGACGAAGCTGCCATTTGAGGCGAGCTTTCCAACTGCCGGTTTGGCAAATACCGATTTGAGAAAGTCACGCTTGGCGGTGCTCGAAAATGCGTCGTTCACGCTTTTGGCGTGTCTTGCGAAAGCGTAGGCTGGAATGGTCACGGATTTGTCTAACGACCCCGAAGCGGAGCGGATGAGAAATTTTTGCGCAGACTACGTGTCAGGGTGGTCGCATTGGCAAACCCGCAACGCAAGGCGATTTGGTCGAGTGATATGTCGCTGTATCGAAGCAGCTCGCGGGCGCGGGCCAGACGAAGAAGCAAGTAGTAGCGCCCCGGTGTGGTCTGCAATTCCGTCCAGAACAGACGACGCAAGGACCGTTCGGATATATTTGCCTGCTCCGCCAGTGAAGGGACAGGTTGCGTTTTTTCGAGTGCTTCGGACATGAGCACAACGACGCGTTTGAGCTTTGGGGACACGGCTTGCGATAATGCCTGATCGGGATAGGAGGCGCCGTGCCGTCTGGCGTTGTCGTGCAGGAACATCGCACCAGCGTCAAATGCAACTGAGGCACCGAACCGCTCCCGAATGAACAGCAGCATCAGATCTAAAGCCGCTGCCGCGCTGCCGCATGTCCAGAACCGGCCATCCTGCACATGGCGATCGGGGAGAACCTCAACCTTAGGAAACTCCTCGGCGAATTCCTCAAGTAGCTGCCAGTGCAACGTGGCTTTCCGAGCGTTCAGGAACCCACCCTGCGCCAGAATCCAGGCACCGGTATCCGCTGCAATCACCGTGGCACCCTGCATCAGTCGCCCAAGACTGCGAGCGGAGGTCACGCCCTTGGTGTTTCGAAAGGCGTCGCCACCAATGATGATGACCAGATCGGGCTCGAGCGTGTCCGATATCAGCATTTCCGGTGAAACGCTCAGACCGCTGGAACTGCTCACGGCACGATCGCCCTCCGTCAGAATGTTCCAGCGGACATCTGCACCGGTTTGGTCACGCACCACCCGCAACGGTTCAAGCAGGCAGGCAAGCACCATGTTGGAAAAGGCATCGCACAACAAAACAGAGACGCGGATGGAACGCATTGGCAGAAATGATCTCATTTTTGGCAGGGTGAATATGAAACATGCCGAGACAATTTCCTAGAGTGCTGGCCATAGCCCACCGGAACAGGATCACTTGACCATGCAGAATCGCCCGCTTTCCCATATTCGTGTCCTTGATTTTGGGCACTATCTGGCCGGGCCATTGGTCGGTATGATGCTGGCCGATCTTGGCGCCGAGGTTGTCCGCATCGATCCGCCAGCGGGCCCAAGGTGGAAGGATCCGGCTTTCGACATGCTGTCGCGTGGCAAGCGAGCGCTGACGCTTGATCTCAAGACAGCCGACGGGCGCGATACAGCACTTGATCTGGTGCGCCGCGCCGATGTGGTGATCGAGAACTTCCGCCCCGGCGTGATGGAGCGGCTGGGGCTTGGGCCGGATGCGCTGAGACAGGCAAACGCCGATATCGTTTCGCTCTCGCTTCCCGGCTTCGCGTCAACCGATCCGGAGTTCGCCGGCTGGGCCGCTTGGGAGGCGGTGATCGCGGCGCGCACAGGACAGTTTACCGACATGGGGCTGAATCGTCGGCTGATGGGGATCAACCCGTCCTTTACGCCGCTGGGACTGGCTTCAGCCTATGGCGCCGCATTCGGCACGATGTCGGTCCTCTTTGCACTAGGGGCGCGAAGCCGGATGGGAGGTGACCACATTGAGGTGCCGCTTGCGTCTGCCCTGCTGGAGGGGCTGATTTACAATTGCGAGCAGATCGAGGACTACCCCGACCGCTACAAATCCCCACGTGAGCTGGAGTTGGAGCGGCGCGCAGGTGAAGGTCTGCCCAACAACCTGAGCTTTGCCGAGCTGTCCGAATTTCTTGATCCGTTCTACCGGACCTATACCTGTGCCGACGGACGCGGGTTCTACATCGTATCCTGCTCGATCGTGAACCATCCCCAAAGGGTGCTTGAGGTTCTGGGCCTTGGCGAGCTGTTGAAGGAATTGCCGGATTTCGATGTCTATGTCGATCAGGCGGATTGGCCCGGGGAATGGGCGCTGCGCAGCTATCCGGTGGGGGCGGATGATCGCAAGCGCCTGTCGGATGCGATGAAGGCCGCTTTCCTGACCCGCCCCGCACATGAATGGGAGGAGCTGTTCGGAGTGGCCAAGGCTCCGGCTACGGCACAACGCAGCACAGCGGAATGGCTGGTGGATCCCCATGCGTTGGCCTCGGGGCTGGTGGTCGCGCTTGACGATCCCCGCCACGGGCAGATGCGGCAAATGGGCAATGTCGCTTGGCTGACCGATGACCCGGGCGCGATGAAAAAGGTCGCAGGGCCAGAGCAGGACGACTTTCGCGATGCGCTGAGCGGCGTTCTTGCAGAGCCGCCGCGAAGGCCCACGGGCGGCGACAGCAAGGGCGTTTGGCTGGACGGACTGAAGGTGTTGGATCTGACGAACGTCATTGCTGGGCCGACTATTGGATCGACACTGGCACGGTTCGGGGCGCAGGTCACGCTGGTCCAGCCCGTACGACCTTCGGTCGATCCGTGGAACGCGGTGGTATTTGGACTCCACGCGCAGCGCGGCAAGGAAAGTGTGTTGCTCGATCTGCGCTCGGAACAGGGGCAAGAGGCGCTTTGGAGATTGGTGGCTGAGGCTGATGTGATCACCATGAACGGCACCGATCAGCAACGCGATGCACTAGGTCTGACCGAGGCCCGCCTAAACGAAGTCAATCCACGGCTCATTCTTGTGCAGCTTGATGCCTGGGGTGGGCCCCGTCGGGGGCCGAAATCGGATCACCTTGGCTATGACGACCTGGCGCAAGCGGCGACAGGTGTGATGACCCGCTTTGGCGGCGGTCCGGAAACACCCGAGGAACACGCTCATTTCGGTACGATCGACGCTCTTACCGGGCATTGTGCCTGCGTCGCCCTTGGGGCTGCGCTGGAGCGGCTCAGGGTGACCGGCAAGGGCGGTGTTGCCCGTGCCTCACTGGCCGCCGCAGGGGAAATGATCCAGGCGCAATTCATGTATGATTTCGACGGACGCCCAGCGTTTGACGAACCTTCCGGACGTGAGGTGCGCGGTTGGGGATCGTTCTATCGCTGTTATGCCGCCGCTGATGGCTGGATGTTCTTTGCAGCCCCGACAGAGCGTGACGCGGCCCTCCAACGGGTTCCTGATCTGTCCGATCTCGTCGGAAAGGATGATGCCGATCTTGAAGATTTGCTTGCTGAGCGGTTTGCGCAAAAACGTGTAGCCGACTGGATGCGAGCCTTTGCTGGCGGCTCGGTAGGTATCACGCCGCTTGGCTCTCTGCATGGCACCCGCGATGCGGGCCTGCAGCGTGAAAGCGAAGGCGAGATCGACATCTCCAAGGCGACCTTCCGCGCTGTGCGCCATGATCGGCATCCGATGGGCCGATGGGTAGACCTTGTCGCGCCCAATGCGGTGCGGCCCGAAAAAACCAGGATCACCATCCCCGGGCCCGCTCCGAAATACGGGCAGCACACGCGCGAGGTCCTCGCGGGTGTAGGCTATGCGGACGATGAAATCGGGCGCATGATCGAAAGCGGCGCAGCTGCCCAAAGCTGGTCGGATAAGTATTTGCCAGAGTAGACATATGAAACAGGATCAACCCGGACCAGCAACCACGCCTCGCACCCGCGCAAAAGCGCGTCACATTCTAGATAACTATTTTATCGGACCGGCGCGCGACGACGAGGTGCTAGAGATCTGGGGAAATACCCCCGAGATGAGCTATGCTCCTGGAGATCGTGTTGCGCTACATGTGTCGACCACGGCGGATGAATGGGAGTTTGAGATCGGCCGCGACGGGCTCGAATATGTGCCGTTGCTGACCAAGAGTGGCCTGCCGGGGGAGCACCATCCGACGCCCCTGGATTGCTCGGTCAAAGGGTGCGGCTGGCCCGAGGCCTACGCCCTCACCATCCCCGATGATTGGGCACCAGGCGGTTATCTGGTCACGTTTCGCGCCCGGAAGGGAGACGACAGGATTGAAGAGCATCATGTCATCCTCATCAGAACCGCCCCCGATGCCGCGCGGCCGCCCTATGTGCTGGTTTGCGCGACGGGGACATGGCTGGCCTACAACTGCTGGGGCGGTTCGAACCATTACGAGGGCATCACAGGGCCGGACGGCAACGCCTTTTCCCCCGTTGTCTCGACACAGCGTCCCTGGACCCGTGGCTTTTGCAAACTCCCCGAGGGCGCGCCCCGTGCGCTGCGCCAACAGCCGACCAGACCGGGCGAGATGGTGCGCTACCCCTACATGGAATGGGCCTATGCCTATGGCTATTCCAAGAAATACGCCTCGGCAGGCTGGGCCAGTTACGAGCGTCACTTCGCCCGCTGGGCCGAGGGTGAAGGCTATGACTTCGACGTGATCGCTCTGCATGACCTGCACCACGACCCGGACCTGCTGAAACGCTATGCCTGCGCCGTTTTCGTCGGCCATGACGAATACTGGAGCGCGCAGATGCGAGACGCGGTCGATGCCTATGTCGAGGGTGGCGGCAATGTCGCGCGGTTCGCTGGGAATTTCCTGTGGCAGACCCGGGTTGAGGACGAAGGCCACACACAGGTCTGCTACAAGTATGTCGCAGATCGGGACCCTTTGATGGGTACAGAACAAGAGCATCTTGTTTCGGGCGCCTTTGAGGTCGCACCGGTCAATCGTCCCGGTGCGTTGACCTTCGGTGTCAACGCTCTGCGCGGGGTGTATGCCGGTCTTGGCAACTGCGTCGGAGGTGGCGCGGGTGGCTACACGATTTACCGGTCCGATCATTGGGCCTTTGACGGCGCCGGGCTTGGCTATGGCGACGTGCTGGGCGCGCGCTCACGCATATTCGGCTACGAGGTTGACGGTCTGGACTATCGCTTCGAAGACGGGTTGCCCTTTCCTACCTGCTCGGACGAGGCCGTGCCGGAGATTGAAATTCTCGCTATGGGGCTTGCCACCAACATAGAGGCCGATCACGGCATCTGGGGCGAGACGCTCTATATCGGGTCAGCGGACGCGAGGTTCAAAGCGCAGGTGCTTTTCGGAGAGGTCACACCCGAAACCT
The DNA here is from genome assembly GCF_000011965.2 of Ruegeria pomeroyi DSS-3. Taxonomy (NCBI): domain Bacteria; kingdom Pseudomonadati; phylum Pseudomonadota; class Alphaproteobacteria; order Rhodobacterales; family Roseobacteraceae; genus Ruegeria; species Ruegeria pomeroyi. The sequence goes on along the minus strand of NC_003911.12, from coordinate 1,813,497 downwards.
TGGATGCCTGCAAACGCGGCAACGGAATGATCATCTCGTGGCCGCGTGGCAAGGGCGAGATATTCACTGCCGCGACCTGCGAATGGGTCGCGGGCCTGATCCGGCAGGACGTCCAAGTCGAACAGATCACACGCAACGTCTTGAACAGGTTTGCTAAGTCGAAGGGGCGCTCACGGTAGCTGCTGCGTCTTGCTTGGAGCGGACCTCTGTTCAAACCGTAGCATCGGTCAAAATGGGGCTCGGACCGGACTTGCGGCGGCGCAGTACCGAGACTGAGTGACGGGCAATGCCGCCGCCGAGGTCGGCCCTTTCCGGCCATTGCCCAATTGGTCACGCGCTGCAGTGCAGCTTCACCAGACCGGACTTTCGCTGCAAGTGCTTGATACCAGTGGCCTCGAACTAACGATCTGCGGACTAAGCTGCCACCCAACTGGAATGGGTAAATGCCTGGTATTGCGCAGTCACGGACATTGCCCTGGGCTCTTTTGGGAGGTCCTGCGGTTAGTGCGGAAGTGTGGTGGCCAGTCTCGCTCCGGCGGCGGGATCGGCATTCATTTGCGGTGGGCGCAGGTTGAGCCAGCGTTGGTCGTTTGACCGGTGGGCCACCAGGCTTTTCAATCCACTGATCAACCCTTCCTCCTGCGCTGCTTTGCGGTGGGTTTCCAGTCCCGGTTGCAGCATGTCTGCTCCGCTGTGGTCACCTTCCCGCACGGCATCATACATGGCCCGAATGGCGGTGATGTTCGAATTGCAGCTTGCCGAAATGCAACCGCCTGCGCCGAGCGCCATTGCTCTGGCCAGCAGCGTTTCCGAGGCGGGAAAGACTGACAGGCCCGGCGCCGCTTCGATCACGGCGGCGGTATTGTCCCAGTCACCAGAGCTGTCCTTGTAGGCAACGACATGGTCCGGGTAGGCCTGGTTTAACCGGGCGGACAGGGCCGGCGATATCGGCACACCCGTATTCTGTGGGATGTTATAGAGGATTATCCTCGGGGCCTTGTCCCCCAGGGTTTCGATCAACTGGGCAAAGTAACGATAAAGCCCATCATCGTTGGGTGGGTAGAAAAACGGCGGCAGCACCATTGCGGCAGCGCAGCCTAGATCAGACGCGTGACGCGTAAGCGTGACAGTATCCTCGAGATTGCATAGCCCGGTGCCGGGCATGAGTTGCTCGGGTAACGCCGTGTCTGAAGCGACAAGACGCTCGAGCATCGCAATGCGTTCACTCATGGTGTTCGAAATCGCCTCGCCGGTGGTCCCGAAAGGCGAGAGGTAATGTGCACCGCCCTCCAGACAATACGCGGCATGGTCCAGAAAAAGACCCGCTGCGATGGAAAGGTCATCCTCATAGGGGGTGAGCAGCGGGGTCACGACCCCTGTCAAGCGGGCTTTCATAGCGTTTCCTTCAATACCCACGTGCCGGGTCCACGATATTGACCAGCCCCTCGCCGCGCATCCAGCGGCCGAGGTTTTGTAGGAACAATTCGAACGAGGCTTCTTCCCATTCGGCAAAGACTGACGAGCAATGCGGTGAGATTATCACATTTTCCAGCGCCCATAGCGGGCTTATCTCGGGCAGGGGTTCGGTCTCGAACACATCGAGTGCCGCCGCCGCCACATGCCCGACGCTCAGTGCATCGTAGAGGGCGGTCTGATCCACTACGCCGCCACGCGAGACATCGGCGAAGATTACGCCGGATTTCATCGCCGCGATCTCCTGCGCGCCGATCAACCCGCGCGTTGCGGGGATAAGCGGGGTAGAGACCGCGATGAAATCCGCGTGCGGCAGAAGGTCGTGCAGATCATCCGCCGCGTGCACCTCATCGACATTTTCCATCGGTTTCGGCCGGGCGCGGGTTCCCAGAACTTTCATGCCAAAGGCCTTGGAGCGGGCGGCCACCGCCCGACCGGTATGGCCCAGCCCGATAATCAGGAGCGTCTTGCCCGCCAGCGGCCTGACCGTGCGGGCGTTCCAGACCCGTGCGGCCTTGTCCTTTTGCAGTCCGGGCACGTCCAGCGAAAAATGCAAAAATCCACCAAGGATATACTCCGCCATCATCTCGGCGGCCACGCCCGCAGTATTGGTGACGGTGGTCTGGCCCGGATCCCACTGCCCGTAATGGTCGGTGCCCGCCCCGCCATTGGCGATCCAGCGCGGGCCGCCGGGGCCAAACAGTGCGTCGCGCGGAAAGCCCGGCGTGCCCGCAAAGCGAACGGAGTACACAACCTCGGGCCGGTAGCCTTCGATCAAGGCTGGCAGGGCCTCATAGCTGTTGCATTCACGAAAATCTGCCTGCGGGAATGCGGCGCGCAACCAATGGGTAAGCGGTGCTGTATCGCTGTTGTGCAGAATGATACGCGGGGTGTCAGACATGGGTTTCCTCCGCTGACGCATGGACAAGTGCTGCCAGTTCACTGAATTTGGCCTCTGGCTGCAACAAACGCTCACGCATCTGCCATAGCGCCGTACCGCGAGGCTCAGGGAGTTCTGCGGCCATCACGCGGAATTTCACCTCGACCTCACTCCTCTTCATCGGCGCCTCGGGTCCACCACGCGCCTGTACGTCGCCCGAGGCAAGTCGGGTGCCGTCCTTCAGCATGACACTGACATCAGACCACCGTCCGGCGTGAAAGCGCTTGCTGTAGAGGGCATCCTCGCGCACCGCGACGCGCGACAGCACTTCGGCCACCTTCGGATCGCTCAGCGCCGCACCGGAAATATCCCCCGGCCCGATCCGGCCATGCACCAGCAACGCGGCCAGTGCGAAAGGTAGGGAATACTGCGCCTGCGATGTGGTGGCGGGCATGTCGGGAAACAGCGCGGCGGCCTCGGCGAATGTGTTCACCTCAATCATGGTCACGTCATCGGCGGCAAAACCGTGTTCCCGTATCAGCCCCGACAGGGCGTCAAGCGCCGCAAGCGCCCAGCGGCATATCGGATAGGGTTTGATATGGTTGCGCTCAATCGTCCAGACGTCTCCCAGATCGGACCAGAATTCCTCCGCCGCATCGGCCTCGACCGTGATCGCCGGTGCACCCGCGAATCCATCCATCGCCAGAAGTGCCGCCATCGATCCGACCAGCGCGCCCATGCCCGAGCCATCGTGCAGCATGGTCGGATTGGCGATCTCGCGCATCATCTGGCTGCCCGGCCCGTGATATTCGGCGATCCCGAGCGCCTGGCGCAATTGGTCGGGGCCGGCACCCATCAGGCGGCTGTCCAGCGCCGCCACGCCCAGCGCATTCCATGCCCCGGATGTGTGATAATCGCTCACCGTCGCATGAAGGGCCTGGGCCGCGCGGGCGGCGACCTCGTAAGACATGACCAGCGCAGACAGCGCTTGGCGCGCTGAAAGCCCGGGCCGGGCCTGGGCGAAGGCAAACAGTGCGTGCACCACGGCGCAACCGTTATGCCCCTTGGGCGGGTTGTACCCGTCATGCGCGTCGAGATTGTCGATCTGCGTAGCCGTCGCAAAGGCAGCACCGGGGATCGAGGCGCGGCGGCCGTCGAACATCATGTGGGCCGCGTGTTCGGGCGCCCCGGCGACATGGAAAGCAAAAGCATGATCGCGCGCGATTCGCCCCGCCTCCATGCTTGCCGCGCCCGCCGCCACCTCGACCGTGTCGATCAGCAGCGTCGCGCCCATGTCGAGCGCGCTTTGCGGCATATCATTGGTTGCGAGTGAAAAGCTGGCAATCCGGTCGAAGCTCATAGCCGTTCCCTTTCCAGAAGCTGGCCATAGCCCGGCAGGGCTTCGCCGATACCGGCAAGCTGCATGGCCTGGAAAACCATCGCCTGATTTGACGTGATGACAGGTTTGCCCACGGCCTGTTCCAGACGGGCAATGCTCTCGACACTGCGCATGTCGGTGCAGGACAGCACGATCGCTTCGGCCTCTGGGTGATCGGCGGCAAGCCCCAGCTCAAGAACCGCCTGCGGGTCCAGTGCGCCCTGTCCGTAATTGTCCAGCTCATCGCCCACCTCGGAGCGCGCAACGGTGTCGAAGCCGGATGCCGCCAGAAACGCCACCGCCATGTCGTTGATCGCGGGCACGTAGGGCGAGGCAAAGCCGATGCGGGTCACGCCCAGCGTTTGCAGCGCATGCACCAATGCCCCGGCTGCCGTGACGGTTTCGGCCCCGCTGTCGGCCTTTATCCGTTCGGCCAAACCCCGGTCGAAGACGGGGCCGTGGGTAAGCATGGCCGAGGTGCAGCCATAAAGGATCACATCCGGGGCGCACGCCCTGCAACAGGCGCAGCGGCTCATCCAGATCGGCCGCGCCCAGCCCGTGCATCTGGTTGGCATCCGGGATCTCGTCCTGATCATAGCCCCCCATACGGGCGAAATGCATCGACACGCCATCGGGGGCCAGAAGGGCCATATCAGGTTCGAGATTGGTGTTGGTAAACGGCACGAGAATACCAAAGCGGGCACGTCCGCGCGATTGTGTCATGTCTTTTTCCCCTCTGCCCAGCGTTCAAGAAGCCCGGCCGCAATGTCGATCTTTTCTGCCGGACCGATGGTCACACGCAAGCTATCGGCCAGCCCGACCCCGCCCTGCGGACGCAGAAACACGCCCTCGGCGCGGAGCGCCTCATCGGCGCGACGCGCGTCGTCAGGGCTTTCCATTCGGATCAGCACGAAATTGGAGAAGCTTTCGGGCACGTCATACCCCGCCTTCGACAGGCGCGCGCGCAACCCGTCGCGCAAAGCGGCCGTCTGTCGGCAGGTTTCAACCATATAGTCCTGATCCGCGAGCGCCGCCGTGGCCGCCAATTGGCCGGCGACAGCGATGTTGTTGGGATTCATCACCTTGCGAAGCTCCCGGGCGATCTCGGGCGGGAACAGGCCCCAACCCACCCGCATTCCGGCTAGCCCATAGGCCTTCGAGAAGGTCCGCAGAACCACCGTGTCGCAACGCCCGACCAGATCGAACATGGCCTCGCCCAGATGATCGGCAAACTCACCATAGGCCTCGTCGATGACCAGCAGGGTATCGTCGGGCAACCCCTCGCGCAGCCGGACAAGTTCGTGGCGCGGGATACGGGTGCCGGTCGGATTGCCGGGGTTGGCGACGAAAACGATGCGCGTGTCGGGCTGGACGGCGGCAAGCATTGCATCGACACATACATGCCTGTCACGTTCCGCTGCCAGGTCGAAGCGGGCCCGCGCCATCTGTGCGGCGCTACGGAAGAACGGGTAGCCATGCGCCGGGGCCAGGATCGCGTTTCGCTCGTCGGCAAAGGCTTGAGCCAGGCAGGCGATCAGTTCCATCGACCCGTTGCCGCAGAGGATGCCTTCGACAGGGATACCGTGCAGCCCGGACAGCGCGGCGCGAAGCGCGCTCCAGTCCGGATCGGGATAGAGATGCCCGGCGTCCCCTGCCCTTGCGGCGGCCTCGATCGCCCGGCGGCTGGGTGGACGCAGGCTTTCGTTCTGAGACAGCGAAATCAGGCGCTTTCCCGCAGGTGCCTTCAACTGGGCCAGTGCGTATGGCGACATCGCTGCGATATGTCTTGCTGGTCTGATCACGGCTCGAGCCCATAGATGTCATGAGCGGCTTGCCTGCTGATCAGCCCCTCGTCCAGATCGCGCCGGATGTCGTCGGGGTCGCGCTCCCGTGGCGGACCGAACCCCCCGCCGCCCGGGGTTTCGAAGATCAGCGTTTCACCGGCCTTCACGCGAACCTCACCCTTGCCGGGCAGGTCCGGGCCATCACGGCCGATGCGAATACGCCCCGGCGCAGCGGCCTGTCCTCCGAAACGCCCATTTGCCGGGTTCAGGACCCGCTCGACCGAAAGGAACAGCATGAAATCCGCGTTGTCGGAGGACCGCATTTCGATGACCTGACCCAGCCCGCCGCGTGTGCGCCCGGGCCCGCCGCTGTCCGGCCTGAGTTCACGCCGGGTAATCAGAACCGGCGCGACCGCTTCGGTGGTCTCCACCTGACTGCCCCAGACACCCGACGGAAAGGCGGTTGCCGACAACCCGTCCAGGCCCGGCCGCGCCCCGGTTCCGCCGCTGAACACCAGTTCCAGCGCGAACTGTTCGTCCCCCCGCGACACCGCCTCGGGGGTGTGGCGAAGCGGCAGGTCATACATGCATGACGCGCCTTCGGCGGGCACCCGATCGGGCAGGGCATGCGACAGGCAGCCATAGACCAAATCGGGCGTCATCTGCCCCAGCGTATGACGCATGGCCACCGGTGCGGGAGGCTGGGCATTCAGGATGCAGTTCTTCGGCCCGGTGACGTGAAACGGCGCCAGCGAGCCCGCGTTGTTGGGAATGTCGGGCCCGATGATGCAACGCAGGGCAAACACCGAATAGGCGGTGGCATAGTTCAGCGGCACGTTGATACCCTTGTTCGACAGGCCCGATGTGCCGGTGAAATCCAGTGCAACCCGATCCTCGGCAATGGTCAGGGCGGCGTGCAGATCGATCTCCTGCTCATAGCCATCCACCTTCAAGACATTGCACCACGTCCCCTTGGGCAATTCCGCGATGGCCTCGATCGTACCGCGATACGACGTGTCGATGATGTAGTCGGCCAGCTCGTCCAGATGGTCGATGCCGAATTCCGCCATCATGCCCGTAAGCCGTTCCGCCCCGGCCTCGCAACAGGCGATCAGCGCATAGATGTCGCCCTCGTTGGCGATGGGTTCGCGCGAATTGGCCTTGACGATCTCCATCAGGAGCGTGTTCAACGCGCCCCCATCCACAAGCTTGCAGGGCGGGATCAGAAGCCCCTCGTCATAGATGTCGGACCCCTCGGGGCCCATGCCGAGCCCCCCCAGATCCACCAGATGCGAGGTACAGGAGGTGAAGCCGACAATGCGATCCCGGTAAAACACCGGCATCATCAGAAGAAAATCGTTCAGATGGCCAGAGGCGATCCAGGGATCGTTGGTCATGTAGATGTCGCCGGGCTTCATGTCCTGAAGCTCGAAACGCCCGCGCAGGGTCTTTACCGCCTCGGCCATGGTGTTGATATGGCCGGGCGTGCCGGTCACCGCCTGCGCCAGCATGCGCCCCTGCAAATCGAAGATACCGGCCGAGATATCTCCGCACTCCCGCACGATGGGGCTGAAAGCCGCGCGGATCAGGGCCTGCCCCTGTTCCTCGACCACCGCCAGAAGCCGGTTCCACATGACCTGCAGTCGCGTGTCGGTGGTGCTCATCGGTCGCCCTCTCGGTTGCGTATCAGCCAGATGTTACCGCCGCCGTCCACACTGGCCGAGAAATCGGCGCTGACGAATGTTGTGGTTTGCGGTTCGATGATCAGGGCCGGGCCGTTAAGATGATCACCCGGTCTCAGCGTGTCGCGGTCATGAATATCCGCCTCGCGCCATGTGCCGGTGACATCGCACAGGATGCGCCGCTGCCCGGTCGGTTGTGCGAGCCGTTTCTGTCGGGGTTCCTGGTGTCGGGCCAGCGCCGGCGGCTCTGACGATATCTCCAGCGCCCAGTTCAGCACCTCGATGGTCATTCCGGGCACGGCCCGGCTGAACTGGCGGCTGTATTCCTCTTCGAAGACCCGGCGCAGCGCAGGGATGTCGGCCTCTTCCAGCGCGCGATCGGGCAGCGGGATCTCGATCTCATGACCTTGCCCGTGATAGCGCATGAAAGCCTGCCGCCGCCCGGTCAGCCGACCCTGAGGCGCACCGGCCCGAACCACGGCTTGAGCTTCTTCGATCATCGCGTCAAAGAACGCGTTGTGCCCATCCAGATCAAGCGCCTCAAGCGTGCTATAGCGCGAGCGGATGATCTCGAAAGAGACCGGCGCGAACAGGAACCCGACGGCCGAACCGACCCCGGGATCGCGTGGGATCAGGATGCGGTTCACATGCGCGCGCCGCGCCACCCGGGTGGCGTGCAACGGGCCATTGCCGCCAAAGGCGATCATCAACCGCGCGCCCAGATCCTTGCCCGATTCAACGGCATGCATCCGCCCCGCCGCGGCCATATTCTCATCCACGATCTCGCTGACCCCATGGGCGGCCTCTGCAGCGTCAACTTCCAACGCCTGCCCGACGCCTGATACAAGCGCAGCTTCAGCTGCTTCCTCGTCGATCCCAAGCCGGCCCTCGGCAAAACGCCCGGGCTCGATCAGCCCCTGCACCACGTCCGCATCGGTCACCGTCGGCTCGGTTCCGCCCTTGGCGAAAGCAGCGGGTCCGGGCTCGGACCCTGCACTTTCGGGTCCGACCTGAATGCGGCCCAACCGGTCCACATGCGCGATCGAACCGCCGCCGGCGCCAATCTCGATCATCTCTATCACCGGGATGCGCACCGGCATGCCTGAGCCCTTGATGAACCGCGCAGCGCGCGCGATTTCAAACTTGCGGGCGGTCTGCGGGCGATACTGGTCGATCAGACACAGCTTGGCCGTGGTGCCACCCATATCGAAACTCAGCACCGCCCGCTCGCCGGTCTCAGCGGCGATACGCGCGGCAAGAATGGCGCCGCCCGCAGGACCGGATTCCACCAGCCGGACCGGCAGACGCGCGGCGGTCTCCATCGCCGTCATTCCGCCGCCCGCGGTCATCATCAGGATCGGGCAGGTCAGCCCCTCATTGCTAAAGCGGGCCTGGAAATCGGACAGGTAACCGGCCATCTGCGGCTGAATATATGCATTGGCGATGGTGGTTGAGAGCCGGTCGAACTCGCGCGCCTCGGGGCTGACCTCGTGCGACAGCGAGATCACCAGACCGGGCATGGCTTCCAGCAGAAGATCGCGCAGCCTCAGCTCATGCGCCGGGTTGGCATAGGCATGCATTAGGCAAATCGCCACGGCGGCGGCACCACTGCCCCCGATCTCCGCCGCCAGCCGTGCAACGGCCTTCTCATCGAGCGGTTGCAAAGCGTGTCCGCGCGCATCCATCCGTCCTCCGATGGTAAAGGCGCGCGCGCGCGGCACGATCAGATCGGGCTTGACCAGGTTGATGTCATACTGGCTGTAGCGGCGCTCATAGGCGATCTCGAGAATGTCGCGAAACCCCGCACTCGTCACCGTCGCCACAACCGCCCCGCGCCGCTCGATCAGGGCATTGGTGGCAAGTGTCGTCCCATGGATGAAGCCGCGGATCTGCGACCAGCCCGTCCCGGTCTCGGCCAACACGTGCTGGGCGCCCGCAAGCGCCCCAAGGGTCGGATTTTCAGGGGTGGTCGGTGTTTTGGTGGTGGCAAGGATATGCCTCTGCCCATCAACCAGGACTGTGTCAGTGAAAGTGCCACCAATATCGACGGCAAGGCGTAACCCGTTCGTGTTGTGCATGTTGAGAAACCAAAAAAGCGGGAAAGTTAGAAGAGGTGTGGATACCCGGTTCAGCAACTGCTGAATCGGCCAAAAGGCAGCTTCACGTCATACCACGAGATCACAGCCGGTTGCCCGACGTCCCTGGTTTACCATCATGCATTGGGCCATATTTGGCGGCTCTCGCTCTTTCCAACTTCAGAAAGGCTGCCCGAGCACAGGACAGGCCGTCAACAGAAATGTGAACCTGTCCAGCAGGCACTCGCGAACGCAGAGTTACTTGCAGATTACAGCAATCAACTCACATATCAGTGTTCGTTCTCAGGAAATTTTCCCATGACTAATGTCCGGTTTCACCAGTATTTAACACCTTCGCGCAAGCTGCAGCATTTGTTGTTTTGGGCTCGAAGCCGTCATGCGGCGATGCAACAGAGGGCACCGGACCCCTGACCGGCGTCACGACGGTTCCCGGCCCGAAGCTGCCGTTGGCCACCTCATCTCGATGCTGCGACTGCAGCCCGCATTGCCGACTTTCGCTGCAACCGCAAAGTCTGGATGGGATCGAACTCACACTCTGCGGACAAAGTGGGAATTCGCTGCGTTTGCACCAATGTCTGCAAAGGTGAATTCCAGCAAATCTCAACGTAGAGCCGAAAGAGACAACTCTAAATTGCGGCACCCGTCACAAGAAAACCGCTCGCAAGAATGACATAGTGAAGAATGATCCAGAGCGTGCTTAGTTTATACTTGGAAGATATCGGAAAGTCAGCCTCGTTTTTCTCGCTGGCCTTTCTTCGAAGTGCTTCAAGATCAACGCCCTCAATCGCCTTGTTCATTGCATCAAAGTATGCGTAAGAACGATTTAGATGTAATCTACTTCGTTCGTACTGTTTGTGCGTGAAAATTGCTCCAAATAGACCCAAAATGATCAGCAGTGCACCCGCCAATACATCGGCCCCCTCAAGTTTTTGGTCAATGGCTGTAAACGCAATCAGTGCTGCTGAGATTGTAACTAGCAAACCGGAGGTGGCAGTCCTCTGCTGTTCGTGGTGCTTGGAAAAAGTTCGGTCTTCTTCATACAATCGCCATAGTAGTTCCATTTCAGGTTTCATTTTGCACTCCTAAGGCGATCTCGTATAAGTCTTCACGGCTTAACGGTCTTTCATGAACGTTAATCATTGTCTTCGCTCCAGCCGCAACACTTGCAAAGTACAGGATTTCCTCCGCAGATTTACCATTCTGTGCGGCGAGTGCGGCAAAGCCAAGCATTATGTCGCTACACCCAACTGCATCGACAACACAACTTGACATAGCAGGCGAAGAATATGCTCTGTAATCGTGTTGAATTACTGCACCGTGTTCTGCGTCTGTCACAATAGTGTATGTCGACTTAAATTTGCTATGTAGCCGGAGCGCTAACTCTTGAACAGGAACGCCTGTTTTCAGAAGATTAATTTCCGCCTCTACTTTGTTCAACAACAGAAGGTCAGTGCTTTCGTATTTCCATATCTGATGAAAAGGATACTTATCCTCGTTTGCTTGACAGTTAAGTGCAACAAATCGTGCATTTTGAGAGATAGATTTTCTAACATCAGAATTCAGTAAGCCGTGTCCATAATCCAAGACAATCACAAGATCAGCTTCAGAAAATACCGATGCCAATTCCTGCAGGGGCGTCAGAGATAACGTAATTTCCTCCGAAAAAACACAGTGATAATGAAAAATGTTGCTGTTATGACCAGAAAAAAAACGTGTTTTTGAAATACGTTCCCGTGATATCGGAATGACATCCATTCTCTCTAAGTTTGTCGGAAACTCATGGGTCGAACAGGTAACAAAGTGGACTTTGGAGACAAAATTCGAAAGATCACGAGCAACTGGATAGGCTCCGCCTGGGAATTCTCTTCGTTGAAGCTGTTTGGTTATTGTGTATTGGTAGTCCGACGGGCCAGATAAACGTTGAGTGTTTACAAAAACATCTCGAACGCACTCGCCTATAACAACGATTTTCTTGGTCGCACATTCCTTTAGCAATCGTTTCAGTTCTTCAATCAACGCGTTCAATCCTATTGTCTAGTTCATCCCGACGCTTGCAGTGTTGTCGTTTTGCGCATCTTGTTGAATTATTCCCGACAAGTGAAGCGACCGCAACAGCCCGTTAGTTGTTGCTGCCAATCAACCATAGCAGTCATTGGTGCACCTCGCAGCATCTGGCATTTTGGGCTCGAAGCCGTCATGCGGCGATGCAACAGAGGGCACCGCACCCCTGACCGGCGTCAAGACGGTTTCGGCCCTCTGCGGACATTGGACAAGGCCATCAAATGCTGCAATGCGGCCTACTGAAGCTGCCGTTCGTTCCCAATCTTGCGATGCAGCCAAGCGCCTCAGTTCCCTACACACTCGAAGCAGCAGCGTACTTTGTGCTCAGGAACACGTCATCAGACGCGACTGTTGGACCTACCTTGAATGAACGGCAAAAAGTTGTCGAACCATGAAACGAAGTGTCTCAGCCAATACTCTGAGCGAGAAAATTTGTGCAGAGCGGACCGGCCTGCTCCGTTTGCTAGAAATCGCTCAACTACGTTTTGGCCGAAACCGTCGATTCTCACTTCATCTTCGTTGAGGTCATCAATTTGATATTTTTCCTCGACCCAATGACGAGCTTTCTCTGAAGCGCATCGCTGACGATATCTACACGAACTTACACCTTCCTTGACATCGAAGTAGAGCCACAGACAATCACCAGTATTTGGGTCGTTTTGTGCCAAAATTAAACCCTCAAGCTTTTGTTTCTGTGCCACAGGGTATTCCGGATAGAGGCTGCACACGATCTCCATAGGAAGGAAATTCTCAATCTCTCTACCCGGCGTAGTAATAATTGTCCCAACAAAGTTTTTTCTGTCCGCGGTAGACTTCGCTTTTCGGAAGGTCTCCGAGTTTGGAGAAAATGGCGTAAGCTTGTCATGGTCGCAAATGCAGACAAAAATTTGGTTCAAATCGGTAATCCGTTCCACCTCTTGATATGTCGTACCGCCTCCGCCATTGGTGACCTGAAACGCTATGTCTCTAATGCCACGGCGTCGGGCCTCGTGAGAAATGAGCTCACCAAGTAATTCACCATCATTTGTCGCGTTCTCCAACAGCAATACTGTCTTCTCAAGGAAGCGACTTGCGAGAACTTCTTCAACACCGATTGACCAAACATGATCGGTAACCGATGCTAATTTTTGCTGAAGTGCATCAATCTTCAGCGTTCTGGATGTTGGAGCGTCACGTAGACCGCCTAGTTGAGTAAACTCTTCCCTGACTTTCTCAAGGTGCGCCCGGTCTTGGCCAGAAAGCGCCAGATTTTGGGCCGCCCAACGCGCCAATTCGCGAGGAACTATAACAATGTGATGACCGCGTCTACTGCTCCTTAAAATTTCCGAGAAAAGTTCTTCGGACCTTTTGGTTGATAGATCGCCTAGCTGTGCGATAGAAAGCTCTAAGGAAATAATCATTTAATAATTAAAGAACCCGTAGGGCCAGTCCCGCAGCGCACCATTGTCATCAAATGTCGACGTAGAAATCTCTGTATTGAGCTCTTCTCCTTCGCCCCTTGCAGAAAATATAACAACTTGAACGTCATTCGCAGCAATCTTGCCATACTCAATCAGTTCGCCCAGACGATTGATCAATGCTTCGCTGTGGGTCTCAATCAGTAATACCGCCTCTGGACCGGAAGCGTTACTTCGTTCAATAGCGCTTTGAAAAACATCCGCTAGTTTAGCTTGGTGAGCAGGGTGGAGGTGGAGTTCCGGTTGCTCCATTGTAATAGGTCTCAAGCCGTGGCGCATTTGTCTGGTGTAGTTCCGGGGTATCTGCGTAGCCCACCAGATCTGCGCGAGAACCGGTAATATCTGAGACACGCCGTAGCCTGTGTCCGCGACATTTACAGAAATGGTGCGTTGCCGCAGCTTAATGCTGACATGACCTTCTTTCCGCTCCACTAAGACGCCGAACCCAAAAGCCTCCTCGACCCAGTCAGAAAATCGGCCCTGCTCCGTAGTGCTAAGTGAGGCTAGGAACATTGGAAGGTTTTGCCCGTCAGGACTGATTTCAGACACTTCTAGCTCTTGAGAACGATAGTATCTCTCACTGCGAGCTCTTGCGGGACCTAGGTAGGTCGTATTTCGAAAAAAACCCTTCAGAACAGAGGATACCCGACCAACAGTTATTAGAGCATGGTTTAACGCACATAGATGATCGATTTCTGCAAGTGTGGTCGAAGCTTCATCCTTCAACCAACGATCATACAGCTTCCGAAAAGACCTGTTTCCAGCTCGCAAGCGCAACTGTTGAAGACTAGTTGGGTCAAGTCTAGGATGGTTTAGGATGCGTCTGGCCTCGATTGCCAAATTTTCTTCCGAAATACGCTTGTCTACTTGTTGCCTAAGACGCTGTGAGATTGCGCTTCCGATTTCGGAAGCAGCTCCAACAACACGTCGCAGTGACTTCCCGTCTTTCCGAACCTGCCTTACAAGAACCGGCCTATCGAAAATATCACTAGCTCGAAAATAGACAGCAACGTTTGGAATCAGGTCTGACAACCGTTGACCATTGATTTGAAAGTCGCTGCATTCTCGCCCATCTTTCTCGAATGAAGCGACGGCTGAAATGCGATCCTCGGGTATTTCCAGAGCTATCCTTCTGCGAACTGTTCGCCTCAGTTGTTCTCCCAATGAGATGCTCAATGAGACGGCTTGGTACGAGATTTTCCTTCTGCTGGAGCGGTAAGCATATTCATTATAATAGTAGATTTCATCTTCAACATCGCGTGTATCGAGGTCCTCCACCCGGAAGTTGAAAGTAATGTCACTATCTTTGTCACCATTGCTCACTGCAGCATCAAAGTCACCGAAGTCAACGTAATCACCATACCAGAGAATCGGGGCGCTCGATTTCACTTCAAGTGATTGCCGCATAAGCGCAAAAGAACGAAGATAGGTGCTCTTTCCCGCACTATTTCTACCAATCAATATGGTAATAGGCCTAAGCTCGATTTCAGGTGTGCGAGTTAGAGACCTAAGGTTCTCAACTCCATAAGAAATTCTCATTTCATACCTTCTACATCGAAGAAATCCTGAACTGTAGAAACTGCACCAATGCCTACAGAACTATCCACACCCCTCGGAGCAGATTGCGATTGTTTCTGGCGCTGCGCAAGATCGAAGTTCTTGCGATGTGCGAACAAGACGAGCGCCAAGACCCTTGCTTGCATCTTTGATCTGCACGACACATGTTTGCGTCCGCTTTTGCGAATTCAGCAGGGTCCTACGCATGCGCAGCGAACGGCCGCTCCCCGCCCTTTGCTTTTCGTCGCAGTCGCGTATCGCAAAAAAGCGGACCTCAGATTGAACAAACCGGACGGCAGCTCCTTCCGCGCTCTGTGAGTTCGGTGTCGTCCTGATTTCGCGCCTGAAGAGAATGGCAGGTTTGACAGGCCGCGCCGCTGTATTGGCACCGTTCGGCCACGGGTTACCCACGACCGCGATGAGCTCTGCGATGCAGAACCATCCCCCAAGACGTGCCTCACACAACAAAAAAGGCCGCGCAATGCGCGGCCTTTTTCGTGTTCTGGGTCCGAAACTTAGCGCTTCGAGAACTGGAACGAACGGCGGGCTTTGCGCTTGCCGTATTTCTTACGCTCGACCACGCGGCTGTCGCGGGTCAGGAAGCCGGCGGCCTTGAGCGCGCCACGCAGCGAGGGATCGTACAGCTGCAGCGCCTTCGAGATGCCGTGCTTGACCGCGCCGGCCTGACCGGTCAGGCCACCGCCCTTGACGGTTGCCATCACGTCGAACTGGCCTTCGACACCGGCCACCTGGAACGGCTGGCGCAGGATCAGCTGCAGAACGGGGCGCGCGAAATAGGCGTCCTGATCCTTGCCATTCACCACGACCTTGCCCGAACCCGGCTTGATCCAGACGCGGGCAACCGCATCTTTCCGCTTGCCGGTGGCATAGGAGCGGCCCAGCTCGTCGCGAACGGGTTCGCGCGGCTCGTCTGCGGCCAGGGATTCGAGGCCTGCAACGGCGCTCAGCTCTTCGAGAGTATTGATCTGATCAGCCATCGGTTTCAGCTCCGGGTGTTTTTCTTGTTCATGGACTTGACGTCCAGAACTTCGGGGGCCTGGGCTTCATGCGGGTGTTCGGTCCCGGCATAGATACGCAGGTTGGTCATCTGCTGACGCGACAGGCGGTTGCCCGGCAGCATGCGCTTGACGGCCTGATAGACCACGCGCTCGGGGTGGGCACCCTCGAGGATCTGCTGCTTGGTGCGCGACTTGATGCCGCCCGGGTGGCCGGTGTGCCAATAGAAGTGCTCTTCGCGCTTCTTGCCGGTGATCTGCACCTTGTCGGCATTGATGACGATGACGTTGTCGCCCATGTCCATATGCGGGGTGAACGAGGCCTTGTGCTTGCCACGCAGGCGCATGGCGACGATCGAGGCGAGGCGGCCCAGAACGACACCCTCAGCGTCGATCAGGATCCACTTCTTGTCGATGTCTGCAGGAGTTGCAGAGAAGGTTTTCATGGCAGGATAGTCCTGTTTGATGTGAAAGACCGGCCTTTGCGACCGGCCCTAATCCGATGGGCGGTTTCTAAGGAGATGTATGGGGCGGGTCAAGCGCATGTTGCGCTATTTAATTTTGCAAAAACAATGACCTGCAAAATAGGTATCATTTTACCCCACAAAATCAGACACTGATCTGCTCGGGCGGGTTGTCCAGAAGCGCGCGCAGCCGCACCATTGCCGTCTCGAACCGCTCCAGCGAGACATGCGCGTTCATCGCGATGCGCACCGCATTGGGCGCGCGCCCGTCGCGCAGGGCAAACTCGTCGGCCGAACGCACCTGCACCCCTGCCCGCTCGGCGGCGCGGGTAAAGGCGGCCGAACGCCAGCCCGAGGGCAGACGCAGCCAGACAAACGGCACCGCCGAATCCCAGACCAGATCGAACCCGCCCAGCGTGTTGACCGTGACGCGTACATATTCGGCCATGCGCCGCTGGACCGCGCGGGCCAGATCGCGGGCGCGTGGATCGCTCAACATCAGTCGGGTCAGCTCCGCCAGCGGCTGGGCCAGGCCGAAATAGCCATATTCGGCCGAGCGGCGCAGCCCCGCGCTCTGCCCTTCGGGGGCGATGGCGAACCCAACCCGCAGCGCCGGGGTCAGCGTCTTGGACACGGACGAGACATGCCAGCCCCGCTCGGGCGCCAAGGCGCGATAGCTGGGCGCCTGTGGCTCGCCCATCCGGTAACAATCGTCCTCGATGATCTGCAGGTCATGCTTGCGAGCGACCTCGACCACCTCCTTGCGGCGCTCCAACGGCGAGCGGCTGCCGGTCGGGTTCTGCACCTCGGGCGAGACGCAGATCGCCTGCGCCGGGCTCTGGCGCGCGGTCAGGTCCAGCGACATCGGGTCGATGCCCCATTTGTCCATCCGCACCCCGATCACATCTGCCCGCATCAGCTCGGCCGCGCGACGGAACCCGGCATAGGACAGATCCTCGACCAGAACCACCGGTTTGGGCCCCTTGAACACGGTCTGAAATACCACGCACAGCCCGCTTTGCCCGCCATGGGTCAGCACGATATCGTCTGCAGTGAGCGGCCCCAGCGACAGGTCGGACATCCAGTCGACCACCGCCTGGCGCACCCCGGCATAGGCGTCGCGGGTGGGATAGTTCAGGAACATCGCCGGATCGCCCTGTGCCACCTTTTGCAGGCATTCCCGGATCAGGGCCACCTGCCCCATATCGGCCAGCCGCGGGCTGAACAGGCTGACATTGTCATCGTCGCGTTCGTCCAGCAGATACAATTGCCGCGACCAGACATCATCCAGAACCGGGCGTTTGGGCGGCGCCACGAATGTGCCGCGCCCCACCTCGGCATTCAGCAGCCCCTCATCGGTGAGGATCGTATAGGCCCGCGCCACCGTCCCGGGGGTAATGCCCAATTTATAGGCAAGTTCCCGCACCGGAGGCAGCTTCACCCCGACCTCCAGCTCCTTGGTATCAATCGCTTTTCTGATGACATCGGCAACCAGCGTGTATTTGGCGCCCTTGGACTGAGGCAAGGAGTCGGGCCAAATTGTACCCATTACAATCTTTCCTTTGATCTTGGGACAATTTCGAATGTATCAAATACGTGTATCAAGTCACCACAACTTGTGTCAATACAATTTTCGAAAGGACCCATGTCATGACCCGCATGATGCATTCGCCCGCTCTGATGCTGCTGAACGCCAGCCCCCGGCTGCCGCTGATCGCTGCTCTTGCCGTGCGTTTCGCGGCGACCGTGACCAAATGGGAACAAAACCGGCGAACCCGGCTTAACCTTGGCAAGCTCGACGATCATCTGCTGCGCGATGTGGGCCTGACCCGACAGGCCGCCCGCGACGAGGCTGCCCGCCGCTTCTGGCAGGGCTGAAACGGAATCCCCAGTCCCTTCATTGGGACCTCTTCACTGGCCGGGGCTTGCCCCGGCCTTTTTTCGTCTCAGCCGAATTGCGCCGCGGCCGAGCCCTGCGGCGGGATCGAATAGGTCATGCTGGCGCGCGCCACCGGTTTGTCGGAGCCTTCGGAGAACATCAGGATATCCCCCACCGCCAGCGAGCGGCCCAGTTTCAGCAGGCGGCACTCTGCCACGATCTGGGCGCCGCCCTCGGGCTTGCGCATGAAATCCATCGAACAATTGGTGGTCACCGCCAGCGCCTGCCGCCCCAGCCGCGCCAGCACCATCGCATAGACACAGACATCGGCCAGCGCGAACATCGACGGCCCGGAAACGGTGCCACCCGGGCGCAAATGCCGCTCGGCGGTCAACAGCCGCATGGTGATCGTGTCCTCGCTCAGCGCGTCTATCGCGAAATCCTCGCGCACCTGCGGGAACACCTCGGCCAGGTATTGCGACAATTCCTCCCGGTTCAGTGCCAACGCCATGCTTTCCCTCCTCGTCTCCTGCGCCTAGAGTTGCCCCGAGTTTGGCAGAGAGGGCAAGATGGCAATTCTGGAACGTCGCGACACGGGGGCCGTGGCCCATCTGACCATGAACGCGCCCGAGCGGCTGAACGCGCTCAGCGACGAGATGCTGGCGGCGCTTCAGGCCGAATTCGACGCGCTGCGCGACGACGCGGGCATCCGCGCGGTGATCCTGTCGGGCGCGGGCAAGGCGTTCTGTGCGGGTCACGACCTGAAACAGATGACCGCCGGGCGTCAGGCCGAGGATGGCGGCAAGGCCTATTTCAAGGATCTGTTCGACCGCTGCGCCCGGATGATGATGACCATTCAGTCGCTGCCCCAGCCGGTGATCGCCCAGGCCCATGGCATCGCCACCGCCGCCGGCTGCCAGCTGGTGGCGACCTGCGACATGGCGGTCGCTGCCGAGGGCACCCGGTTCGGCGTCAACGGCGTCAATATCGGTCTGTTCTGCTCGACCCCGATGGTCGCGCTCAGCCGCAATATCCCGCGCAAGCAGGCCTTTGAAATGCTGACCACCGGCCAGTTCATCGAGGCCAGCCGCGCCGCCGAGCTGGGGCTGGTCAACCGGGTGGTGCCCGCCGCCGATCTCGAGTCCGAAACCCGCGCTCTGGCCGAAACCGTGGCCGGCAAGCTGGGCGCGGCGGTGCGGATCGGCAAGGAGGCGTTTTATCGCCAGCAGCTGCTGCCGCTGGATCAGGCCTATGCCTATACCGGCGACGTGATGGTGGAAAACATGCTCTATCGGGACACCGCCGAGGGAATCGCCGCCTTTATCGAGAAGCGCGACCCCGATTGGCGCCAATAGACGGATCATCGCACCAATCCCTTAGAATTGTTTCCAAATTTGAGCTTTCAATCGGGGCAACACTGTGGCAAAGCTGGGGCAAGGTAAATGCCTTGACGACTTTTGGGTCGCCGTGGGCGGAAGGTCCCTCCTAGCCGGCTCTCTCTCCGGCGTTGACATTCCCGCAGCGGCGACCCCAAAAATCCCCCCTCGCTGATCCGCCACAATTGCTGCCTTGCACCGGTCTGCACCGTCATAGTCGTTGACAAAGCTCCGCAGCGGTGCCGCGCGGGCCACACTCGATCATTGCGCAGTGCCGCGCCCTGCCCTATGTGGCAGATCATGACAGACAGATTGCATATCGTGGGCGGCGGCATGGCCGGGTCCGAAGCCGCCTGGCAGGCGGCACAGCAGGGTATCGACGTGGTGATCCACGAGATGCGCCCCACCGTCGGCACCTTCGCGCATCAGACCGGCAACCTGGCCGAAATGGTCTGTTCGAACTCGTTCCGCTCGGATGATGACGAACAGAATGCCGTGGGGCTGCTGCACTGGGAGATGCGCGCGGCAGGCGGGCTGATCATGTCCGCCGCCGATGCCCATCGCCTGCCTGCCGGGGGCGCGCTGGCGGTGGATCGCGACCCGTTTGCCGAGACCGTGACCGCCCGGCTGCACGCCCATCCCCGCGTCTCGGTCACCGCCGAGGAAGTGACCGAACTGCCCCGTGACGGGCACTGGATCTTTGCCACCGGCCCGCTGACCTCGCCCGCGCTTGGCGCCGCCATCCAGGCAGAGACCGGGGCGGAGGCGCTGGCCTTTTTTGACGCCATCGCCCCCATCGTCTATGCCGACACGATCGACATGTCGCGCGCCTGGATGCAGTCGCGCTATGACAAGGGCGAGACCGAGGAAGAGCGTACCGCCTATCTGAACTGCCCGATGGACCGCGACCAGTACGAGGCCTTCATCGACGCGCTGCTGGCCGCCGACAAGACCGAGTTTCACGAGGGCGAGACCGCGACCTATTTCGACGGCTGCCTGCCGATCGAGGTGATGGCCGAACGCGGTCGCGAAACCCTGCGCCACGGCCCGATGAAACCGGTGGGCCTGACCAATCCACACCAGCCCGACGTCAAAGCCTATGCGGTGGTACAGCTGCGCCGCGACAATGCGCTGGGCACGCTCTACAATATCGTGGGCTTTCAGACCAAGATGAAATACGGCGCGCAAACCGCTGTTTTCAAAACCATTCCCGGCCTGGAAAACGCGAGCTTTGCGCGCCTGGGCGGCATTCATCGCAATACCTTTCTGAATTCTCCGACCCTGCTCGATGCGCAGATGAGGATGAAATCGCGGCCCAATATCCGCTTTGCCGGGCAGATCACCGGGGTCGAAGGCTATGTGGAAAGCGCAGCCATGGGTCTTTTGGCCGGGCGTCTGGCCGCGGCCGAGATACAGGGCCGCGCCCTGCCCGAGGTGCCGCAGGACAGCGCCATGGGCGCGCTGATCCACCACATCACCGGCGGCGCCGAGGCCAAGACCTTTCAGCCGATGAACGTCAACTTCGGCCTGTTCCGTCCGGTCGACGGGCTGAAGGGTGGTCGTCGGGGCCGCAAGGACCGTTACAAGGCTTATACCGACCGCGCCAAGGAGGCCTGGACCAGCTGGCTGGCCGAGGCCGAAAACGGGTGAACATCATGCGCTTTCCATCTGAAACGACATGACTTTCACCACCCGATTTGCGCCTTCTCCCACCGGCCCGCTGCATCTGGGCCACGCCTATTCGGCGATCCTGGCCCATGACATGGCCCGCGCCGCCGAGGGCAGGTTCCTGTTGCGGATGGAAGATACCGACCTGCAACGTAGCAAACCGGAATGGGATGCGCAGATCATTGACGACCTGACCTGGCTTGGCCTCTCCTGGGACGCTCCCGTGCTGCGCCAGTCGGAGAAGCTGGACGACTACGCTTTTGCCCTGCGCCACTTCGCCGAACTGGACCTGCTCTATCCCTGCTCCTGCAGCCGCAGCCAGATCCAGGCCGCACTGGCCGCCCCGCAGGAGGGTGTCACACATGAGGTCTATCCCGGCCTATGCAAACACCGCCCGATGACGAGCCGACAGGATGGCGACGCGCTGCGCCTGCATCTGGACCGGGCGCTGGCACTGTTTGACGGCACCTATCCGCAATTCACCGAAAGCGGCCCCTGCCATGCAGGAACCCACCGGATCGACCCGGAACAGGCCATGGCCCAGATCGGCGATGTGGTCCTGTCCCGCAAGGGCGAGGATATCGTTGCCTATTTCCTGGCCTCGGCGCTGGATGACGTGGCGCAGGGGATCACCCATGTGATCCGGGGCGAGGATCTGTTCGACTTCACCGCGATTCAGGTCATTCTGCTGGCGCTTCTCGACCTGCCGATCCCGATCTACCACCACCACCCCCTGATCCGGGATGAGACCGGCAAGCGGCTGGCCAAGCGCGACGATGCCCGCGCCATCGCGAAATACCGGGCCGAAGGCGCCAGCCCCGCCGATATCCGCGCCATGGTTGGGCTCTGAACCTCAGAGCAACGGCGCCATCAGCTCCACCTCTTCGCCCTCGCGAACAGCGGTATAGAAACAGCTGCGCCGGTTGGTGTGACAGGCCGGGCCGGTCTGGCGCACCGTGACCAGCAGGCAATCGCGGTCGCAATCGACGCGGAAATCCACCAGTTCCTGCACATGGCCCGAGCTTTCGCCCTTGACCCAGAAGCTTTGCCGCGACCGCGACCAATAGGTCACCCGCCCGCTTTCCAGCGTGCGCGCCACCGCCTGTGCATTCATCCAGGCCATCATCAGAACCTCACCCGTGGCGGCATCCTGAGCGATCGCCGGGATAAGCCCCGCGGCATCATACTTTAGTGTCGAAGGGTCGAAGGGCATGGGCAAAAACCTTTTGCATCCGGATTTCCGCCCACTATGTATGGGGAACAGCGAACGAGGGAAAGCCATGTCCGGCGAAACCGATCTGATCAAGCTCTACTCCGGCCGCATCCTGGCACTGGCGGCGGACATCCCGCATCTTGGGCGTCTGGACAGCCCCGACGCCACCGTCAAGAAACGCTCGCCCCTCTGCGGTTCGACCGTGACGGTGGACGTGACGCTGCGCGACGGGCGTATCGACCAGTTCGGCCAGGACGTGAAGGCCTGCGCGCTGGGTCAGGCCGCCGCCGCCGTGGTCGGCGCCGCGGTGATCGGCACCACCCGCGCCCAGATCGAGGCCGCGCGCGACCAGCTCAAGGCGATGCTGAAACAGGACGGGCCGGTGCCCGACGCCCCCTTTGACGGGCTCGAGGTGCTGATCCCCGCGCGCGATTACAAGAACCGCCACGCCTCGATCCTGCTGACGCTCGAGGCGACGGCCGAGGCGCTGGAACAGGCCGAACGCGCCAACTGCGCCTGATCGGATCAGCGGGCTCTGCTGCTTCTTTCTGGTTGAAAATACTCCGGAGCGCGAGGCGGAGCCTCGCAAAAAAACCGCCGCTCCTCCCGGGCAGGAGGGCGGCGGCAGGTTGTGCGGGTCTCGTATGGGGTCCGGTCCGCGACGCCATGGGCCGAGGCGGGGCCCAGGAAGGGTCTTGGGATAGGCAGGTCACCCTTGCATCGAATGGGACAGGATGCGCGCGGAAACCGGGTACGAGATCGCAGGCAGAAACGGTCAGAACGTGCCGGGCAGCAGCAGAGCCGCAACCAGCATCACCACCAACGAGGCGGCCCCGGCGGCATCCTGCAACAGGGTATGCTGCGAGCGGCTCAGGACGGTCTTGATCTGGGTCAGCATCGGCTCTCTCCTCCGGGCGTCAGTTAATCCTTTGTTGACCTTTTGTTCTCATATCTCGCCGAGTCGGTAAAGAACTTTTTGAGAACATTTGTGAACTTTTAGGGGGAAGCGCGCTCAACCCACTGAAATCAAACGGATCGCCTGATCCTGTTTCATCAGCCACAGCAGGATGCGGGCCGCACGGCCACGCTCGCTGCTTAGTTCCGGGTCCTGGGCCAAAAGTGCGCGGGCATCCGTCTGCGCCGTGGCCATCAGCGCGGTGTGCCGTTCCAGATCGGCGATACGAAATTTTGGCAGGCCCGATTGTGCGGTGCCGATCAGGTCGCCGGCGCCGCGCATGTCCAGATCGGTCTCGGCGATGCGGAACCCGTCCTCGGTCTCGCGCAGCACTTCAAGGCGGCGACGGCCGCCCTCGGTCAGGGGCGGCTGATACATCAGCAAACAGGTCGAAGCCGCCTCGCCGCGCCCTACCCGGCCACGCAGCTGATGCAGCTGGGCAAGGCCGAATATCTCGGCCCGTTCGATCACCATGATGGTGGCATTGGGCACGTTCACCCCCACCTCGATCACGGTGGTGGCGACCAGAACCTGGGTCTCGCCCGTCTGGAACGCGGCCATGGCGGCGTCTTTCTCGGCGGGCGGCATCTGGCCATGCACCAGCCCGACAACGCCCTCGCCCAGCACCGCGCGCAGGCGCTTGAACCGGTCCTCGGCGGCGGTCAGGTCACTGACCTCGGATTCGTCCACCAGCGGGCAGACCCAGTAACACTGTCGCCCCTCTGCGATGGCGCGGCGAAGGTGGTCGATCACCTCGTCCATCCGCTCGGTGCTGATCACGGCGGTACGGATCGGTTTGCGCCCGGGCGGTTTCTCGTCCAGCACCGAAACATCCATATCGCCATATTGCGCCAGCGCCAGGCTGCGCGGGATCGGCGTGGCGGTCATCACCAGCACATCGGCGTTCATGCCCTTTTCCGCCAGTTCCATCCGCTGGCGCACCCCGAACCGGTGCTGTTCATCGACGATGGCCAGCCGCAGATCGGCAAATTCCACATCCGCCTGGAACACCGCATGGGTGCCGACCAGGATCGAGATATCGCCCTTTTTCAGCGCCGCCAGCTTGGCGCGCCGCTCGGCCCCCTTGTCGCGCCCCGTCAGCAGTTCAAGCACCACGCCGGCCTCTTCGGCCAGCGGGCGCAGCCCTTCGAGATGCTGGCGGGCGAGGATCTCGGTGGGGGCCATCATCACCCCCTGCCCGCCCGCCTCGACCGCAACCAGCAGCGCCATGAAGGCCACCAGCGTCTTGCCCGCGCCCACATCGCCCTGCAACAGCCGGTTCATCCGCGCGGGCGCCGCCATGTCGGCGGCGATCTCTTCGATCGCGCGGGCCTGGGCGTTGGTGGGGCGATACGGCAGGCTGGCCAGCACCCGCGATTGCAGCGCGCCGGTCGCCACGCTGGAGATGCCGCGCGCCTTGCGCTCGCGCCGCCGCGCCAGTGCCAGGGTCAGCTGATGGGCAAAGAGTTCATCGTAAGCCAGCCGCATCCGCGCCGGGGCGGTGGCGGCCACATCGTCCAGCCCCTGCGGCGCATGGGCCGCGCGCATCGCATCGGCCCAGTCCGGCCAGCCTTCGCGCGCGCGCAGGGCCGGGTCGATCCAGTCGGCCAGATCGGGCAGCCGTGCCAGCGCCGATCGCGCCGCCTTGAAGGCAGTGCGCTGGCTCACCCCTTGGGTCAGCGGGTAGACTGGTTCGAATTCGGGGATCTCGCCCGCTTCGGCCACCGGCAGGATGTGGTCGGGATGGACCATGTTGGCCATACCATCGAACAGCTCGACCTTGCCCGACACGACGCGGCGCGACCCTTCGGGCAGCACCTTTTTCAGATAGTCGCCGCGCGCGTGAAAGAAGACCAGCTGGAAATCGGCCTGCGCATCCTCGACAAAGATACGATAGGCGCCGCCACGCCCGCGGGCCGGGCGATGGGCGCCCACCGTCACCTCGACCGTCAGCGTCGCGGGCAGATCGGCGCCCCGGATCGTGTCGCGGCGGCGTCGGTCGACAACGGAATAAGGCAGCGAAAACAACAGGTCGCGCGGGGTTTCCACATCCAGATGCGCAAACAGCTGCGCGGTCTTGGGCCCCACCCCTTCGAGCGTCTCCAGACCCGCGAACAGCGGGAAGAGCTGTTCCGGCCGCCCGCTCATAGCCCCTCGATCAGTTTCAGCCAGCCGTCTTCGTCCAGGGTTTCGATCCCCAGGCTCTCGGCGGTCTTGAGCTTGGAGCCCGCGCCCGGCCCGGCCACCAGCAGATCGGTCTTCTTGCTGACCGAGCCTGCAACCTTGGCCCCCAGCGCCTCGGCCCGGGCCTTGGCCTCGGCCCGGGTCATCTTTTCCAGCGAGCCGGTAAAGACCACGGTCTTGCCCGCAACCGGGCTGTCGCGTGCCGGGGCATCGGGGGGGATCACCGTCAGATGCGCGCTCAGCCGATCAAAGGCGGCACGTTCGTCACCATTGGCAAAGGCATCGGACAAGGACAGGCCCAGCGTAGCGCCGATCCCGTCGACGCCGATCAGGTCGGCCCAGGCGGCGGCGGCCTCGGGCGGCACCTCTTGCGCGGCGATCACAGCGGCGCGGGTATCGCTGATGCGGGCCCGGCGGCCCTCGGCCTGGGCCTGCTGGCGCTCCTGCTCTTCGGCGGTATCGGCGGCACGATGGGCGAGTGCGGCGAGGCGCGCTGTGTCCAGTGCCGCTGCCATCGCGTCCCAGTCTCGATAATGCAGCGACAGATCCTTGGCGCCCACCTCGCCCACGTGGCGGATGCCCAGGGCAAAGATCAGACGGGCCAGCGGAATGCGGCGCTTGTCGTCGATGGCCTGAAACAGGTTGGTTGCCGATTTCTCACCCCAGCCCTCGCGGTTCTTCAGCTGTTGCAGCCCCTCGCCATAGCGGCTGCGCAGCTCGAAAATATCGGCGGGCTCACGGATCCAGCCATCGGCGTGAAACTGTTCCACCTGCTTGGCGCCCAGCCCTTCGATGTCAAAGGCGGCGCGGCTGACAAAATGCTTGAGCTTTTCCACCGCCTGCGCCGGGCAGATCACACCGCCGGTGCAACGGCGCACGGCGTCGCCTTCCTCGCGAATGGCGGGGCTGCCGCACTCGGGACATTGCTCTGGAAACTCAAAGGGGTTCGCGCCCTCTGGCCGCTTGTTCAGATCGACATCGGCGATCTTGGGGATCACGTCACCGGCGCGATAGACCTGCACCCAGTCGCCGACGCGAATATCCTTTCCGTCGCGAATCTCCTGTCCCCGGCTGTCGCGCCCGGCGATGTAATCCTCGTTATGCAGTGTGGCGTTCGACACCACTACACCGCCCACGGTGACCGGGGTCAGCCGTGCCACCGGGCTGAGCGCGCCGGTGCGGCCCACCTGAATGTCGATCGCCTCAAGCCGGGTCCAGGCCAGTTCGGCGGGGAATTTATGCGCAATCGCCCAACGCGGCGTGGTCGACCGAAAGCCGAGCCGCGCCTGCAGCCCCAGATCGTCCAGCTTGTAGACCACACCGTCGATGTCATAACCCAGCGTTGCGCGCTGCGCCTCGATATCGCGATAATGCGCGATCATCGCGTCCAGATCAGCGCAGCGGCGGGTCAGCGGGTTGGTCTGAAAGCCAAGGCCGGCCAGCCGTTCGATGGCCTGCATTTGCGTTTCTGCCAGCGGTTCCGAGAGCTCACCCCAGGAATAGGCGAAGAATCGCAAAGGCCGCGCCCGGGTGATCGCAGCGTCGAGTTGGCGCAGCGAGCCGGCGGCGGCATTGCGGGGATTGGCAAACAGCTTGCCGCCCTCGGCCTCTTGCCGGGTATTGAGAGCGGCGAAATCCGCGTGGCTCATATAGACCTCGCCGCGCACCTCCAGCACCTCGGGCGCGCCCTCGATCCGGGCGGGGATATCAGCGATGGTGCGGGCATTGGCGGTGACATTCTCGCCCACCTCGCCATCGCCCCGGGTCGCTGCCTGCACCAGCACGCCCTGTTCATAGCGCAGCGACAGGGACAGCCCGTCGATCTTGGGCTCGGCCGTATAGGCCAGCGCTGTTTCGACATCCAACCCCAGGTACTTGCGGATCGAGCGGTCGAAATCCGCCACATCCGCATCGTCAAAGGCATTGCCCAGCGACATCATCCGCACCGCATGGGAGACCTTGGAGAATCCCTCGCCCGGGCGGGCGCCCACCTGCTCGCTGGGGCTGTCGGGACGTTTGAGGTGGGGGAATCGCGCCTCGATCTCGGCATTGCGCTGTTTCAGCGCGTCATAATCCGCATCCGAAATCTCGGGCGCATCCAGCGTGTGATAGGCGAGATTGGCCTGTGCCAACAGCCCCGCCAGCCGCGCCAGCTCCTGCGCGGCCTCTGCCTCGGTCATTGTCTCGATGGGTTCTGAAACTGTCATGGCCCCGCCCGGTCTGTCTGGTCTTTGCGACCAGTGATAGGGCGAGGCCATGGTCAGGTCCAGATCAGTCTGCGTGAGTGGTGGTGCCGCGCTGGACTCGCGACTGGCTGTTCAGGCGTTGACCGCGATCCGTGGATCGGGCAACCCGTCGGCCTGCGGATCGCGCAGCACATAGCCCCGCCCCCAGACCGTTTCGATGTAATTCTCTCCTCCGGTTGCATTGCTCAGCTTCTTGCGAAGCTTGCAGATGAACACGTCGATGATCTTCAGCTCGGGCTCGTCCATGCCACCATAGAGATGGTTCAGGAACATCTCCTTGGTCAGGGTGGTGCCCTTGCGCAGCGACAGCAGTTCGAGCATCTGGTATTCCTTGCCGGTCAGATGCACCGGCTGGCCCTCGACCTCGACCGTCTTGGCATCCAGATTGACCGAGATCTTGCCGGTGCGGATCACCGATTGCGAATGCCCCTTCGAGCGGCGGATGATGGCATGAATGCGCGCCACCAGTTCCTCGCGATGGAAGGGTTTGGTCAGATAATCGTCGGCGCCAAAGCCGAAGCCCTTGATCTTGCTCTCGGTATCGTCGACGCCCGACAGGATCAGGATGGGGGTTTCGATCCGCGACATGCGCAGCTGGCGCAGCACCTCATGCCCGTTCATGTCGGGCAGATTGATGTCGAGCAGGATCAGATCGTAGTCGTAAAGTTTCGCCAGGTCGATGCCTTCTTCGCCGAGATCGGTCGCATAGACGTTCAGATTGGCATGGGTCAGCATCAGTTCGATGCTCTTGGACGTCGTCGGATCATCCTCGACTAAAAGTATGCGCATCTCAGTTCTCCGCCTTAAACGCTATTCCGTACTGGAATTAACCGTGACGAATAAAGGTTAATCTGCCGTTACCGATATTCACATTATGGAAGATCAACCTAAAGTTGTCGATACTTTTTTAGCGCGGTCACCTTCAATGCATCTTTTCCGTGTTCGGCCAGGGCGGAAACCCAGCTGTTGAACTCCTCATCGCTCAGACCATAGATCTGCTTGGCCTCTGCCAGCGTGATCAGCCCATAGATCACGCCTCGCACCACCGCGATCTTGCGCGATGCGACCCAGCGGCGTGTGTTGGCCGGGGGCAAATCCGCCCGCGTCATGATGGAGCCATCCGGCAGCGTGACGGATCGGGGGCCTTCAACCTTTCGCAAGAACATCACCTATCCCTTCTTGTGTCAGGGTAACCTTGGCGACAGCCTACTTAATGCCGGGTGAAACCGCCCCTTGAGAGTAGTTCGTATTTTCCTATATTCTGCCGGTCTTCCTTAATCGTCAGGAGCTGCCCGGATGGCGCTGGACACCGAAATGCCGCTGAACTCGCTTGGCTTTGCCAAACCACCCTCGGAAACGCGGGTGGTCGTTGCCATGTCGGGCGGAGTCGACAGCTCGGTCGTGGCCGCCTATCTGGCCGATCAGGGCTATGACGTGGTGGGGGTCACCCTGCAGCTTTACGATCACGGCGCCGCGCTTGCCAAGAAGGGCGCTTGTTGCGCGGGCATCGACATCCACGATGCCCGCCGCGTCGCCGAGGAACGCGGCTTTCCCCATTACGTTCTGGATTACGAGAACATCTTCAAGGACGCGGTGATCGACGAGTTTGCCGACAGCTATCTGGCCGGCGCCACGCCGGTCCCCTGCATCCGCTGCAACGAGCGGGTGAAGTTCAAGGACCTGCTGGAGACCGCCCGCGATCTCGAGGCCGACTGCATGGCCACCGGCCATTACATCCAGCGCAAGATGGGTCCGAACGGGCCCGAGCTGCATTGCGCCGAGGATGCCAACCGCGACCAATCCTATTTCCTGTTCTCGACCACGCCGGAACAGCTCGACTATCTGCGCTTCCCGCTGGGCCACCTACCCTCGAAGGACGCGACCCGCGAAATGGCGGCGCAATACGGTCTGGCCGTGGCCGACAAGCCCGACAGTCAGGACATCTGTTTCGTGCCCAACGGCAACTATGCCAGCGTGATCGAGAAACTGCGCCCGGGTGCCGCCGAACCGGGCGAGATCGTGCATGCCGACGGGCGCGTGCTGGGCAGCCACGAGGGCGTCATCCACTACACCATCGGCCAGCGCCGCGGCCTGGGCATCGGCGGCCTCAGCGAGCCGCTTTATGTGGTGCGCCTGGACGTGGACAGGAAACAGGTGGTGGTCGGCCCCAAGGAGCTGCTGGCCACCCGCACCATCCCGGTGCGCGAGATCAACTGGCTGGGCGACGCGCCCTTTACCTCGCGCCCCGAATGGCATCTGTCGGTCAAGGTCCGCTCGACCCGCCCCCCGCGCGAGGCGATCGTGCGCCCGATCAGCGAGACCGAGGCCGAGGTGGAACTGTTGACGCCCGAGGAGGGCGTGTCGCCCGGACAGGCCTGCGTTTTCTATGAAAGCGACGGTAGCCGCATCTTTGGCGGCGGCTGGATCTGGCGTGGATATTGAGTCCCTTCAAACCGCGCGCCTGACGCTCTGCCCAATGCGGGCAGAGCATGCCCCTGCCCTGCATGCCGTCTTTGGCGATCCAGAGGCGATGCGCTTCTTTGGCGAGACCCATACCGATCTGGCACAGACCGAACGCTGGGTTGCCGGAACGCTGGCCGCACCGCCGGAAAGGTGCCGCGAATATGTGCTGCTTGAGGACGGCGAGGCCATCGGCAAGGCGGGGCTGTGGGACGTGCCCGAGCTTGGCTTCTTTCTGCGCCGCGACCGCTGGGGCCAGGGGCTGATGCGCGAAGCCCTGAGAGCGCTGATACCACATCTGTTCGCGACCCTGCCGCTTGATCATATCCGGGCCGACGTCGACCCGCGCAACGCCGCCTCGCTGGCGCTGTTGCACCAGCTTGGCTTTGTCGAGACCCATCGGGCCAGCCGAACGATCCAGATCGCCGGGGAATGGGCGGACAGCGTTTATCTGGAACTTGAACGGAGCAATGTCGGCGGCTAGCCCGGCAACCGGTCCAGCACCGCCTGCGCCGCGCGCAGACCCGGCGGGGTGCCGCCCCGGCCCAGTCGCTCCATCGTCAGGCGCATCGCCGCGTCCTGCGCGGCAGGGTCGGCATGCACCGCCGCCAGTCGCGCCGCGATGTTTTCGGGCGTGCACGCAGGGCCCAGGCATTCCGGCACCACCCGCGTCTCGCTGACCAGATTGACCAGCGTCACCGTGTCGATGGTGACCATCCGCTCGGCGATCTTCTGGGTCAGCCAGTTCACCTTGTAGGCGATCACCATCGGCGTGCCCGCCGCCGCCAGTTCCAGCGACACGGTGCCCGAGGCCGCCAGTGCCAGATCAGCAGCAGCAAAAGCCGCGCGCTTGCGCATGGCGGCCTGTGCAGGCGCCAGCCCGCGCGGATCGACCAGCACCGGCGCACCGGGCCACTCGGCCACCTGCTGCGCCACCTGATCGGCCACATGCGGCACCACCGGCACCACCACCCGCATATCGGGATGCTCCGGCAGGAACCGCCTGAGTGCCGCGCCAAAGACGGGCGCCAGACGCTCGACCTCGCCCCGCCGCGAGCCGGGCAGTGCCAGCAGCACCGGCGCCGCGCCCAGCCCCAGTTCGGTTCGAAGCGCGGCGATATCCGCTCCGGTCGCCTCGGGTTCGGTCACCACCGGGTGGCCGACAAAGTCGCACTCCATCCCGGCCCGCTCCATATAGGGCGGCTCAAAGGGCAGCAGCGCCAGCACATGGTCGATGACCTTGGCCATCTTGTCGGCCCGCCCGGGCCGCCAGGCCCAGACGCTGGGCGCCACGTAATGCACGGTGCGGATATCGCTCGCGTCTTTGACCAGCCGCGCCACCCGCAGGCTGAAATCGGGGCTGTCGATGGTGATCATCACATCGGGACGCATCGCCAGCACCGCCTGCGCGGTCTCGGCGATGCGGCGCTTGAGGTGGAAATACTTCGGCAGCACCTCGACCAGACCCATGATCGAAAGCTCTGCCATAGGAAAGCGGCTGCTCAGCCCCTCGCTCTCCATCGCCGGGCCGCCGACCCCGTCAAACTGCACATCGGGACAGAGCTGGCGCAGCCCGGCCATCAGCGCCCCGCCCAGACGATCGCCCGAGGGTTCGCCGGCAAGGATGAAGACGCGCATCAGGCGTCCGGCCCGGCAACAAACAGGAACAGGCCCAGCCGGTCGCATTCCGCGATCACCCGGTCGCGCTCCAGCACGATGACGCCCCCCGCCGCGATCACCAGACCCGAGAGCCCCGCCACCACGGCGGCAGTGACGGTATCGGGGCCAATGGTGGGCAGATCGGCACGCCGGTCCTGATCGGGCTTGGGGGCCTTGAACAGCACGCCGCCCCCCGCATCGGGGCGCTGGCCCAGGCTGCCCAGCATCCAGTTGGTGCCAAACACGCTTTCGACCGCCAGCGCCTGTCCGCGATGGACCACACAGGCCTGACCGATATCGGCCGCCGACATGGCGGCCACGATCTCGGCGCCGCGCCGGGCATCGGCCAGCTCCGCAGGCTCTGGCTGGGCCTTGGTCGGGCATCCGGCGGGCATCAGCAGATCGGGGGCAATCTCATGCGCGGCGCGCACCGTCAGCCCGGCGTTCTCGAAGATGCCCATCACCGCCCTCAGCGCGCCATCGTCGCCCGAGGTCAGCGCCTGCTGGATCACCGGCACCAGCGGCAGCGTCGCGGCGTCGATCCGGGCCGGGTCCACCGCCGGGCGCCCCACCGCGCCCGCAAGGCAGATCTCACTTACCCCGCGCGCCTTGAGGTCCGCCACCAGCGAGCCCAGATGCTCGATCGGGAACGGGATATCCACCGCCAACCGCTCGGGCGCAAAGCCCTCCATCGCGCAGACCAGCGGCGGTTCGGACAGGCGGGCGACCAGTTCCTCGGGCAGCGCCCCGGTCCCTGCGATCAGCGCCAGCATGTCACTTGCCCGGGGTCAGGAAAGAGCGGTCGGTGTCACCCAGAATGAATTCGGCAATCTCGCGCACATAGTCGCTGTCGAACTCCTCGCCCATGCGGCGGGCGCGATCCTGAAAGGTCCCCTCGCCCTGGGCCAGCATCTGAAAGGCGGCACGCAGCTGGGTGATGTCGGACCGTGCCACGCCACGCCGTTTCAACCCGATCAGGTTCAGCCCGTCCAATTCGCCGCGCGGCGCCTGCACCAGGCCATAGGGAATGACATCGTTGGGCACCATGGTCAGCGCGCCGATGATGGCCCCGCGCCCGACCCGGACCCATTGATGAAGGCCCGAGATGCCGCCGATGATCACGTCATCCTCGACGACGCAATGGCCCGCCGCGCCGGCATGGTTCACCATGATCACCCGGTCGCCCAGCTGGCAGTCATGCGCCACATGACAGCCCGCCATCAGCAGGCAGTCATTGCCGATCCGGGTGGTACCGCCGCCCCCGGCGGTGCCTGCGTTCACGGTCACATGTTCGCGAATACGGTTGCGGGCGCCGATCACGACGCGGGTCTCCTCGCCGCCGAATTTCTTGTCCTGCGGGATCTCGCCGATCACCGCAAAGCTGAAGATCACCGTATCCTCGCCCACGGTGGTGTCGCCGGTGACGACCACATGGCTTTTCAGCTCGACCCGGTCGCCCAGAACCACCTTTGGCCCCACAATGCAGAACGGCCCGATCACGCAATCCGCGCCGATCTGCGCGCCCTCTTCGATGATGGCGCTAGGATGAATTTGGCTCATGTGCTTTTCTCTCCGGTCAGGTCCACATAGGCCGAGAATTCGGCCTGGGCGGCGACCTCGCCCTCGACGGTGGCGGTGCCACGGAACTTGAAGATCTTGCCGCCCATCTTGCCGCGCAGGGTTTCCACATGCATCTTCATGACATCGCCCGGCACCACCTTGCGGCGGAACTTGCAGTTGTCGATGTTCATGAAATAGATCAGCAGCTCGCTGTCGATGATATCCATGCCCACACCCAGCATCACACCGGCGGTCTGCGCCATCGCCTCGACGATGGTGACCCCGGGCATGATCGGGGTGCCGGGGAAATGGCCCTGGAAATGCGGCTCGTTCATGGTCACGTTCTTGATCCCAACGGCCGAGCTGTAGCCGTCGATCTCGACGACCTTGTCCACCAGCAGAAACGGATAGCGGTGCGGCAGGATCCGCTGGATCAGCTGGATATCGGCACTCTTGGTCTCGGTGGTCATGCTGCACTGTTCCTGTTCTTGTCGGTCTTGATCCGGGATTAGCAAGACTGGCCGCAATCGGCAAGCGACGCCGATCGGACGCCGGGGCCAGCCCTAATCGCGGCGCAGGGCGCTGCCATCGCCGATGGCCGCGTCGATGCGGCTGATCGCGATCGCGGTGATGTCGGTGGTGTCGAGGCTGAGAAACACGGTCGAGCGCTCCAGGATCACGCTGGCACCGGTATCGCGCATCAACGCCGCCAGGATGGGGCGGGCCAGGTCGACAAAGGTGGCGCGCGCCTCTTCGCCGCGCGCTTCCAATGTCTGACGCTTGGCGGCCTGGTTCTCGCGATGGGCCTGCACCTTGCGGTCAAAAGCCTCGGCCAGCACCCGGAACGCCTGCGGCTCCAGCTCGGTCCGGCGTTGGGTCAGTTCCTGCTCCTCGCGGCTCAGCTCGGCCACGATCCGCTCGTTCTCTGCGGCCAGCAGCGCGCCCTCGGCCTCGATCTCGTCGATGATGCGGCGGCCATAGGCGGATTTCACGAACAGGATTTCGCCTGAGATCGTCAGCACTTCGTGACGTGGCAGGCCCAGCTGTTGCGCGGCGGCGAGCGATGGCAGGGCCAGAAACAGCAGCAGGGCCCCCATGAGGCCCCGCACTGTCCGCCCTGAGCACCAAGGCCGCATGACGAGATCAGAACCGCGCCTGAATGGTCAGGTCGAAGGACTGTTCCTTGTCAAAGGTCTCTTTCTTGAGCGCTTTGGAGAAGTTGAAGCGCAGCGGGCCAAAGGCGGTGGTCCACAGCAGCGAGAAGCCGATCACATGGCGGAACGAGCCGTCGGCGCCGACAATGGTGCCGCCCGCGGTGTTCACATCGCTCACGTCCCAGACATTGCCGACATCGTAGAACAGGCCGCCACGCAGGCCCAGTTCCTCGGGCAGGCCCAGCGGGAACTCGGCCTCGAACCGGGCCACCGCGTAATAGTTGCCGCCGATCGCGTCATCGACACCGTTTGACTGGTCGCGCGGGCCGACACCGGCGGGTTCAAACCCGCGGAAGGTGTTCGGACCGATCACGAAACGGTCGATCGCCCGGCTGAAGCCCGAGCCCTGCCAGGTGAACGCACCCACGTCGAGCGAGGCCCGCAGGGTGATCTCTTCGTGCCAGACGCGGGTCTGGGCGATGGCCTTGGCAGAGGTCTTGAAGTACTCGTTGTCGCCACCCAGACCAGCGGCATCGACGCCGACCTCGAACAACACGCCCGCATTGGGGTTCAGGCCACCGATCCGGCTGTCATAGGTATAGGTCAACCCCAGCGCGCTGGAGGATTTCTTGCCCTGCGCGATTTCACTGGCGATCACCGCGCCACTGACCGTGGTCGCGGTCCGCTGCACCATCTCGCTGGCCTCCCAGCGATAGCGCAGTTGCAAGGTTGACAGCTCGCCCAGGCGGAAGGTGATCCCCGGCGCAAAGAAGGCCCGCTCGGTATCATAGCTGGCAAAGCTGGAATTGGTGTTCGCCACGCCGAGGTCGATGTCAAAGCGCAGATCGCGGCCCAGCAACTGCGGCTCGGTGAACGAGAGCACATACTGCTCGGCATCCTGCGCGGTCGACAGGGTCAGGCCCAGCCGCTGGCCGCGACCCAGCCAGTTGTCCTCGGTCAGGCCGATGGCCACGCCGAAACCGTCCGAAACCGAATAGCTGCCGCCGAAGCTGAGCGAGCCGGTCGGCTTCTCCTCGACATCCACGTCAACGATGACCTGTGCCGGGGTCGAGCCTTCGCGGGTCTCGACATTGGCATCGCCAAAGAAGCCCAGTGCGCGGATACGTTCGGCGCTTTCCCGGATTTCGCGCGGGTTGAACGGATCACCCTCGACGGTGCGGAACTGGCGGCGGATCACTTGGTCCAGCGTGGTGGTGTTGCCCTCGATGTCGATGCGTTCGACAAAGATGCGCGGCCCCTTGACCAGCGCGAATTCGATATCCAGCGTCAGATCGCGGTCATTGCGGGTGATGCGCGGTTCGACCCGCAGGAAATCGACCCCGTTCTTGAGACCCAGCCGCTCCATCCGGGCGATCGAGTTCTCGACCAGGCTGGGCGAATAGACCACGCCCGGCTTGATCTTCAGCACATCCTGATAGGCCGGCGCCTCGACACCGGGAATTTCGCTGACCGTGGTGATCTTGCCAAACGAGAATTGCTGCCCCTCGGTCACATCCATGACCAGGAAGAAGGCGTCGCGCTCGCGGGTGAATTCGACATTGGCGCTGTTGACGCGGAAATCCACATGGCCCCGCGACAGATAGAAATCGCGCAGCACCTGTTTGTCGAATTCGATCCGATCGGCGATGAACGTGTCCGAACGGATGAAGGTCCGCAGGAACCCGGCCTGCTTGGTCTCCAGTATCCGGCGCAGACGCCGGTCCGAAAAGACGCGGTTGCCGACAAAGCTCACGCGCTCGATCTCGATGGTGTCGCCTTCGGAGATTTCAAAGACCAGATCGACGCGGTTGTCGCTGCGACGGATGATGCGGGGCACCACGGTGGCGGCGACCCGGCCCTGGGTCGAATAGATCTCGGCGATGGTGGCGGCGTCGCGCTCGGCCTGCTCGGGGGTGAAGACCCGGCGCGATTGCGAACCGATGGCACCTTCGAGCGTCTCGTCCTTGACCCGGCGGTTACCCTCGAAGTTGATCCGGTTGATGGTCGGATGCTCGACCACCTTGACCACCAGCGTATTGCCACGCGGAATCAGCTCGACTGTTTCGAAAACACCACTGTCAAGCAAACGCTGATAGGCATCGTTGAGCGCGCCCGCCGAGATCGTCTTGCCCCGTTCGATTCCCATCCGGGAGATGATGGTCGAGGTTTCGATCCGCTGGTTGCCGTCGACCTGGACCGTATTGAACCGGTAATCCTGCGCCTGCGCATCCTGCGGCAGGGCGGCAAAGGTCATTGCCGTGGCAAGGAAAATTGCCGAGACGGAATTCAACAACATATGGCGGCTCGAAACGCCGACGCCGCAGTATGTACCTGCGCCTCTCCCGTTATGCATCTTGTTATCAACCCAGTTTTCAGCAGACTTTCGTCTGTCAGTACCGGGATTGGCCGGGGTTGTCAAAAGCCCAAAACGAAAGACGCGGCCATGAAGGCCGCGTCTCGTACACACTCGGGAGGATATGGGTCAGAGACTGCCCAGAAACGCCCCCAGAAACAGCGCCGCCGCGATTGCGCCGACAAACAGGATACGATCCCAGTTCAGCTGCATCACGAGGCCAAGACCACGATACGAATGT
Source organism: Ruegeria pomeroyi DSS-3 (assembly GCF_000011965.2). Taxonomy (NCBI): domain Bacteria; kingdom Pseudomonadati; phylum Pseudomonadota; class Alphaproteobacteria; order Rhodobacterales; family Roseobacteraceae; genus Ruegeria; species Ruegeria pomeroyi. The sequence goes on along the minus strand of NC_003911.12, from coordinate 1,776,701 downwards.
TGCAAGACATGCATCTTTCACGCTCCTGCGAATTTCCCACGTCCCACTCAGGTTAGTGCCCGAATGTGGCGAGACTTGGGCGCATTCACGCTTTGTTGAGATTTGCGGCCCGCTTAGCAGAACAGATCGTTGCTGAGCGAGAACAGCATCAGCGACAGGATCAGCGTGATCCCCAGCGCCATCAGCACCCGCAGCACATTGTCGCTGGGCGGTTTGCCGGCCACTGCCTCGTAGGCGTAGAACACCAGATGCCCGCCATCCAGCGCCGGAATCGGGAACAGGTTCAACAGGCCCACCGCCGTCGACAGCACCGCGATGAAAGCGATGAAGCTTTGCGCGCCCTGGCTGGCCACCGCACCCGAGGCCTGGGCAATGCCCACCGGTCCCGAGATGTTGCAGGTGGAAATCTGGCCCGCGATCATGTGCCAGAGGCCCGAGAGCGAGGAGGACACGATATCGCCGGTGCGGCTGACCCCGGTGGCCAGCGCCGCCAGCGGGCCCGGCGTTTCGGTCGCCGGCTCGAAGGCCTGGCCACTGGCCACGCCGATGCGCCAGTTGGTCTCGTAACCGCCTTCGGGCTTGGGGCTGTCGGTGCGGCGCGGCACCAGCAGCAGCTGCAGCATCTCGCCCTCGCGCCAGACGTCCAGCACCAGCGGCTTGCCGTCCGACCCCTCGACCATGTCCTTGAGCTGGCGGAAGGCGGCGATCTCTTCGCCGTCGATGGCGCGGATCACGTCGCCGGGTTGCAGCCCGGCATCCTGCGCCGCGCTGCGCGGTACCACCGCCCCGACCAGCGCCGGATAGAGTTGCGGGCCGCTCACGGTCACCTCGGAGCCGTCACGCATCACCGAATAGTCAAGCTGCGGCGCCAGCGGCAGCGCGCTTTCGAAACTGCGCCAGGCGGCGCCTTCCTCGGCATCGCTGGCAAACTCGGATCCCGGCAGCGGCACGCCGCCCACCGACAGGATGGTGTCGCCGGGGCGCAGGCCGGTCTCGATCCCGGGGAGGTGGTGGATCTCGGCCACGGTCAGCGGCTCGATCGGCGCACCGCGCGTCATGAAGATGGCCGCGAACACCAGGATCGACATCACGAAATTGAACAGCGGCCCCGCCGCCACGGTCGCCGCCCGCGCCCAAAGCGGCGCGCCATGCATGGTGCGGCGCAGGTCGTCCGGGTTGCGGCGATAGATCTCGGCCATGCTGTCGCCATCCTTGCCCGAGGCCGCATTGGCATCACCCAGAAACTTGACGTAACCGCCAAAGGGCAGCAGCGCGATCTGCCAGCGGGTGCCGCGCCGGTCCACCCGGCTCCACAGCACCGGGCCGAACCCGATCGAGAACACCTCGGCATGGATGCCGGACCAGCGCCCGACGATGTAATGGCCGTATTCATGCACCGCGACGATGACCGACAGGGCCACCACGAAGGCCGCGATGGTGTACAGAAGGTTGCCGAATTGCGGTATCAGTCCAATAACGTCCAAAATCTTACCCTGCTCGTTTTGCCATCGCTGCGTCCACCCTTTGCCGGGCGAGATGGTCTGTTTGCGTCACAGTATCAAGTGTCATTGGGGCATCAATGAGGCCCGGATCGGCCTCAAACCGGTCCAGAACAGCCTCGACCAGCCCCGCCATGTCGAGAAATCCGATGCGCCCGGCGATGAAGTGGTCGAGCGCGCGCTCCTTGGCGGCATTGAACACGGCCCCCGACAGCCCGCCCCGCGCCATCACCCAGCGTGCCAGCCGCAGGGCCGGATAGCGGGCATCGTCGGGGGCGCGGAAGTTGAGCTGCCCCAGCGCCGCAAGATCAAGCCGCGCCACCGGCAGATCGCGCCGCTCGGGCCAATGCAGCGCATAGCCGATCGCATGGCGCATATCGGGCGCGCCCAGATGCGCCATCAGCGCGCCATCGCGAAAGCCAACCAGTGCATGCACCATGGATTCAGGATGCACGATGACCTCGATTCGATCCGGATCAATCCCGAAAAACTCCCTCGTTTCAATGACCTCCAGCGCCTTGTTGAACATGGACGCGCTGTCGATGGTGATGCGCTGGCCCATGTCCCAGTTGGGATGCTGCGCCGCCTGCTCTGCGGTGGCGCTGGCCAGCCGCTCCAGCGGCCAGTCGCGGAATGCCCCGCCGGATGCGGTAATGACGATCCGCTCAACCGCCTCCATATCCTCGCCCACGAGCGCCTGGAACACCGCCGAATGCTCGCTGTCCACCGGCAGCAGACGGGCGCCATGGCGGCGCGCGGTCTCCAGTACCAAGGCCCCCGCGCAAACCAGCGTTTCCTTGTTGGCCAGCGCCAGCGTGGCGCCCTGTTTCAGCGCCGCCAGACCGGGCGCCAGCCCCGCCGCGCCGACAATGGCCGACATCACCCAATCCGCCGGGCGCGCCCCCGCCTCGACCAGGGCCGCCGGACCCGCCGCCGCCTCGACCCCGCTGCCCGCCAAGGCGGCGCGCAGGTCGTGCAGACGCTCGGGAAAGGCCGTCACCGCCACATCGGCGCGCAGCCGCCGTGCATCCGCGGCCAGCTGCGCGATATTGGCGCCGCCACTCAGCGCCACCACATCGTAAGCGTCGGGATCGCGGGCGATCAGGTCGATGGTGTTCTGCCCGATCGATCCGGTGGCCCCGAAGATCGAGACCTTGCGCAAAGCTGTCGCGCCCATCACAGGCCTCCGAAGGCGCGCAGCAGCCCGGCCAGCAGCACAAAGACCGCCGCCCCCATCATCCCGTCAAACCGGTCGAGAAAGCCGCCATGGCCCGGGATCAGATTGGAACTGTCCTTGACCCCCATCTTTCGCTTCAGCGCGCTTTCGGCGATATCGCCCGCCTGGCTGGCCATCGAGGCCAGCACCGACAGGATCAGCAGGCTGGCGCCAAGCCCGGCTTGCAGGGCGAACCCGGCGCCCACCAGCGCGGCGGCGATCCAACCGCCCGCAGTGCCCGACCATGTCTTTTTCGGGCTGACGCGCGGCCAGAACTTCGGCCCGCCGATCAGCTTGCCCACGAAATAGCCCGCCACATCGGTGGCCACAACCACCAGCACCAGCCACAGCATCCAGTCGAGGCCCATGACCTCGCGTATCCAGATAAAGCCAAGCCCGGCAAAGGCGATCCAAAGCGCGAAGATCGCGTATATCCCCTTGTGCCGGTCCACCTGCCCCGCACCCACCAGCGCTGGCGCCATCAGCACCGGCAGCCGGTAAAGCGGCGGCAGATGATAGGCCAGCAGCACCGCAAAGCCGGTCAGCAGCGCCATCTGCACAGCCGCCCCGCGCCGTTCGGGCGCGATCATCCGCATCAGTTCCCACACCATCAGGCCGGTCACGATGGCGATGAAGCTTTCGAACCACAAACCGCCCAGCCACAGCTCGACCCCGGCGACCGCGGCCAGCACCACGGCCGAGCCCAGACGGGCTGTCAGGTCGGACCAGCGCCCCCCGCTCATACAGTGACCGCGCCGAACCTGCGGTCGCGGCTCCCATAGCTCTGACACAGCCGGGCCAGTTCCTCGGCAGTGAAATCGGGCCACAGCGTGTCGATGAATTCGTATTCGGAATAGGCCGACTGCCACAGCAGGAAGTTCGAGATTCGCGCCTCGCCGCTGGTGCGGATCACCAGATCGGGATCGGGCAGCACCCGCGTGTCGAGGTAGCGCGGCAGCGTCTCCTCGTCCACGTCCTCGGGTTTCAGCCGGCCTTCGGCCACATCGCGGGCCAGGCGGCGGGTGGCACGGGCCACCTCGTCGCGGCCACCATAGTTGAGCGCGATGGTCAGCTGCACGCCATCGTTCTCGCGGGTCTGTTCCTCGAGCGTGTCCATCAACGCGATCAGCTTGGCATCCAGCCGCACCCGGTCGCCGATGAAGCGCACGCGAACGCCACGCGCATGCAGCGCCCGGGTTTCCTTGGCGATATAACGACGGAACAGGCTCATCAGCCCGGCCACCTCGACCTGGGTCCGTTTCCAGTTCTCGGTCGAAAAGGCGAATATGGTCAGGTATTTGATGCCCAGCTGGGGGCAGGCCTCGACCACCTCGCGCACGCGGCGGGCACCGGCATGGTGCCCGAACAGGCGCGGACGCCCCCGTGCCTGGGCCCAACGGCCATTGCCATCCATGATGATGGCGACGTGGCGCGGGCCAGAGCCGGGCGCGGAGACGGGGTCCTTGGCCATCTGTTCCGGCTCAGACCTGCATGATTTCGGCTTGCTTGGTCTCAAGCGCGGCATCGACCACCTTGATCATCTTGTCAGTCAGTTCCTGCACCTCGGCCTCCCAGAACTTCTGGTCGTCCTCCGAGATGCCATCGGCCTTGGCCTTCTTGATCTGGTCCATGCCGTCGCGGCGCACGTTGCGGATGGCGACGCGGGCATGTTCGGCATATTGACCGGCGACCTTGGTCAGCTCGCGGCGGCGCTCTTCGTTCAGTTCGGGGATCGGCAGCATGATGATGGTGCCGTTGAGCTGCGGGTTGATGCCCAGCCCGCTTTCGCGGATCGCCTTCTCGACCTTGCCCACCATCGACTTGTCCCAGACATTGATGGTGACCATGCGCGGCTCGGGCACGTTGACGGTGCCGATCTGGTTGATCGGGGTCATCTGGCCATAGGCCTCGACCTGGATCGGCTCGAGCATCGAGCCCGAGGCGCGACCGGTGCGCAGCGAGGCGAATTCGGTCTTGAGGTTGGCCATCGCGCCATCCATGCGGCGCTTGAGATCGTCGGTGTCGAGTTCGAAATCGTCAGACATGCTGCTCTCTCCTCTGCTTGAGGTCCTGTTTCTTGGGTCTTAAGCCATCCCGATTGGGTTGTATAGCAGGTTACGCCCCCGGATTTGAGCCCGAACCCGTCCCCCTGGACCCGGATTATCGGGGATGGAAAGGACGGGCGCAAACCGGTTTCGCCCGTCCGCCAGCCCGGCCTAGTCCGGTCTGTGCCTGGCCGCGACCTGCCTGCGCTGCCGGAACGGAGCCTTGGGATTGAGGTAAAGCCCATACACGCCCGGCGCAATGGTAACCACCAGAACAAAAAGGAAAATGGCAAAGGCAACGGGCAGCATGTTCTGCATCTGCGTAAAGGTCGAGAACCCCCAATAGATACAGATCAGGCGGCAGGGCAGAAAGGTGAGCGCATAGGGCACCGCCACGGTTGCCCCCATCAAGCCCGCCAGCCAGCCAAGGACATAGCGCTTGCTTCTGGGCGGATTCGCGCGCGGCCAGAACTGACCGCTCGAGACATAGCGCCCCTGGCGCATGGTCTCGGCCAGACTGTCCAGCGTCTCGCATTCCATCCGCACGTCATGTTCGGCAAGCAACCGATCCGCCCGCGCAAAAAAGGGCGCCAGCAAACGCCAGCCGTTCATCATTTGCTCACCGATCCTTTGACGATAGACCGGCATCGTGTTCAGGATCGCCGGCAGCGGCACGTTCAGCGCCTGACAGCACCGCTCGTAGATATCGTGAAAATCCTCTTCGTATTCCAGCGGCAGATCGGAAAACCGCGTGTCGCCGGTCAGGTCTGCGGGGTCGATATCCATGACCTCGCCGACAATCCGGCGCACGCTCAGAAATACGTCGTCTTGCAAAACACACGCTCCACCATCGCAATGGCAGCACAACTACAGGCAGATCGTGTCAAGTTTTTGGCCGCCAGAGGTCTTTCTGGTATCAGGCAGGACCGTCAGCCCTGCACCTTGGTATAGGTGCCCTCGCCCGCCAGAATGCCGCGGAAACCACCGGCGGTATCCAGCGAGAAGACGATCAGCGGCAGGTTGTTGTCGCGCGCCAGCGCGATGGCCGAGGCATCCATCACCTTGAGCCGCTTGGCCAGCACCTCGTCATAGCTGATCTCGTCATAGCGCACCGCGTCGTCATGCAGCGCCGGGTCCTTGTCATAGACCCCGTCAACACCGTTCTTGCCCATGAAGATCGCCTCGCAGGCCATTTCATTGGCGCGCAGGGTGGCGGCGGTGTCGGTGGTGAAATAGGGGTTGCCGGTGCCGGCGGCAAAGATGCAGACCCGTTTCTTCTCCAGGTGGCGCACGGCGCGGCGGCGGATATAGGGTTCGGCCACCTCGTCCATCCGGATCGCCGAGATCACCCGGGTAAACACGCCCAGACCTTCGAGCGCGGCCTGCATCCCCAGCGCGTTCATCACCGTGGCGAGCATGCCCATGTAGTCTGCGGTGGTGCGTTCCATCCCCTGGGCGGCGCCGCTGAGGCCGCGAAAGATGTTGCCGCCCCCGATCACCATGCAGATCTCGACCCCCATGTCATGCACGGTTTTGATCTCATGGGCGATCCGTTTGACGGTGGGCGGATGCAGGCCGAATCCCTGATCCCCCATCAGCGCCTCGCCCGAGATCTTCAGCATCACGCGTTTATACCTGGTTTGCGAGGGATCGGACGGGGTTTCGGGGGATGTGGACGAGGTCATGTTGCGCTCCGCTTTGGCACCGGTCTATTTTCCGGCGCAAAATGGAGGAAAACCCCGATGGGTTCAATGCGGCATGGCCCCTGTCGGGCAAATGAGATGAACAGGGGCGCGCGGTCATGGCTGTAGGCGCCGCCTTGCCCCCGATCCCCGAGGGTGCGCCGGTGCTGATCGCGGGTCCGACCGCCTCGGGCAAATCGGCGCTGGCGCTGGAAATCGCCGAGCGGTTCGGCGGCGTCATCGTCAATGCCGACGCCAGCCAGGTCTATGACTGCTGGCGCGCGATCAGCGCGCGCCCCTCGCCCGAGGAGGAGGCGCGCGCGCCGCATCTTCTGTACGGCCATCTGCCCTATGATGCGCCCTATTCCGCCGGGCACTGGCTGCGCGAGGTGACACCGCTGCTGGACGGGACCGCGCGGCCGATCATCGTGGGCGGCACCGGGCTTTACTTCACCGCGCTGACCGAGGGCATGGCCGATATCCCCGCCACCCCGCCCGATGTCCGGGCCGAGGCGGACACCCTGCCGCTCGACAGGTTGCTGGCCGGGATCGACCCGGCCACTGCCGCCGGGCTGGATCGAAATAACCGCGCCCGGGTGCAGCGCGCCTGGGAGGTCGAGCGCGCCACCGGGCGGGCATTGCATCTGTGGCAGGCGGACACCCCACCGCCGCCGTTGCCGCTGGCGCGCACGGTGCCGCTGGTGCTTGAGGTGGACAAGCTGTGGCTGTGGGATCGCATCGCGCGCCGCTTCGACCAGATGCTGGATCAGGGCGCGCTGGACGAGGTGGCCGCTATGGCAGCGCGATACGACCCGGCCCTGCCCGCCTTCAAGGCGATCGGCGTGCCCGAGCTGATGGCGCATCTGCGCGGCGAGATCACGCTGGACGCGGCCCGCGAGCGCGCCAGCATCGCCACCCGCCAATATGCCAAGCGGCAACGCAGCTGGTTCCGCGCCCGCATGGGCGATTGGCATCGCCTGCCCGTAGGCGGCTGAGCGGTTGGCATTGACCACAAGCGCTGGCAGGATCGCATGTCATGGCCCATGACCCCGCCGAGATAGCAGAAATCCGCCTGTCGACCCTGGCGCAGCTGATGCCGCTGGGGCGCTGGCAGGTGCAGCTGGCCCATGACAGGGGCCACCACCTGCTGCTGTGGATCACCCGCGGTCAGGGCACCGGGCTGCTGGATGGAGGACGGATCGGGTTCGGCACCCATAACGCGCTGTTCGTGCCGGCGCGCCATCTGATGGCGCTGGACCCCGGGCGCGGCTGTCTGGGGCAGGCGCTGCTGATCCCGGCATCCAGCGCGATCCCGCTGCCCACGCGCCCCCTGCTTTTGCGCATCCGTGCGGCCGCGGATCAGGGCGAGCTGACCGGCCTGCTCGACGCGCTCTCGCGCGAGCAGAGCGGCACCCGGGCGCTGAGCGCAACCGCGATGGAAAGTTGGGCACAGCTGGCGGCGGTCTGGCTGCGCCGACAAAGCGATCACGACGATCTGCCCCGCCCAGGCGAGCGCGCCCGCGACCTGTCGCGCCGCTATGGCGCGCGGCTGGTTCAGGCCTTTGACAGTGGCGCCACCGTGGCCGAGCATGCCGCCGCGATCGACGTCTCACCCGCCCATCTGACCCGTCTGTGCAAGACCGCCACCGGGCTGGGCGCATCCGAGTTGCTGCACAACAGGCTGGAGCACGCCGCGCGCGGGCTGATCTGCACCAGCCCGGCAGGCCTCGGCGATATCGCGCGACATCTGGGATTCGCCAGCTCAGCGGTCTTTGGCCGCTTTATTCGCCGCCGCACCGGACTCACCCCGGGAGCGCTGCGCCGCAGCGTCCAGCCCAAATAGACACTTCTGTCCATTTTCAATGAACATATGAAGGTTTTCGACATGGCGATGTCGCTTTTTGACTGAGTTGTGACGAAAGCAATCATTGACGCAGGCCGGAATCTGTTGCGGAATGGGTGCATGGGGACGCCAGAATTCCATCGGACGGGACCAGGCCTGCAGCGGCGCACCGGGCGCAGCACGGTCCGCGGACCGACCGCTAACCGAAAGAGTCACAGGGAGACTTTCATGACCACATACGAAACTCGCCAGCAGCCGGTACACTGGGCTGCCGAAATGCATGCGCAGGAATTCCGCGACGGCAAGCTGAGCCGCCGTGAATTCCTGACCCGCGCCACTGGCCTGGGCGTCAGCGCGGCTGCCGCCTATGGGCTGATCGGGCTGACCGCACCGACCCCGGCCGCAGCCTCCGAGGCCAAGCAGGGCGGCACCCTGCGCGTTCAGATGAACGTGCGCGAACTCAAGGATCCGCGCACCTATGACTGGTCCGAACTGGGCAACGAGACCCGCGGCACCATGGAATATCTGGTCGAGTACAACTCGGACGGGACCTTCCGCGGCATCCTGCTGGAAAGCTGGGAGATCAACGACGACGCCACCGTCTACACCCTGAATGTCCGCAAGGGCGTCAAGTGGAACAACGGCGATGATTTCACCGCCGAGGACGTGGCGCGCAACATTGCCCGCTGGTGCGACAAGAGCTCGGAAACCAACTCGATGGCGGGCCGTTTCGCCAGCCTGATCGATGCCGATTCCGGTCAGGCGATCGACGGCGCCATCGAAGTGGTCGACAGCCACACCGTGCGCCTGAACCTGCCCAATTCGGACATCTCGCTGATCGCGGGCATGTCGGACTATCCGGCGGCCATCGTGCACAGCTCGTTCAGCGAAAGCGATCTGACCAACAATGTGGGCACCGGCCCCTATGTGATCGAACTGCTGGAAGTGGGCGTGAAATGCGTACTGGTGCGCAACGAGAACCACACCTGGTGGGGCGAAGCGGTGTTCGGCCGTCCGGCGCTGGATCGGATCGAGTATATCGACTATGGCACCGACCCGTCGGCCTGGCTGTCGGCGCTGGAATCCGACGAAGTCGACATGCTGCACGAATCCGTCGGTGAATTCATCGACGTGATGGATGGCCTAGGCTATGCCAAGTCCGAAGTGGTGACCATGAGCACCGTGGTGGTGCGGCCCAACCAGCTGGCCGAGGTCGACGGCAAGAAACCCTATGCCGACAAGCGCGTGCGTCAGGCCATCTCGCTTGCCGTGGACAACGCCATCTGTCTGGAACTGGGCTATGGAGGGCGCGGCGCGCCGGCCGAAAACCACCATGTCGGCCCGAGCCACCCGGAATATGCCGAGCTGCCCGCGCGCAAGCACGATCCTGCAGCGGCAAAGGCCCTGATGGAAGAAGCCGGGATGATGGATTTCGAACACGAGATCCATTCGATCGACGACGACTGGCGCCGCAACACCACCGATGCGGTGGCCGCGCAGTTGCGCGACGCTGGCTTCAAGGTCAAGCGTACGGTTCTGCCCGGCTCGACCTTCTGGAACGACTGGACCAAGTACCCGTTCAGCTCGACCAACTGGAACCACCGTCCGCTGGGCGTGCAGATCTGGGCGCTGGCCTATCGCTCGGGCGAGGCCTGGAACGAGTTCGGCTGGGCCAACCCCGAGTTCGACGCCATCCTGTCCGAGGCACTGGCGCTGGCCGATGCCGACAAGCGGCGTGAAGTGGTGGCCCGGGGCCAGGCCCTGATCCAGGAGGAGGGCGTGACCATCCAGCCCTATTGGCGCGCGCTCTACCGCCACATGAAAGAGGGTCTGGTGGGCACCGACATGCACATCGCCTTTGAACACCACCACTACAAGTGGGGCTGGGCGGCCTGATCGGCCACCACCCGATATCGACCGGAGCGCGCCTTTGGGCGCGCTCCTCCAGCCGCAGCATTGCCCCGCGCCCCGTGCCGGGGTGAAGACGCCGACACCAAGGGCGCGAGAGCTGCGGACCAGCCTGACCAACAGGGGCTAACATGGGACTTTTCATTCTCCGGCGGTTCGGGGTGATGCTGCTGACGGCATTGTGCCTGACCTTCATCGTCTTCTTCCTGACCAACCTGTACCCCAACCTGGAAAAACTGGCGAAAACCCAGGGCAACCAGCGGATGAGCGACGAGCAGGTGCAGACCTGGCTCGACAATCGCGGTTACAGCGACCCGCTGCTCACCAAATATGGCCGCTGGCTGGGTGTGATGCCGGGCTTTACCAACACCCTCAATGACGGCCAGTTCGTCGGAACCTGCGTGCGCCCCGGGCTGACCCCGGAAGAGACGCCCCGGTTCTGCGGTATCGTTCAGGGCGATTGGGGCTATTCCACCCGGTTCAAGGCCGATGTGGACGAGATCATCTGGAAACGGCTGGGCAACACGCTGTATCTGATGATGTGGGTGATGATCCTGATGGTGCCCTCGGCCCTGATCGTGGGCGTGCTGGCGGGCATGCGCGAGGGCTCGCGCACCGACCGGTCACTGTCGACCTTCTCGATCCTCAGCACGGCAACGCCGGAATATGTCTCGGGCGTGATCTTCATCGCGGTCTTCACCTCGTCGACGGTGGGGCTGAAATGGTTCAAGGGCACCGCAACCCAGGCGATGGAGCAGCCGACATTCGAGAACTTCTTCCTGCCGGTGCTGACCATCGCGCTCTATGGCATGGGTTATATCGCGCGGATGACCCGCGCCTCGATGACCGAGGTGATGACGGCGCAATATATCCGCACCGCGCGGCTCAAGGGCGTGTCCTTCCCCAATATCGTGCTCAAGCACGCGCTGAGAAACGCCCTGATCGCACCGTTCACGGTGATCATGCTGCAATTCCCCTGGCTGCTCAACGGTGTCGTCATCGTCGAGAGCCTGTTCAACTACAAGGGCTTCGGCTGGGTTCTGGTCGAGGCGGCGGGCAATAACGACATCCAGCTCTTGCTGGCGGTATCGGTGGTTTCGGTCTTCGTGGTTCTGATCACGCAGCTGATCTCGGATATCGGCTATGTCTATCTCAACCCGCGCATCCGCATTTCGTAAGGGAGGAACGGGACATGGAACCTCTCGGTACATTCGAAATCATCATCCGCGTGCTCTATCAGCTGTCTTCGGTCTGGATCGCGCTGCTCTTGCTCTTTGCCCTGTCGATCGCGTTCAAGCGGCGGCTGGGTCTTTATGGCAAGCTGTTTGACAGCCCGATCGGCATGATCGGCTTTGCGCTGGTGATGTTCTGGGTCTTTGTCGGCATCTTTGGCGCCATGGACATGATCATCACCCATGACCCGCTGAGCCAGGTCTCGGGCATGAAGAACAAGGTGCCCGGCACGCCGCTGGCGGGCGCCGCGGAAGGCGACTATGCCTGGTATCTGCTGGGTGGCGACAACCTGGCGCGCGACGTGTTCAGTCGGGTGATCAAAGGCGCCTGGATCGTGGTGCAGATCGCGCCGCTGGCAACGCTGTTCGCCTTCATGGTCGGCATCACGCTGGGCCTGCCGGCGGGATACTATGGCGGGCGGCTGGACACGTTCCTGTCCTTCCTCGCCAACCTGATCCTGGCCTTTCCGGTCATCCTGCTGTTCTACCTGCTGGTCACGCCCGAGATCGTGGCGACCGGCCTGCCCACCATGATGGCCATTGTGCTGTTCATGTTCCCGATCGTCTTTCTGTGCGTGCTGCTCAACTCGCGCTACCGCACCCAGCCCGCGTTCCGCACGCCGCTGCTGATCGGAGTGCTGGGCTTTGCCCTGTGGCTCTATCTGGCGCTGATTTCAGAGAACGGCTATCTGGTGCGCAGCATTCCCGGCCTGCCCTCGGTGCTGGACCCGTTCGACATTCCGGGCGGCATCCTGGTGGTCTTTGTCTCGGTGGTCTTCGTCAACTCGCCCACGGTGTTCCGTATCGTGCGGGGTCTGGCGATGGACATCAAGACGCGCGACTATGTGGCCGCCGCCCAGACCCGCGGCGAAGGCCCGTGGTACATCATGCTGTGGGAGATCCTGCCCAATGCGCGCGGGCCGTTGATCGTCGATTTCTGTCTGCGCATCGGCTATACCACCATCCTTCTGGGCACGCTGGGCTTCTTTGGCCTGGGCCTGCCGCCGGAAAGCCCGGACTGGGGCAGCACGATCAACGAGGGGCGCAAGCTGTTGTCGATCTACCTGCACCCGGCCCTGCCGCCGGCGCTGGCGCTGCTCTCGCTGGTTCTGGGTCTGAACCTGCTGGCGGACGGTCTGCGCGAGGAAAGCCTGAAGGACTGACGTGATCAAAGCCGGGGGGCCAGCCCCGTCGCCATCTGGGCTCGAACCAGTGGCGCCGCAGATAGCGACCCCCCGGGATATTTGGAGCAAGAGGAAGAAGGCTTTCTTTGCGCTCCGACAGGGAGACAAGAACATGAGCAAGATGGCGGAATATGACGGGCCGATCCTGGAGATCGACAAGCTGTCGATTTCCTTTTTCACCCGGCTGCGGGAGATCCCCGCGGTGATGGATTTCTCGGTCACCGTTCAGCCCGGCGAGGCGGTGGGGCTGGTCGGGGAATCCGGCTGCGGCAAGTCCACCGTGGCGCTGGGGGTGATGCAGGACCTGGGCAAGAACGGCCGCATCGTGGGCGGCACCATCAAGTTCAAGGGTCGCGACCTGGCGCAGATGAGCGCCGAGGAGCTGCGCGACATTCGCGGCAACGAGATCGCGATGATCTATCAGGAGCCGATGGCCAGCCTCAACCCGGCGATGAAGATCGGCAGGCAGCTGATGGAAGTGCCGATGATCCACGAAGGCGTGTCTGCCGACGAGGCGCGCAAACGCGCGCTGGAAGTGGTGAGCGACGTGCGCCTGCCCGACCCCGAGCGGATGCTCAACAGCTATCCCCACCAGCTGTCGGGCGGCCAGCAGCAGCGCATCGTCATCGCCATGGCGCTGATGTCGAAACCGGCGCTGCTGATCCTGGACGAGCCCACCACCGCGCTCGATGTGACGGTCGAGGCCGCCGTGGTCGAGCTGGTCAAGGACCTGGGCAAGAAATACGGCACCTCGATGCTGTTCATCAGCCACAACCTGGGCCTGGTGCTGGAGACCTGCGACCGGCTTTGCGTGATGTATTCCGGCGAGGCGGTCGAGCGCGGCTCGATCAAGGATGTGTTCGACGAGATGCAGCACCCCTATACCCAGGCGCTGTTCCGCTCGATCCCGCTGCCGGGCGCCGACAAGAACAGCCGCCCGCTGGTGGCCATTCCCGGCAACTTTCCCCTGCCGCACGAGCGCCCGCCCGGCTGCAACTTCGGGCCGCGCTGCGACTATTTCGAGGCCGGGCGCTGCGATGCGCAGGACATCCTGATGGAGGCGGTGCCGGGCAATGACCGCCACCACACCCGCTGCCTGAAGTTCCGCGAGATCGACTGGAACGCGCCGATCATGCTCGCGGCGCAAAAGGAAAAGGGCGAGATCGGCGAGGTGGTCCTGAAGATGGACAACCTCAAGAAATACTACGAGGTCTCGGCCAACGCCCTGTTCGGCGGCGGCGAGAAGAAGGTGGTCAAGGCCAACGAGACCCTGTCATTCGAGGCGCGCGAATCCGAGACGCTGGCCATCGTCGGCGAGTCGGGCTGCGGCAAGTCCACATTCGCCAAGGTGCTGATGGGGCTGGAAACCGCCACCGACGGCCATATCCTGCTGGACAACCGCAGCATCGAGCAGATCCCGATCGAGGAGCGCGACACCAAGACCGTCTCGGATGTGCAGATGGTGTTCCAGAACCCGTTCGACACGCTCAACCCGTCGATGACCGTGGGCCGCCAGATCATCCGCGCGCTGGAAATCTTCGGCATCGGCAAGACCGATGGCGAGCGCCAGCAGCGGATGCTGGAACTGCTCGACCTGGTGAAACTGCCGCGCGCCTTTGCCGAGCGGATGCCGCGACAGCTGTCGGGCGGCCAGAAACAGCGCGTCGGCATCGCCCGCGCCTTTGCCGGCGGCGCCCGCATCGTGGTGGCGGACGAGCCGGTCTCGGCGCTGGACGTGTCGGTGCAGGCGGCGGTGACCGACCTGCTGATGGAGATCCAGCGCGAGCAGAAGACGACGCTGCTGTTCATCAGCCATGACCTGTCGATCGTGCGCTATCTCAGCGACCGGGTGATGGTGATGTACCTGGGCCATGTGGTCGAGTTGGGCACCACCGACCAGGTGTTCAGCCCGCCCTACCACCCCTATACCGAGGCGCTGCTGAGCGCGGTGCCGATCGCCGACACCTCGGTGATCAAGGAACATATCGTGCTCGAAGGCGACATCCCCTCGGCGATGAACCCGCCGCCGGGCTGCCCGTTCCAGACCCGCTGCCGCTGGAAATCCGAAGTGCCCGGCGGCCTGTGCGACAAGGACGTGCCACCGGTGCGCCAGCTGGGCGACGGCCATCAGGTGAAATGCCACCTGAGCGACGAGGTGCTGGCCAGAATGGGCCCCGTCATCAAAATCGCCGCAGAGTGACGGCCTGATCCCAACGGGCGGGGGCACCCTGCCCGCTCATGAATTGGGGCAATGCGGTTCTGCCCCGTCCCCATTCGGATCATGACCCTGCTGCCTGTCGGGCAAACCCGTCCTGTATGCAAGATGGTCGGAAAAGAGGTGACCTGACGGGTTGGGCACACGTTGCCCAAGACGGTGCTTGCGCCAGCCTTTGGAGATCAGAGAGGCAAGAACGGTCGTTTTTTTCACCCCCCTACGCCACCACGACGCATCAACCCCCTTCAGTACACGCTTTCTGCTGCGTGCTTGGACGGCAGGCTCGACATGGATTTGATCACGGCGCAGGGCTGCGTTGATGTGGTCAAAGGTTGGCGTGACACAAAGGCCAAGGCGCTTGCAGATGCCGCCAAAGGTGACGGCATTCCCTTTTGATCTGTTTGGGCTTTGAAATTCCCCTGCTTCCCGCCGCCGCTTTCGCCTGAGCGTCATACGGCTGTGCAGGGTTCTGGCGTCAAAAGGAGCAGCGCAGCGCCTTTTTATGCCACGGTTCTGCATCACCGATTGTAAGCGTCGAAAGAGGCAAGGACAGGAGGAGTAATCCCCCTGCTTGCTGTTGGGCTGAGCTGAATCAGTGCAGCTTACGTAACTTGACCCGTGCCGGTTTGCGTTTGCGGGCTTCCATCGCTTTGCGCTGCTTGCGGTTGAGCTTGGTAGCCACGTTTGGCAAGTCAGGGTGATCTGCAAACGCAGGCGGGATATTTGACGCAGGCTTTGAGGCTTGTAGCATCAGACCCGCTTGGCTGTTTGTGACTCTTGGATCGATACGGCGTTGTTGCAGAACTCTGCCACTGTAGGATTCACATCGCGAAACCATGTGGTTAGACGGTCTGCATGAGCAAGCCATCACCCGGCCGCTACCGCACGACCAACTGGTCGAGTTACACTGCCACGCTCAGAAATCGCGGGTCGCTGTTGATCTGGTTGGACAAGGACATGACCTGGTTCGCGCCGCATGAGGGACGACCGGGGCGACCGCCGGTCTTTTCGAACGCGGCGATCCAGTTCTGCATGTCGATCAAGGTGCTGTTCAAGCTGCCGCTCCGGCAGACGACTGGGATGGTGGCCAGCTTGCTCAAGATGGCGGGTCTGGATTGGGAGGTGCCTGACTACACGACGCTTTGCCGACGGCAAAAGACGTTGGCCGTCCAAATCCCGTATCGGCGCGCCGATGGGCCGCTCAACTTGCTCGTAGACAGCACCGGGATCAAGCTCCTCGGTGACGGTGAATGGCAGGCCCGCAAGCACGGTGTTCAGGGCCGCCGTCAATCACTGCCCGGCAGTTGATTGCAAAGCAATCAATGAGAGGGGCGCAAGGTCCATCTGGCGATGGATACCGCTACCTCCGACATCCGGGCGGTGGAGTTTACTCCCAGCCGAGACGGCGACAGCCCGGTCCTGCCAGACCTGCTGGAGCAAATCCCCGGGGGCGAAAATATCGGCACCGTGACGGCCGATGGTGCCTACGACACAAGACGTTGTCATACAGCGATCCTCGCGCGCGAGGCGGTCCCGATCATCCCGATCCGCAAGAATGGTCGGTCGTGGAGGGAAGACTGCCCAGCCGCGATTGCCAGAAACGAAACTCTGCGGGCTACCCGGTACTATGGCCGAGCCTTCTGGAAGCGATGGACAGGATACCACGTCCGCAGCCGCATCGAAGCGAAGATACGCTGCCTCAAGGCCTTCGGCGAACGCATCGCTGCCCGCGACCCCGAGCGCCAGACCGCCGAAATCCACGTCCGCATCGCACTCATGAACCGCTTCAACGCACTCGGCACCGCCGAGATCGTCCGCGTGGCAGGACCTCAGTAGGGTAAGGGGCGGCCACGCCTCAGGCGTGAGTTCTACAACAATGCCGTTCGGAGGGCGAAGCGAATGTCGCTTGGCAAGTTCGGTGAATCAATAGCAAAATCAATTGCTTCACCGATCAAATCGTCAAGGGGCTCCATCGTTATTTCCTTTCTTCAGGAACTGAAGCGTTAACGCTATGAGCGCTGTGGCGGCTGTCGCAACTAGGAAAGATTGAAAAAACTCAACTCTTATAGGCTCTAGTCGCGAAAAAGTATGGCCGACAATCGCTCCTATTACGCAAATCACAGAAGAGACGATCAGGGATCGTAGAAAATTTCCAGTATTGATAAAAAGCATCCCACAAGCAATCATAACAACAAATAGAAAAATCTCTAAGTTGTTGCAAATGCTTAGCAAGAGGAAATGGTTTTCCGATTCTTTTGGAAGTGCTCCGCCACTTGAAATAGCTTCATTTAAGAAATTACGATTTTGATCAAAAGTCACTTCATATCTGATGCGATCAAACATTAAAACCGCTAGTGCCGATGCCACCAGAACCGTTGCTTTTTTAACATCCTTAGTGTACCGAAATCCTGCTCACGAGTTTCTCAAACATCATAAACAAACGGTCGTTTTTGTCACGCTCAATCTCCGCACGAGTGATCAAGATGTTAGGTCATGTTGACAAAAGGGATTCACCCGGACGCCTTACCGTGATTCAAGCTGGTATCTGCTATGGAGACCAGCTTGCCTCGACACCTTATGAGCGACGATGAATGGTCGCTATTTCAACACTTCATTCTTGCGTTCCGCGCCCTGAATGGCCGCAAGCCAAACAATCACCGCCTTGTTCTGGACGGTATTTTCCGGATCGCGCGAACCGGTTCACCTTGGCGCGACCTGCCAGAAGAGTTCGGCAAATAGCCAAGCGTTTACAGGCAGTTTCGGCGTTGGACATTGGCGGGTCTGTGGGAAGACATTCTTGAAGCGTCGAACCAAAGCGGGGCGGTGCCAGACGCTCTGCCAATGATCGACAGCACAGTGATCCGCGCGCATCATCAGGCCGCCGGCGCAAAAGGGGGACTCCGCGACAGGGTTTTGGCCGTTCAAGAGGTGGGTTTACGACCAAGATCCACCTCCGCGTCAGCGCGCACGGGCCGCCAATGAGAACAAACATCACGCCTGGGCAAACATCCGATTATCTGGGGTTTGATCTGGTGATGGATGACAACTTGCCCGAACCGCGTGTGCTGTTGGCAGATCGGGGCTATGACGCTGATCGCATTCGAAAAAGTATGAGTGAGCGGGATATTTTGACCCAAATACCGATGCGCAAAGCCCGAAAGATGCGCGTCGGTGTGGATCATGGGCTTTACCGCCTCCGCAACATGGTCGAGCGCTGCTTCAACAAGCTCAAAAACGCCCGCCGTGTCGCCACCCGCTACGACAAAACTGCCGAAAGCTACCTCGGGTTCATCGACATAGCGTCAATCCGGCTCTGCGTGCGCCATTTGTCGACATGACCTAGGTCCTGAATTCTCAAATCACGCCATTCAGGTGCAGACTGTTGTAAAAGCGCGAGTTGAATATCTTCCAGTGTAAATTCGCTATATGGAACTGCTGTGCCAGTCACAGTATATTCGTGCCAATCATTGGCTGTATCATCCATTTGGAAAAATGGCGAATTTGGTATTGCTACTGACGTACCATTTTCAGAGAATGAAACAACTACGGACCCATCTGACTGGAATTCATAAGGCGGCATTCTCAACCCCTATTTATTATCCATCGGAACAGTGTGTGTGACGTGTAAACTATTACGGATACAACAAAAAATGAAATCGAAAGGCTTATCGCGCCGCTTGATGTCAGGCTTCCGCCTATGAAGATATCTCTCCCTCCAATTCTTTGAGTGAGAGATGTGGTTTGACCCATAACTGTAAAAATTATTGCCGGAAGTAATGTAAAAACCAATGAAAAGACTATCGCTTTCAACGGCTTTGACTGGAACCCGCAGGAAGCAAAGTTGGCCACCATAAATAGCGTCAAAACTAAAAAAGATGTAAAAATAGCAAAGAACCAATTTATTCCAGAAACAACACACAGAATAAAAAAAGCAAAGAAAAGAAGCGCTCTGAAAGCCAAGCTCGTTATCCTGTTTATCAAATTTGGTTGATTCAAGTACTCTCTAAAGCACAAACGGTCTTTTTTGTCACGCTCAATCTTCGCACGAGTGATCAAGCTGCTAGCCGTTTCAAGAAACCGTGACAAAACGTTTGGGGTTTTGGAAGGTTTTTGTCATCATGGGGCATGATCATCGGATATGCTCGCGTTTCAACCACAGACCAAAATCTTGACGCTCAGACCGACGCGCCGGCGGCGGCGGGGGCAGAGCGCCTATTCTCGGCGCAGAGAAACACAACCAGAACGGATTGTCGAGGGTTGGATAAGATGTTTGATAGGCACTGCATTTTTTTCTCAAGTTTGACGCGCTGTGCCAACGCTATCGGGATTTCAGCTTTGATTTCATGACGGAAGGAGCCCGGCGGTGATGCAATGCCGTTCGCGGTGTCGCTTTCGTTCAGGTATCCGAAAGAAAACAACGATCAAAAGTCGTATCTAGGTCATGTTGACAAAAGGGATTCACTCACGGAATATCAGATCAATTTCGTCAGCCAAAGCGAACTCTCAACAAATAGATTGGAACGAATATTTATGAGGTTGAGCTTTTCTTACATTACAGCCTTTGCGGTTATTTTACTCGCATTTGCTTTTTTGTATTTCCCCATAGAGTTTATCGACACAGGTATCGGCCAAGGAATATTCTTCTTTCTGACTAACTTAGCGGCTACGTTGGCATCATTGTACTGGGAGAACGGTATAAGGTATGATTGTTCCAACGTGCACTTCCTAGGTTATCAATCCTCATTTTCTCAAGTAATACCGATCGTCATCGATGGGGCAAGCCAGAACCTCTCGATGAGGATCGATGGCGGTTCCGTCGCTTACGCTGACACATCTGATAGAATTACGAGCGTATATCAGGCTTATATCGATAAAGCTGCAACAATGAACTCAAGTATTGTTGAAACGTGTGGATTCGATGCCTTTGCAGCGGCCAACTCTTAAACGGTCACTTGGGACCGTCAACACACGCACAGCCCGAGCGTGCCTTGTCTTTTTCCTGGACAGGATGTGGTGCTCTTTCTGTACTCGCAAGAAAGTGCCGCCTATGCCGGATCTGGGTCCCGGATTGTCCGTCGTCAGGGGTTTTGGGACAGATGGCCGCCGAAGCTCGGAGAGGGGCTGATCCATCCGGTTGTTTTGATCGCGCAGGCGACTTGCGGTGCAGCAAGCGTCGTGTTTCGAGTGCCATTCGTTTGACCCTTTCTCGTTTTTTCAGAATGGTTTGCCCATGCCCAAAGTAGACGTTTGCGGGCGCTAGGTTTTGCGGGCTCTCGTGACAGCGACGATGGTTATGGTGATCGTCGAATGCATCGATCTGCTGTCTGAGATCACCCGGCAGGTAGCAAGTACCCAGCAGGATGCGATATAGCATCTGGAGACGTCGGGTTTCACGCCCACCAACGGCCGGGACAAGCCCCCACCTCTGCGCGGCCCGGAAGCCGGGCACATCCTCGACCAGAAAGCGCGCCACCTGGTGGCAGCGGCGGCGGCGCTCCTGCGTGGCACGGGCGACGGCCATCGGGCCGGTGCCCGGGTGGAAGCCATGCGTCAGCTAGAGCTTGTACAAATCGGAGGGCAACCTCCCTTGGTAATGCCGTGTGTGGCGGAAACAGGGGTCACCCCTGGTAAAGACGGCCTGCGGATCGGCACCGACCATGTGAAAGGTCCGGCTGACTGCCATCATGTTGCCCCGCTCGTCTCCCAAGGTATAGGGCACGCCAATGCGCGCGGACAGATCGCCTTTGCCGGAACAGTCGATCACCACGCGCGGAAGAAACCGCAGCTGCCCCAGTCTGCCTTGCGCCGACACAACGCCGATCCGGATGCCAGCCCTTGCGGGAGGGCCGGAGATTGCATCGAGATGCAGGATGACACCCGCCTGATCCAGCCTGTCGAACATCACCAGCATCGCGGCCTCATGGTCGTGCGAACCTCGGGGGCGAAGGTTTCCAGCGCGCAGGGACGAACCTCAGCCGCGGTGGGCACCGTGGCTGACAGCCTGCCCCTTGGTCCGGCACAGATGCCGCCGATCCTGGGTCCGGCCTCGATCAGCCGAAAGCGAAGCCCCGACCGCGCCGCCGTGAGTGCCGCCACGAACCCGGCGGCCCGTTACCCAGCACCAGCAGATCGGTTTCGAATTCGCGGATCGGCTCTGTCATGGTCAGGCGATCCTCACGCCCTGGCGGAGCAGTTCGGCCTGAACCCCTGCCATGTCCACCTGCGCCACATCGCAGCCCGTCTTTACTGCGAGCGCCGCAGCCACGCCCGCGCCCTGCCCCGCCACGGCGCAGCAGGCCATGTTGCGGGTTGCCGCATGGGCGATCCGGTCGCCGCCGATGGCGCGGCCCGCCACCAGCAGGCCCTTGACCTTGCCCGGCAGCACCGCCCGGTAGGGGATCTGCATGTAGCGACCGGTGGTCGGGATGATCAGCACACCATAGCCGTCAATGAACTCGGGGTAGATACCGATGCTGTCGTCAAACCGTCCCTGCTGGCGCACGTCGGTTTCCGTCATGTCATAGGCGGCACGGATCTTGCGGGTGTCGCGGATGCCGATGGTCATGCCAAAGTTGCGCAGCCGCACGCCGCCGCAGCCCGGCATGAAGCGGCGCAGCGCCTCGATGGCCAGCATGGCCTGGCGGCGGCCTTCGATTTCGCCCTGCGTCAGACTGTCGGGATCGGTGCCGTCCACCCCCGCCAGATGCACGAGGTTCATGTAGGTCAGTTCACCCGTGTCATGCATCGCGCCCCATGTACCGGCGATGGTGTTCAGATGCGGCGGGATCACGCCCTCTTCGATGGCCTTGGCAAAGGGTTTCTTGAGGAAGGGCGAGAACATGTCGTCCTCTTTCCCGTCGGTTTCCACCGTCCATTCGCCGGTGGACCAGTCCTTGTAGGTCTGCGGGTCGCGGCGCACCTCGGCCATGAAGGCTGCCTTGTCCACACCGGCCAGGTGGAACATAACGCTGGCGGCCTGCATGTGTTCGGCGGGTGTCTTGAGGGTTGGTGCACCGGCCCGGTGCGCCACATCGGCGTCACCCGTCGCGTCGATCACGACACGGGCCAGGATCGCCTCGCGCCCCGCCTTGGATTCGACAATGATCCCGGCGACGCGGTCGCCCTCCATCACCGGGGCCACGAACTGGCGGTGCAGCATGCCGTGGACGCCCGCTTCCTCAACCAGCCGGTCAGCGACGAGCTTGAAGCCCTCGCTGTCGATCTCGTAGCTGAGCGACTGGCTTTCGGGCACGGCGGCGCCCATCTCGCGCGCGCGGTCCTCGAATTCGCGGCCGATGCCGCCTGCCTCGACAGTGGCCTCGTGGCGATACCAGGCAAAGCCCTCGACCCCGACAACGGTAATATTGCCGCCGAAACAGCCAAAGCGTTCCACCAGGCAGACATCGACCCCGGCCCGCGCCGCCGCCAGCGCCGCAGCAAGCCCCCCGGGGCCGGATCCGACCACAAGCACGTCCGTATTATGGATGACCGGCGTCTGCCGGGCGGGTTCCGTGATGACAGTCATGTTGCCCTCAGAGGAATGGTAGGTCGCACAGGGTTCCTTCGACGGCTCCGGCCGCGCGCCTTACGACGACCCGGTCACCGGGTCTTGCCGAGGTCGCCACAAGCGCGAAGCCGATGTTTTTGTTCATGCGGTAGGACCAGACACAGGTGGTCATGTCGCCAATGCGCATACCGTCCATGTCGATGTCGTTCCAGGTGAACTCCGCCTTGACCGGTTCCGAATTGTCCAGGACGACACCCAGCTGATGCCGTTTCGGTCCCTCGGCGGCGATGCGGCGCAGGGCCTCGATCCCGATGGTGTCGTCAGGCAGATCAAGATCGACATATTTGCCCATCCGAACCTCGAACGGATTGGTCTGCCC
The DNA here is from genome assembly GCF_000011965.2 of Ruegeria pomeroyi DSS-3. Lineage (NCBI taxonomy): Bacteria > Pseudomonadati > Pseudomonadota > Alphaproteobacteria > Rhodobacterales > Roseobacteraceae > Ruegeria > Ruegeria pomeroyi. The sequence goes on along the minus strand of NC_003911.12, from coordinate 1,753,991 downwards.
ATCCGAGTCGCCACCATAAGAGACCAACCCGCTTTCGACACGTTCGCACCAGTTGGGGTTGCCGGGCCCGATACCCTGCGGCTGCCCGGCCTCCTTGACGATGTTCCAGAGTGCGGTGCCTTTGGTGCCATCCATCAGGTAGATCTCAAATCCTCCCTGCTTGGACCAGCCCGACCTGGCCACCGCCACGGGGATTCCGTCGATCTCTGTCTCGCGGAACCAGAAGTATTTCAGGTCGCGCACCCAATCGCCAAAGATCGAGGCGACAACGGTTTCCGCCTTTGGTCCCTGTACCGCCAGGGGCGACACGTCCGGCTCGCTCACCTCGACCTTCAGACCGCGCTCGCGCGCGATGGCTTCGGCCCAGAACCAGATGTTGCTGTCGGCGATGGACAGCCAATAGCGGTCCTCGTCCAGCTTCAGCAGGATCGGATCGTTGATCAGCACGCCGTTATGATTGCAAAGCGGAACATATTTGCCCTGCCCGATCTTGCATTTCGAAAGATCTCGCGGCGCCAGAATCTGCGCCAGCCGCCCGGCATCCGGCCCCATTAGCTGCACCTGACGTTCCACCGCCACGTCCCACATCGAGACGCCGTTGATGATGCGCCAATACTCCTCTTCCGGATGCCCGTAAGAGGTAGGCATCAGCATTTGATTGTAGGTCGTCATGGCGCAGACGCCGTCGGCCAGCGTGGCCTCGTAAAAGGGCGACGGGCGCAGGCGCGTGGATGGCGAGATCGAGAACATGAGTGCACCGGCAGTTGAGGTGGAGACACGGAAAAGGCCGCCGGTCCGGTCGGACCGGCGGCCAAACGTCAGTCAGCGGTCGTTGCTGACGGAGAGTAAACCGGCTTATGCGAGCCAGATGTCGCGGCCGACCGAGAAGAACCCGCCAAGCGAGCCGACCGGGTGCGGTGCATAGCCTTTCACGCGGGTATTGGCCGCGGACAGCTGGTTCTGGAACACCGCGTTCACGAAACCGCCGTCCTCGTTCATCATGTGTTGCAGGTCGCAATACATCTGACGCCGCTTGTCCTCGTTCAACTCGGCACGCGCCGCAACGATCATCGCGTCGGTCTCGTCGGTGCCCCACATGGTCTCGTTCCAGCTGCCGCCCTTCATATGGGCGATCGACAGGAAGGCATCGACCGTGGGTCGCGCGTTCCAGCCCGACATGGTCATCGGCTTTTGCATCCAGGTATGCGACCAGTAACCATCGGAGGGCGTCTTGATCACATTCACCTCTGCCGCGCCCTTGGCCGACTGCTGGAAGGTCAGCGCGATATCGTTGGCCGAGGCACCGGCGGTTTCCGATGTGTAGAGGTCGAACCCGCTCAGCCCTGCCTTGTCGAAATAGAACTTCGCCTTGTCGGGATCATACTCGGCGGGTTTCACATCCGAGCACCAGTATTTGTAGGTCGGACCAATCGGCGTGTCGGCGCTGATCGTGCCGATGCCCTTGAACACCTGGCTCAGCACCAGTTCGCGGTCGAGCGCGTGCTTGACGCCCTTGCGGAAATTTGGGTCATTCGTCGGCGCGCGATCAACCATCATGACCATGTTGGTAAAGCTGCCGCTTGGCACGTTAAACAGCGTGACGCTGCTGTTCGTGTTCAGCTGATCGGCGGCAAAGGCGGGCACGTCGTAGATGATATCGACATCATCGGCCAGAAGCGCGCTGAGCGTCGCATTGGCATCCGGGACCGGAATGAAATCGACGCCGTCGAGATAGGGCTTGCCCTCTTCGTAATAGTTCTCGAACCGCTCAAGCACGATGCGTTCGCCGGGGATAAACTCCATCACCTTGAACGGGCCCGAGCCGATGGCGTGGGCGAAATCGGTGAACCCTTCGGGATGGATGGACAGGTGATAGTCGGACATGATCACCGGCAGATCGGCATTGCCCGAGCTCAGGGTGATCTTGACCGTCATCGGGTCCGGCGCCTCCAGCGCGGTGACCGCCGACAGCAACGACTTGGCCGGCGATTCCGAGCCTTCGGCGATATGGCGCGACAGGCTTTCGACCACGTCGGCCGAGGTCACGCTCTGCCCGTTGTGGAAGGTCAGGCCCGAGCGCAGCTTGAAGGTCCACTCCGTCGCCGCGTCGTTAACACTCCATTCCTCTGCTGCGTCGCCTTCGACCTCCAGCGAGGGCAGCAGACGGGTCAGGCGCTGATAGATGGCATTGCCATAGACCGCGTCAGCGGTGTCGGTCATGCGCACTGGTTCAGCCGTGTCGTCGGTGTTGCCCTGCGCGATCCGCAACCAGCCGCCGCGCTTGGGCTGTTCGGCAAAGGCCGGTCCGGCCATCGCAAGGATGCCGCTTGCCGCCGGCACCAGCAGACCAAAGGCGCCCGCCCGCTTGAAGAACCCCCGGCGGCTGAGCGCGCCGGCCTTGTATTGCCGTACCAGGCTGTCGATGTCGGACATGTCTTTCCTCCCAGATGACCGATGACGGGCTGCCCCGCTATTGCATAGAGATTGCGGGGCGCTCGGACGCGGCACAAACAACCGATATCATGACTTAGCCATAACTGGAGTTATGCCACACCTCCCGACCAGCGTCGCCCCGGTGAAGAAAGCACGGAAAACAGGGCAGCATGCCCCAGCCATAACCAAAACGACCCCATCTTGTCTTCTATCGTTGTTTGTTCAAATCCGCGCTTGCCCCGAAACTGCGATCAGCCTTGAGGGAGGAACGAGGTGTATCGCATCATACTGACGCGCCTGGCGCAGGGTTTGCTGACCTTGCTCTTGGCATCCATCATCATTTTCGGCGCGACCGAGATCCTTCCCGGCGACGTGGCCGAAGCGATCCTGGGACAAAGCCGCACGGACGAGGCGCTGGCCGCGCTGCGCGAGGAGATGGGCCTGAACCGCCCCGCGATCGTGCGCTATTTCGACTGGCTGGGCGGGATGGTGCAGGGCGATCTGGGCACCTCGCTTGCGACCAAGCGGCCGGTGGCCGACATGATCGAAAGCCGGATGTGGAACACGCTTCGACTGGCGCTGCTGGCGGCGGCGATCTCGGTTCCGCTGTCGCTGGCGCTGGGTCTCTGGTCGGCGATGCGCGCCGGTGGCAAGGTCGACAAGACCCTGGCCATGACCACGCTCGCGCTGATCGCGGTGCCCGAGTTCTTTATCGGCCTCATCCTGATGAAGGTCTTTGCAGTCGAGTTGAAATGGTTCTCGGCCTCGGCCAACACCCGGCCCTATTTCGACTTCTGGCAGAACTTCCGCGCGCTGGCCCTGCCCGTTGCCACGCTCAGCTTTGCGGTGCTGGCGCATATGATGCGGATGACGCGCTCCTCGGTGATCAACATCTTTACATCTCCCTACATGGAGATGGCCGCGCTCAAGGGCCTGCCGAAACGCCGCCTTGTGGTGCTGCACGCGCTGCCCAATGCGCTGTCCCCGATCCTGACCGTAATCGCCCTGAACCTCAGCTACATGGTCTCGGGCGTGATCATCGTCGAAACCGTGTTTGGCGTGCCAGGTCTGACCCGTCTGCTGGTCGATGGCGTCACGCTGCGGGACATCCCGCTGATCCAGGCCTGCGCCATGATCTTTGGCGCCGTCTACATCCTGTTGAACCTGCTGGCCGATGTCCTGTCCATCATGGCCAATCCGCGCCTGAGGTACCCGAAATGAGCGATGCAACCGAAATTGCCAAACCGCGCGCCTCGGTCTTTGCGGGCCTGCGCCTGACCTGGACGGCCGTTCTTGCGGGGTCCGTCCTGCTGTTCTGGCTGATCCTTGCCCTGTTCGGACCATGGATCGCCCCGCATGGCGAGGCCGAGATCATCTCGGGCACGACCTTTGCTCCAATCGGCGAAGGCGGGTTGTTGGGGACGGACAAACTGGGGCGCGACGTCTTCTCGCGCCTGATCTACGGCGTGCGCACGACGCTATTGCTTGCGCTGATCACGACGGTCATTTCCTTTACCTTCGGGGTGACGCTGGGCTTTGCCGCCGCGATCCTCAAGGGCTGGTTCGACATCGTGGTCAGCCGCATCGTCGAGGCCTTCATGGCCTTCCCCTCGACCCTCTTGGCACTGGTGGTGATCGGCGCATTCGGCACCTCGATCACGGTTCTGGTGCTGACTGTCGGACTGGTCCTGTCGACCAGTGTCTTCCGGGTGTCGCGCGCGCTTGGCTATGACATCGGTGTGATGGATTTTGTCGAGGCGGCACGCGCAAGGGGCGAAGGCACCTGGTGGATCCTGACGCGCGAGATCCTGCCAAACTCCATGGCCCCGCTGATCGCCGAATTCGGCCTGCGCTTCACCTTCTCGATCCTGTTCCTGTCGGGTCTGTCTTTCCTGGGACTGGGCGTTCAGGAACCCGCCGCCGACTGGGGGTTGATGGTGCAGGAAAACGTGGGCGGGCTGTTCCTCGGCTCTTCTGCCGCGCTGATCCCCGCCGCCTGTATCGCCTCGCTGACCGTGGCCATGAACCTGCTTGTCGACTGGTTCCAGCAGCGCCAGCAAGGTGAAACCGTTCTGGAGAAGATCGACCAATGAGCGACATCCTGACCATCAAGAACCTGCGCGTCGAGGGGCGCCCGCCCGGTGGCGCTTACGTCCCGATCGTCAAGAACGTGTCACTGAACGTGGCCAAGGGCGAGGTGCTGGCCCTGATCGGCGAAAGCGGGTCGGGAAAATCCACGATCTCGCTGGCCTCGATGGGCTTTGCCCGTCCCGGCTGCCGCATCTCGGGCGGCGAGATCTGGCTGAACGGGCGGGACATCATGAAACTGTCTCCGCACAACCGCCACGCACTGCGCGGTGACGAAGTATCTTATGTCGCGCAATCGGCGGCGGCCAGCTTCAACCCCGCGCTGCGGATCGGCAGGCAGGTGATCGAGGCGCCGCTTTGGCATGGCGCGGGCGATGCCGCGACCCTGACCGCCACCGCCGTCGATCTATACCGCAAGCTGGATCTGCCCAACCCCGAAACCGTGGGCGACAAGTTCCCGCATCAGGTCTCGGGCGGGCAGTTGCAACGCCTGATGGCGGCAATGGCCATGTCCTGCGGGCCAGACCTGCTGATCCTGGACGAGCCGACAACGGCGCTGGATGTGACCACACAGATCGAGGTGCTGAAAGCCTTCAAGGACATCATCCGCGATCAGGGTACGGCGGCAATCTATGTCACTCACGATCTGGCGGTCGTGGCGCAGGTGGCAGACCGAATTCTTGTGCTGAAAAACGGTGAAATGGTCGAGGAAGGACCGACCGCCCAGATCCTGCATGACCCGCAGCACGAGTACACCCGTACCCTGATGGATGCCGTCCGGCCCGCGCCGCATCTGGTCGACCACGTTGACGCAAGCGCGGCTCAAGCGCCTGTTATTTCCGTGCGAAGCATCACGACAGGCTACGGGGCGCTGACCATTCTGTCGGATGTGTCGGTCGATGTGCCCGCCGCCTCGGTCGTCGGCGTGATCGGTGAAAGCGGCTGCGGGAAAAGTACGCTGGCGCGCGTCGTCGCCGGCCTGACACCCTTGCGGGAGGGCGAGATCAAGCTCGATGGCAAGATCGCCGCGCCCAGCGTCAAGGACCGCCCCCGCGATACGCTCAGGGACTGCCAGATCGTGTTCCAGATGGCCGACACGGCGCTGAACCCGCGCCAGCGGATCGGAGACATCCTGGGCCGCCCGCTGGAGTTCTATCAGGGGCTCAAGGGGCGCGCGCGCGCGGACAAGGTGGGTGACCTGCTGGAACTTGTCGACCTGCCGCGCAGCTTTGCCTCGCGCTTCCCGGGCGAATTGTCGGGCGGGCAGAAGCAGCGGATCAACCTGGCGCGCGCGTTGGCCGCGGACCCCAAGGTGATCCTTTGTGACGAGGTCACGTCGGCGCTCGATACCGTCGTTGCGGCGGGCGTGATCCAACTTCTGAAATCGCTCAAGGACAAGTTGGGCGTCGCCTACATGTTCATCAGCCACGACCTTTCGACCGTTGCGTCATTCGCCGACGAGGTGGTGGTTCTATATGCCGGGCGGGTGGTCGAAAAGGGACCGTCAAAAGCCGTCTTCAGCCCGCCCTTTCACCCTTACACCAAACTGCTGCTCTCCTCGGTCCCCGAGATGCGACAGGGCTGGCTGGAGGGCGTCGCCGATACCGGCGAGGCCAAGGCCGCCAGCGCCGGCAGCGTCGTCATCGGGGCAAGGGGCTGTCCCTTTGCCAATCGGTGCACTCATGTGATTGCCGGCACCTGCGACAGGATCACACCGCCCCCCCGCGACCTGCCGGGCGGGCTGACCATCGCGTGTCATCTGGAGGAGGCCAAACTGCCTTGACCAAACGGCTGACCCGAACCGGCTTTCGTGATAGGGTCGGCGGCACGGGCCGCAAAGACAACTCCTGAGCACAAGCCTGGGATGCCCAGAAACAGACTTAAGGAAGTTACGATAATATATTGATATAACAATACAAACGGGAGGAAATACCATGACCTTGAGACCCGATCCGACATTTTATCCGTCGGCCAAGCTGGCCATGGAGGGGCCGGTCGAGAAACTGGCCTTCACTCTGATGCTCAGCCCCGATGCGTCAAAACCCGACGGCTTGGCTGTCGTCGACGTTGATCCGACCTCGGAGAAATTCGGACAGATCGTTCACCAGTTGATCATGCCCAACAAGGGCGACGAGTTTCACCATTTCGGCTGGAACGCCTGCTCCTCGGCTCTTTCCCCCCTGACCGGCCACGCCTTTCTGGAACGCCGCTACCTGATCATCCCCGGCATCCGGTCGTCGCGGATCTATATCGTCGACGTCAAGGAACCGCTCAAGGCCAAGATTCACAAGATCATCGAGCCCGAGGAAGTCTTTGCCAAGACCGGCTATTCGCGCCCGCACACCATCCACTGCGGCCCCGAAGGCATCTATGTCTCGACCCTGGGCGGCGGCGGCGAAGACGGCACCGACGGCCCTCCGGGTATCTTTATCCTCGATTGCGAAACCTTCGAAATCCTCGGCCGCTACGAAATGGACCGCGGCGAGCAGACCAAGCATTACGATTTCTGGTGGAACCTGCCGCGCGATTACATGGTCAGCTCGGAATGGGGCCTGCCGCCGCAGTTCGAAAACGGCATCGTGCCCGAGGATCTGCTGTCCAACAAATACGGCCACAAGATCCACTTCTGGAAGCTGCGCGACCGCAAGAACGTGCAGACCATCGACCTTGGCGCCAATCACCAGATGGCGCTGGAGATCCGCCCTGCCCATGACCCGTCCAAGGACTATGGCTTCTGCGGCGTGGTGGTGGATACTACCAATCTGCAAGGGGCGATCTTTACCTGGTGGCAAAAGGACGATGGCACGTTCGAGGCGAAAAAGACCATCACCATCGACCCGGTTCCGGCGGATGCCGATGACCTGCCCGATCTGCTCAAGGGGTTTGGCGCCTGCCCGCCGCTGGTAACGGATATCGACCTGAGCCTGGACGACAAGTACCTCTACGTCGCCTGCTGGGGTCTGGGCGAGATGCATCAATACGATGTCTCGGACCCGATGAACCCGGTTCTGACCGGCAAGGTCGAGATCGGCGGCATCGTCAAGAAGACCCCTCACCCCAATGGCAAGACCTTTGGTTATGGCCCGCAGATGGTTGAGATCAGCCGCGACGGCAAGCGCGTCTACTGGACCAATTCGCTCTACTCTACCTGGGACGAACAGTTCTATCCCGGCGACCGGGGTGCGGCCATGGTCATGGCCAATGTGGGCGAAAATGGCGGGCTCACGCTGGACAAGGACTTCTGGGTGGACTTCCCCGCAGGCTATCGCAGCCACCAGATCCGGCTCGAAGGCGGAGACTGCTCCACCGACAGTTTCTGCTACCCCTCCGTCTGAGGCGTGGAACCTGCAACATCAACGGCGGCCCTGTGGTGGGCCGTCGTTTTTTCCGGAGTGTATCACGGGTTGAACCCCGGCATGGGCTGGCCCTTGGCCGTCTCTGCCGCGCTGATGGAACGCAAACCCGGCCGCCTCTGGCGAGCGCTGGCGGCTTTGGCCGGCGGGCATCTGCTGTCGATGCTGGCGATCCTGCTGCCGTTCACCGTGCTCTTGTGGCTGGTCGACTACCAGCGCCAGATCCAGATCGGGGCGGCGCTTCTGGTCATCGCTCTCGGTATCTACCTGACCATCAATCGCCGCCACCCCCGGTTTCTGGCCCGAGTCCGGCCAACCCAGCTGGCGCTTTGGTCGTTCCTTGCGGCCCTAGCCCATGGTGCGGGGCTGATGCTGGTGCCAATCTACCTTGGCATCTGCAAGACCATCGAAACCGACGCAGGCCATGCCGCCGCCAGTGTGCTGATGACCTCGAACACCACGGTTGCCCTTGGGGTGGCGCTGCTGCACAGCCTTGCCATGATGACGGCTGGCGGCGCGCTGGCCTTTGGCGTCTATCGCTGGCTGGGGTTGAAGTTCCTGTCGAAAAGCTGGTTCAACCTCGATCTCGTCTGGGCGGCGAGCCTGATCCTTGTGGGGGTCATCGCGCTGGTCATGGCCTAAGGGGCCGCGCGCGCGCTCAAACCAGCGCCTGGTAACTCAGCACACGAAGCTGACGGCGCAGCGTATAAGCGCTGGATGGGATCAACTGGGTCATCAGGATCACGGTCATGTCCTCGACCGGGTCCACCCAGAAGGCCGTCGAGGCCATGCCGCCCCAGGCGAACTCGCCCGGCGAGCCGACGATCATTGCCCGCGCCGGGTCCAGCATCACCGACACGCCAAGGCCGAACCCGATCCCCTCGAATGTGGTTTCGCTGAAATGCGCCTGCCCCCGGCTGGCCAGATCGCCGCCCATGTGGTTCGACACCATCAGATCAAAGGTCTTGCGGCCAAGCAGCCTGCCCCCGTCAAAGGCACCGCGTCCGAGCAGCATCGTCGCAAAACGCTGGTAATCCGCCATCGTCGACACCAGCCCACCCCCGCCGCTCTCAAGCGTCACCGGCGCAAGGCAACGGTCCTGGTTCGCCGATGGGATAAAGCCCCCGGAGCTGTGGTCATAGAGCGTGGCCACCCGGCTGGCCTTGTCCGCAGGCACCGAAAACCCGGTGTCTTTCATGCCGAGAGGGTCAAGGATTCGGGTCTTCAGAAAGGCGCCAAGCGGTTGCCCGCTGATGACCTCGACCAGATGGCCCAGAACATCGGTCGACAGGCCATAGAACCAGCGCTCGCCCGGATGAAAGGCCAGCGGAAACCCGGCCAGCGCATCGACGGCCTGCCCCATGGTGACAAGATCACGGTCGAAATCGAGCCCGGCTGCCGAAAGGGCCTGTTCCAGAGCGTTCCCCTGCCGGTCGCCATAGATGATACCGGCCTGATGGGTCAGCAGGTCATGGATGGTGATCTGGCGTCGCGCCGGCTCGGTCGCGTCCAGCGCATGGCCCGGCCCCTTCCAGACCCGGGGATCGCAGAAAGCCGGCAGGAAATCGGCAACCGGCTGATCCAGCTGGAACGCGCCTTCCTCGTAAAGCATCAACAGGGCGAGAGAGGTGACCGGCTTGGTCATCGAATAGATGCGCCAGATCGTATCGGGGGCGACCGGTTGGCGCGTCGCCGTATCGGCATACCCCCTGCGTTCGGAAAATGCGATTTCCCCCCGTCTTGCGATCTGGACGGCCAGACCGCTCAGCCGCCCCTCGCGGACATGGGCCTCCATCCAGTTCGAGATGCGCCGCAGGCGCTGCGGGTCGAAACCCTGTTTGCTGTCGATCGGCAAGGCGGCACCTCCGGTAGCGTCCGGCCCTATCCTGCGCCTGTTCCACCAAGGCTTTCAAGCGACCTATAATCACCCTATAACCAAACAATATTCATGCATGAGTTGGCCATGAGCACCCGACGCCTTCCCCATCTGACCTGGCTGCGCGCCTTCGAGGCATCGGCGCGGCATCTGAGTTTCACCAATGCCGCCCAGGAGCTGAACCTGACCCAGGCCGCGATCAGCAAGCAGGTGAAACTGCTGGAGCACTACCTGCGCGAACCCCTGTTCGAGCGCAAACCCCGCAGCCTTGTGCTGACCAAGGTCGGCGCGGCCTATCTGCCCAAGGTCCGCGACGGTTTCGAACGTCTGGCGGCGGGCACCGAAGAGGTTTTCGGTCTCCGGCGCTCCGAGGTGCTGACGGTGCGCGCGCCGGTCGGATATTCCGTCAACTGGATCGCACCCCGGCTGCAGGGTTTCTTTGACCGTCATCCTGAAACCGAGGTCCGTCTGGTGTCCAGCGTCTGGGGCGACCAGTTTGACAACGAGCGTTTTGACCTCGACATCCAGTACGGAACGGGGCGCTGGCCGGGCTACAAGGCTGATCGACTGACCTGGGAAGTGATCAAGCCCGTTTGCGCACCATCCCTTCTGGAAGGCGAACATGCGATCAGAAAGCCGGCGGACCTTGCCCACCACCGGCTCCTGCATGTGCTTGGCTATGAGGAAGGCTGGGCCGAATGGTTCAGGTATGCAAAGGTCAGTGGCATCAATTCAGGTCAGGGGCTGCAATTCGACACCTCGCTGTTGGCATTCGAGTTTGCATCGCGCGGTGGCGGGGTGGCTTTGGCCCGGTCCTCGATGCTCGGCATCGAGATCGAGCGAGGCCGCCTTGTCGAGCCATTCAATATCGAAGCGCCCTTGCAGGAAGCCTTTTACCTTATCTCGCCAGAAACGGGTCGCGATCATCCCGACGCCCAGAAATTCCGGGACTGGTTGATCGAAACGGCTGAGAGCGACCCGGAAAACAGGCGAAACCGCGAGACCTATCGCAGCTGAAGCCGAAGGCCCGGATCGAGGCGGATGATCCCGCGCTCGCCGCTCTCGGTCAAAGGCACCAGCGCCATCATTCGGGCCGCGTCCTTTGTCTTGACGCCGACCGCTTCTATGAAGTCGGCAGCGATGACCCGAGCAAAGGTGGCCATATCCACCGGACCGTCACGCCCAACAAACCGCATACCACCTGGAATACCTGCGCAGTTCACATCGATGAGGATCTGCCCGTTGTGCCCGCAGGCTATTGCCCATGCGTCGGACACTGCACCCGGGTCGGAAACGTCGCACGCGATACCAACGCCGCCGATCTGATCGGCCACCTGTGACACCTTCTCTTCATTCAGGTCCAGAAAGGCGACCTTGGCGCCGGCATTTGTCAAAGCCTCGGCCACGGCCAGTCCCAACCCGGAAGCCCCACCAGTAACCAACGCGGAAAGACCGTCAACCAGCATCTATATCACTCCTGTTTGTCGTGATCTGCGAGCTTGGCGTCTTCCGAAATTCACCCGATGAGTGGTTACCCTTTGGCCAACTGGAACCACTGGGATGAGGCCCGCCAAACATAATGCCAGCACCTTAAGGTCTCGAAACTGCCTCCCAGCGGGACCAGATCGAATGCCCGGTAAAGAGCGGTTTCCGAGCCGGAGCGGCCCGATCAGCTGCCCCAGATCACCTTGACGTAGTTCTTGGTCTCTTCATAAGGCGGAACATCGCCGTATTTCTCGACCGCTTCGGGGCCGGCGTTATAGGCCGCCAGCGCCAGGCGCCAGGATTTGAACTTGCGGTATTGCCGCGACAGATAGCGGGCGCCGCCATCGAGGTTCTCGTACGGATCGCCCGGATCGACCCCCAGCGCCCGCGCGGTGCCCGGCATAAGCTGGGCAAGTCCCAGCGCGCCCTTGTGCGATTTGGCATGCGGGTTCCAGCCGCTTTCCTGCTGCACCAGCCGCAGGAACAGATCCTCGGGGATATTGTGGCGCCGGGCCGCATCGCGGGCCATTTGCAGATATTCGCCCTTGTACTTGCCGGCATAGCGCCGGGTCGGCGTGGTCTGGGCGGTGGGCGGTTGCAGGCGGGTCGAGCTTTCGTACTGGCTGGCGCCCCGTGTATCGAGCAGCCGCGCCTGTTTCTGGAACAGGTCGCGCCGGTTCTTGGTCGAGAACATGTCCGCACCCGCAGGCATGGCGGTGACGGCAACCGCCGCCGCGATGAAACCGGAAAAGAGCCTGCGCATCGGTATGAACCTGTCCCTAACCCCTCGCGCGGGACTATAGCCGGTTTGACGGCGAAGAAAACCCTGCCCGCGCGGGCCGGTTGAACCGGCAAAACCTTGCTAGCGGTTTCCCTCTGCCCGCACGCGCGTGTAGGGTCTGTCGGGACGGGTCGGCGAGATTCGGGCCGATCACAAGACAAGATGCAACAAGAACAGGAGACGGGGAACCCATGGCTGGCTCGGTCAATAAAGTCATTCTGGTGGGAAATCTGGGCCGCGACCCCGAGGTGCGGACATTTCAGAACGGGGGCAAGGTGTGCAACCTGCGCATTGCCACCTCGGAAAACTGGAAGGATCGCAATACGGGTGAGCGGCGCGAACGGACCGAATGGCATTCGGTCGCCATCTTCAGCGAAGGTCTGGTCCGCGTTGCCGAACAATATCTGCGCAAAGGGTCCAAGGTCTATCTGGAGGGCCAGTTGCAGACGCGCAAATGGCAGGACCAGTCCGGCCAGGACCGCTATTCCACCGAGGTGGTGCTGCAGGGGTTTGGCGCAACGCTGGTGATGCTCGACGGGCGCGGCGAAGGCGGCGGTGGCGGCGGCTTTGGCGGCGGTCAGGGCGGCGGCGACAGCTATGGCGGCGGTTACGACAGCGGCCCGGCGGGCGATCCCTATGGCGGCGGCCCCTCGGGTGGCGGCAGCAGCAGCGGGGGTGGACGCGGACGCGGCCCCGCATCGGGCGGCATCGACGACGACGAGATCCCGTTCTAAGACCGGAGACATATCATGACATGGTCCTTCACGCTCGGCCGCCTTTTCGGCTCGGAACTGAAGGTCCATGTCACCTTCTTTCTGCTCATCGGCTGGATCGGCGTTTCGGCCTATCAGATGGGCGGCTGGCCCAGCGCGGTGGAGAACACCGCCTTTGTGCTGGCCCTGTTTGCCTGTGTGGTGGCGCATGAATACGGTCACGCCCTGACCGCGCGCCGATACGGCATCCGTACCCCCGATATCACGCTGCTGCCCATTGGCGGGCTGGCCCGGCTGGACCGGATGCCCGAAAAACCCGGGCAGGAAATCGTCGTGGCTCTGGCTGGTCCAGCGGTGAATGTGGCGATCTGGGCGGCACTCACCCTTGTCGGCGTCGACACTCGGTTCGAAACGCTGGCCGCCATCGACAGCGCCGAGCCCGATTTCCTGGGCCGGCTGGCGATGGTCAACCTGTTCCTGGCGGTGTTCAACCTGATCCCGGCCTTTCCGATGGATGGGGGGCGGGTGCTGCGCGCCGCGCTCAGCCTGACGATGGACCGGGTGCGCGCCACCCGCATCGCCGCCGCCGCCGGGCAGCTGGTGGCGCTGCTCTTCGGCTTTGCCGGTCTCAGCGGCGGCAATCCGGTATTGGTGCTGATCGCGGTCTTTGTCTTTATCGCCGCCAATGCGGAGGCGCAGGATGTCGCCATGCGCGCGGTGACCCGCCGCCTGCTGGCGCGCGACGCGATGATCACCCGGTTCGAAGCGCTTGGCCCGACCGACACGCTGGCCACCGCCGCGCAGGCGGTGCTGCACACCACCCAGCACGAATTCCCGGTGCTGGATGGCGAGGGGCATCTGTTGGGATTCGTGACACGGGCACGGCTGTTCGCGGCGCTGGCGGCGGATCATCCGCGCTCGGATCCAGCGGAAACGGTGATGGATCGCGAGATCCCGCAGGTGCCGCTAGCCAGCGGGCTGGAGACGGTGCTGGACGCGCTTTATCAGGGGGCGCCCGCGGTGGCCGTCACCTCGGCCGACGGGCGAATGCTGGGCTATGTCACCCGCGAGAACGTGGGTGAGCTGATGGTGATTCAAGGGCGGTAAACGCCCCTTTTCAGCAACTTGCCAGCGCATCCTCAAGTACAGTCAGCACCGCCTCGCGCGGGACGTCCGAGGTGACAAAGGCCTGACCGATGCCGCGCGCCAGGATAAAGCGCAACTGCCCGTCCACCACCTTCTTGTCCTGTGCCATCAGGTCGACCAGCACATCGGCTGTCGGCAGATCGCCGGGGATATCGGTCAGATCGGTCTTCATCCCCATCGCCTTGAGATGCGCGCGCACCCGGCTTGGGTCCTCTTGCGAACACAGGCCCAGCCGCGCCGACAGTTCGAATGCCAGCGCACAGCCGATCGCCACCCCCTCGCCATGCAACAGCCGGTCGGAATAGCCGGTCGCCGCCTCGAGCGCGTGACAGAAGGTATGGCCCAGATTCAACAGCGCCCGGTCGCCCTGTTCGGTCTCGTCGCGGGCGACGATATCGGCCTTCATCTGCACCGAACGGGTCACCGCCTCGACCCGGGCGGCCATGTCGCCTGCCGCCAGCGCCGGGCCCTGCCCTTCGAGCCAGTCAAAAAACGCCGCATCGCCCAGCAGCCCGTATTTCACCACCTCGCCATAGCCAGCGAGGAAATCGCGCGCCGTCAGCGTGCCCAGCACCGCAGTATCGGCCAGCACCAGCGAGGGCTGGTGAAAGGCGCCGATCAGGTTCTTGCCGTGGGACGCATTGATACCGGTCTTGCCGCCCACCGAACTGTCCACCTGCGCCAGAAGCGAGGTCGGGATCTGCACGAACCGCACCCCCCGGCGCAGCACGGCGGCGGCAAAGCCCGCCAGATCGCCGATTACCCCGCCGCCAAAGGCCACCACCACATCGCGGCGCTCGACCTTCTGGTCCAGCAGCCAGTCGGCGGCGCGTTCGAACTGCGGCCAGCCCTTGGTGGATTCGCCCGGCGGCAGCGCCAGCGCCTCCATCGTGACACCGCCAGCGGCCAGCCCTTCGCGCAGCGCTTCCAGATGCAGGGCGGCCACCGTCTCGTCGGTCAGCACCGCAACCCGCTTGCGCGCCAGCAGGGGCGCGATCCGCGCGCCCGCCTCGGCAATCAGGCCCGGCCCGATTTCCACATCATAGCTGCGCGCCCCCAGCGCCACATGCACCGTCTTCATCATGTCAGCTCAGTTCCAATACATCCTTGCGCGTTGCCAGCGCCGCGATCACCCGGTCAACCATCTGCTCGATCGAGGTCTCGCCATCGGAAATCACGCAGAGATCGGCCTCGGAATAAAGCGGCACCCGCGCCTCATAAAGCGCGCGCAAGGTCGCACGCGGATCGGCGGTGCGCAGCAGCGGGCGGGTGTCCTTGTGCCGGACCCGGTTCCACAGCACCGTCAGATCGGCCTTGAGCCAGACCGACACGCCATGTTCGGAAATCATCCGGCGATTCGCCTCGGCCAGAAAGGCGCCGCCGCCGGTGGAGAGCACACAGGGCGCGCCCTCGAGCAGGCGGGCGATGACCCGGCTTTCGCGGTCGCGAAAGAACGCCTCGCCATCACGCTCGAAAATCTCGGGGATCGACATGTTTGCGGCGCTTTCGATCTCGGCGTCGCTGTCCAGAAAGGGCACGCCCAGACGCTGTGCCAGGGCCCGGCCCACGGCGGTTTTACCCGCCCCCATCATGCCAACCATGACGACGGTCTTGTGCAGCGCGGCAGCGCCACCATCTATTGTTTTGGCCGAGTTATGCTCAATTTTGCTCATTGTCCTCTGAATGACGTGATCTTGTGAAAAAGGCCAGTTATAACTTGGGCAAAAGAATGAAAGAGGCAGTGTGAAATCATGGGTCGTCTGATCAAATTCCTGGTCTACATCATCTGTCTCGCCGCGATCGGGCTGATTGGATACGCGTATCTGGGCCCGTTCTTCGGGGTCGATTTCTCGGCTCCGCAGACCGAACAGCGCCTGCCGGTGGTTCTGGATGCGGACTAGGGACAGGTCTATCCCGAAACGCGTCAGGCTGGCGGCATTTCTCGTGTGCCTGCCGGTTGCGGGCCTCGCCCAGCAGGCGCCGCTGTCGGTGATCGACTGGCTGGCCAACCCGGCGCCCGAAACCCTGCCCGGCACCGTGCTGCTGGAACCGCCGGTGACCGAAAGCGGACTGACCCCGCAGATCGAGGTCACCCCGCTCGAGGCGCTGCCGGTACCGCTGGGGCTGGTCTCGACCAAGGTGACCGGCCTGCCGCTGGACCTGTGGCAGGGCAGCGACCCGGTCTTGCTGGCCGAACGGCTGATGCGGGTACCGGTGCGCGACAACCCGGCGATGCAGACCCTGCTCTATACGCTGCTCTTGTCCGAAACCCGCCCCCCCTATGCCAGCCGTCAGGCCGCCGAGACCGTGCTGCTGGCGCGGGTGGATCGGCTGATGCAGCTGGGCGCGGTGGACCCGGCGCAGGCGCTGATCCAGCTGGCCGGCCCGACCGCCTCGCAAGAGCGGTTCCGGCGCTGGTTCGATGCGACCCTGCTGACCGGGGACGAGGACAGCAGCTGCGCCGCGCTGGCCGCCAGCCCGCATCTGGCCACCGATTACGGCGCGTTGATCTTTTGCACCGCGCGGCGGGGCGACTGGACCTCGGCGGCGCTGACGCTGGAAACCGCCCATGCGCTGGAGCTGCTGCCCCAAGCGACGCTGGCGCTGCTCGACCGGTTCCTCAGCCCCGAGATCTTCGAGGATCTGCCACCGCCTGCCGCACCCGCGCGCCCCGATCCGCTGACCTTCCGCCTGTTCGAGGCAATCGGCGAGCCGCTGAACACCGCCGGCCTGCCGCGTGCCTTTGCCAATGCCGACCTGCGTGATCTGGCGGGCTGGAAGGCCCAGCTCGAGGCGGCCGAACGGCTGACCCGCATCGGCGCTCTGACGCCCAATCAGCTGCTGGGTCTTTATACCCAGCGCAGCCCGGCCGCCTCGGGCGGCATCTGGGACCGGGTCGAAGCGGTGCAGCGGTTCGAGACCGCCCTGCAAAGCGGCAGCGCCGATGCGGTGGCCAAGACCCTGCCCCACGCCTGGGCGGCGATGCGGCAGGCGCGGCTCGAAGTACCCTTTGCCCAGCTTTTCGCCGATGCACTGCCCGCGCTCGACGCGCCGCAGGCGGCGGCGCTGGCCTGGCGCATCCGGCTATTGTCGCCCGGCTACGAAGAAGCGGCCCTGACCCCGGCGGGTACCGGAGCGGATGTTGCCTTTCTTGCCGCTCTCGCACGCGGAGTTCCGCGCACCGTCACGCCTCCGACGCCCCAGGCCGGGGCCATTGCCGACGGGTTCGACAGCGACACCGCCCTGCCCCCCGAGATGGAGGCGATGCTGAACGGCGGCCATCTGGGCGAGGCCATCCTCGAGGCGATGGACCGGTTCGGCAGCGGCGCCACCGGCAATCATGACGATCTGGGCGTGGCGCTGGCACTGTTCCGCCGTGTCGGGCTGGAAGACACCGCGCGGCGCGCCGCGTTGCAGCTGATGCTGCTGACGCGGAGCTGAGCGATGCCCGCCGCCCCCACCCATCCCCATCAATGGATCTCGACCTTTCTCGATGCGCAGGCGGCGGAACTGGGGGCTGCCAACAACACGCTGCTGGCCTATGGCCGCGACCTGAAGGATTTCACCGACTGGCTGGAGCGGCGCGGCGCCACGCTGAACGGGGCCGAGCGCGACACGGTCGAGGCCTATCTGGTCGATTGCGACGCGCAGGGGCTGGCACGCGCGACCCGGGCGCGGCGGCTGTCGGCGATCAAGCAGCTTTATCGCTTTGCCTTTGACGAGGGCTGGCGCGCCGACAATCCCGCCATCCAGATCAAGGGGCCCGGGCGGCTGAAATCGCTGCCCAAGACGCTTGAGGTGATCGAGGTCGACCGCCTGCTCGAGGCCGCCCGCCAGACCGGCCGCACCAGCGCCGACCGGCTGCGCAATACCTGCCTGATGGAACTGCTCTATGCCACCGGCATGCGGGTGAGCGAGCTGGTCTCGCTGCCGGCAACAGCGGCGCGGGGCGATCCGCGCATGCTGCTGGTGCGCGGCAAGGGCGGCAAGGAACGCATGGTTCCATTGTCCCCGCCCGCGCGCGCCGCGCTGGCGGCCTGGCTGACGGTGCGCGACGCCGCCGAAGAGGACGGCGCCCGGCGCGGCATCGCCCGCTCGCCGCATCTGTTCCCTTCGCGCGGGAAATCTGGCCATCTGACCCGGCACCGGTTCTATCTGCTGATCAAGGAACTGGCGGTTGCAGGCGGGGTCTCGCCCGACACGGTCACCCCCCATACTCTGCGCCACGCCTTTGCCACCCATCTGCTGGCCAATGGCGCCGATCTGCGCACCATCCAGACCCTGCTGGGCCATGCCGATGTCTCGACCACCGAGATATACACCCATGTTCTGGACGCGCGGCTGACCGAACTGGTGCTCGATCACCACCCGCTGGCCCGCGGTGACAAGCCCGAAACCGAGTGAGCCCTTGATCGTGCCCCCCGCCGACCCCATAACGGATGACAGCGAAACAAGTTTTCAGGACCGATGGACCCCTCAGCCCCCGCGCTCGACAGCGCCTTCTGGATCACAACCGGCGCGATCCTGCTCCTGCTCATTCTCTCCGGCTTCTTTTCGGGGTCCGAGACCGCGCTGACCGCCGCCTCGCGCGGCAAGCTGCGCAGCCAGGCCGACAAGGGATCGAAGGGTGCCCAGAAGGCGCTGGCCATCACCGATGACAACGAGCGGCTGATCGGCTCGGTCCTGCTGGGCAACAACCTGGTCAATATCCTTGCGGCCTCGCTGGCCACCGCCTTGTTCACCCGTGCCTTTGGTGAAAGCGGCGTGGCGCTGGCGACGCTGGTGATGACACTTCTGGTGCTGATCTTTGCCGAGGTGCTGCCCAAGACCTATGCCATCACCAATTCCGAAAAGGCCGCCGCCGCAGTGGCGCCGATCATCGGCGTGGTGGTCATGGTGTTTTCGCCAGTGGTGGCCTTGGTCCGGCTCTTGGTGCGCGGGGTGCTGCGGCTGTTTGGCGTGCGCATCGACCCCGACAGCCACATCATGGCGGTGCGCGAAGAGATCGCGGGCGCGCTCTATCTCGGCCATTCCGAAGGCGTGGTCGAAAAAGAGGACCGCGACCGCATCCTGGGCGCGCTTGACCTGGCCGAGCGCACGGTCGAGGAAATCATGCTGCATCGCTCGAACATCGTGATGCTGGACGCCGATGCCGAGCCCGAGACCATTCTGGAACACTGCCTGCAAAGCCCCCATACCCGCCTGCCCGTCTATCGCGGCGAGCCCGAGAACATCATCGGCGTGGTCCATGCCAAGGACCTGTTCCGCGCCATGTATGCGCAGGTCGGCGGCAGCGAGGGCCATACCGCGCGGCTCAAGGATTTCGACATCAGCCGGGTTGCGAACGCCCCCTATTTCGTGCCCGAGACCACCACGCTGGACGACCAGATGCGCGCCTTTCTGCGCATGCGCAGCCATTTCGCGCTGGTGGTGGACGAGTATGGCTCGCTGCGGGGGCTGATCACGCTCGAGGATATCCTGGAAGAGATCGTGGGCGAGATCACCGACGAATTCGACCCCGCCGCCGAGATGCCGGTGACCCGCAGCGACGATGGCCAGTTCCTGGTCGATGGCGCCATGACCATCCGCGACGTGAACCGGGCGATGGACTGGTCGCTGCCCGATGACGAGGCCAATACGGTCGCCGGGCTGGTCATTCACGAGGCACAGATGATCCCGACCGTGGGGCAGGTCTTTGCCTTTCACGGCTTCCGGTTCGAGGTGACGGGCCGCGAGGGCAACCGGATCACCGGGCTCAAGATCCGCCCGCTATGAGCCGCGCGGTCCGGATCTGGGGCTGGTTCGACGCGGTCATCCTGGATCTGGGCCGGCAGATGCGCTGGTCGTTCCTGCCGCCGCTGATGGTCTATTTCGCCGCCGGCGCGCAGGGGCTGACGGCGGTGGTGGGCACGTTCTTCGTCAAGGAATACCTGGATGTCTCGGCGGCCTTCATCGCCGGGCTGGCGTTCTGGGCCGGGCTGCCCTGGGCGCTGAAGATGCCGCTGGGCCATCTGGTCGACCTGATCTGGCGCTGGAAGGCCTGGCTGATCTATCTGGGCGCGGCGCTGATCGCGGCCAGTTTCGCCATCATGTACGGGCTGGCCACCCGCGCAGACTGGATGCCCGCCATCATGTCGGTGACCGCCTGGTACGTATTGGCGGTGATCCTGGCCCCCTGCGGATACGTGGTGCAAGACGCGGTGGCCGATGCCATGTCGGTCGAGGCGGTGCCGCGCCACGACGCACAAGGCGCCGAGCTGCCACCCGAAGTGCAGCGCGCCCAGCACACCACCATGCAGACGCTGGGGCGCTTTGCCCTGATCGGCGGCGCCAGCGCCGTTGCCGCTCTGAACATCATTCTGTTCGACGGGATCGAGGCGCTGTCACCCGCCGAAAAGGCCGCCGCTTATGGCCGTATCTACGCGCTGGCCTTGCTTATTCCCTGTATCTCGATCTCGGGCGTTCTGCTGGCTGCCTGGCAGAAACGACAGGCCATCGCGCGGCTGATCGCACAAGGCATGGACCGGGTGCGCGCACTGGCCACATTCGACCCCGAGGGCGAGAAGGTGCGGCTGAACCACTGGTATTTCACCGGCGGCGCGATCTTTGTCGCGATGACGCTGACAGTCGGGCTATTGGACTTGCCGTTTTCGCAAGAGATCGTGTTCGCCGGGTCGATGGCCATCGTGCTGACCCTGATGCGGCAACTGGTGCGTAATCTGGATCGCGCCCAGGCGCGGGCGCTGATCGGCACCGCCATCATCGTCTTCGTGTTCCGCGCGGTGCCGCTGAACGGCGCCGGGGCCACCTGGTTCGATATCGACGTGCTGGGGTTTGACCAGCAGTTCCTGTCGCTCCTCTATCTCATCACCACGGTGCTGACGCTGGTGGGGATGGTGGTGCTGCGGCCGCTGATCGCCTCGAAGACCATCGCCGATATCGTGATCCTGCTGACGCTCGCCTCTGGCGTGCTGTCGCTGCCGGGGATCGGGCTGTACTATGGCGTCCATCACTGGACCGCGGCGATGACCGGCGGGGTGGTCGATGCGCGCTTCATCGCGGTGATCAACACGGCGGTGGAATCGCCGCTGGGCCAGGTGGCGATGATCCCCATGCTGGCCTGGATCGCCCGCAATGCGCCCGCGAACCTCAAGGCGACCTTCTTTGCCGTCATGGCCTCGTTCACCAATCTGGCGCTGTCGGCCTCGAGCCTGGGCACCAAATATCTCAACCAGCTGTTCCAGATCACCCGCGAGGTCCGCGGCGCCGATGGCACGGTGACGGTTCCAGCCGATTACGCGCAGCTTGGGTATCTGCTGATGACGGTGGCCGCGATCACCGTGCTGGCGCCCCTGCTGACCGTCTGGCTGGTACAGCAGAGCCGGTTCAAGAGCCGAGACTAGCGCGTTGCAATCGTTCGCGATCCTCGGCACCGCTCAACCCTTCTAGCCCCCGGGCCAGACTGCGCGCAGCTGAACGGCGGGCAGCCTGAAGCAAGGCGCCCTCCGCGCGCGCGGATACCGCCGCAAGCGCCCGCTGCACGGCAAGCTGCACCTCGATCACCGAAGCACCGTCGCGGGCGATCCGGTCGAAGGTCTCGGCAAAGAGGGCCTCTGCCGGGAGCGGACGCAACCAGATGCGGTCGCAATCGGGGGCGTCGCGCGCGCCCCTCTCGGGCTCTGCCAGCAACAGCAGCGAAGACAACCGGTCGATCACTGTGATGGCGGTCGCCGGATCGTTGATGCCCGGCGACAGGGCCCGGCACGCCATGTCGCCCATCACCGAAAGACCAAAGAGCGGATCCTGCACGAATGTGCGCGCACCCTCGATCGCAAAGGCGCGGCGCGCAGCGGAGGCATCCTCTTCGCTCACCTCGCGGGTATCGAACCGGGCCAGCTCCTGCCCCTCCTGCACGTAATCGCCGACCGAAACAGTGACATAGATCCGGCCTTCGGCCTGGCTGGCAAGCTGCTGCAAACTCTCGACAAAGATCTGCTGTACATATCCGGGCCCTCGCGCGCCGATCACCTGCCCATTCTCGGGCAACGCGATCTCCTCTGTCAGCGCATGCGCCCCGTAACAGGGCGTCCGCGCCAAGGCGCGCAGGGACACCGCGGTGCGACGTTCAACCTGGGCCAGGGTCTCGCCGAAACTGCCCAGATCCTCCAGATGCGCGATCCAGCGGATGATCGACACCACGATCAGCGCGATAACCACCATCGTCATGGCAAACAGAGCCACGCTCTCCTGTTCGCCAAAGATCGGTGTCCGGCGCAGCACCATGCCCGACATGGCAAACAGATATGCGCCGACAAACACCGCAAGGATCGAATGGGTGGCGGTGTCATCCTTGAGGATCACATGGGTGCGCGGCCCCCATTGCGACCAGGCAGCGCGATGGGCGCCGGTCATCACCGTCAGCGAAAAGGTGGTCACGGCCAGCATGCTGGTCGCCAGTGTCGCCAGGATCGGGTCCACCGCCGCCGCACCGATGCGGTCGGCCAGACCGGGCGGGATCAGATCGCCCAAAAGTGCCGCCAACGGCACCGACATCAGGCTGAGCGCCGCGATCAGGATGATCCGCACGTACAGCAGCCGCAGCATGCGCCGGGCGATATTCAGGAACTTATCTCGCAAATTGCCCTCTCGAACCCGATACAGATTTCATTTGCGACACATCCCGTCGCTTTGCGGCAAGATCACGTCCCAAATCTGCCGTGACTGATAGGTCAGACCTGTCCCTAGAGTATCGGAGACTGAAATGAAAACCACCACCCGTGTGGCCGTCATTGGCGGCGGTGTCGTCGGCTGTTCCGTCCTTTATCACCTGACCAAGCTCGGCTGGTCGGACGTGATGCTGATCGAGCGTTCGGAACTGACCTCGGGCTCGACCTGGCATGCGGCGGGCGGCTTTCACACCCTGAACGGCGATACCAACATGGCCGCGCTGCAGGGCTATACCATCCGGCTTTATAAAGAGCTGGAAGAGATCACCGGCATGTCCTGCGGGCTGCACCATGTGGGCGGCATCACGCTGGCGGACAATCGCGACCGGTTCGACATGCTGCTGGCCGAACGCGCCAAGCACCGGTTCATGGGGCTGGAGACCGAGATCGTGG
Organism: Ruegeria pomeroyi DSS-3; assembly: GCF_000011965.2. Classification (NCBI taxonomy): domain Bacteria; kingdom Pseudomonadati; phylum Pseudomonadota; class Alphaproteobacteria; order Rhodobacterales; family Roseobacteraceae; genus Ruegeria; species Ruegeria pomeroyi. The sequence continues at coordinate 1,730,997 of NC_003911.12, read as the reverse complement.
GCCCTGAAGAGATTGCCAGGATCGCGCCCATCACCAATCTGGATGGCATCATCGGCGCGCTCTACGACCCGCTTGACGGGCATCTGGACCCATCCGGCACCACCCATGCCTATGCCAAGGCCGCCCGCATGGGCGGCGCCACCATCGAAACCCATTGCATGGTGCGCGAGACCAACCAGCGCCCGGACGGAACATGGGATGTGGTCACCGACAAGGGCACCATCCACGCAGAACATGTGGTCAACGCCGGTGGCCTCTGGGCGCGCGAGGTGGGGGCGATGGCGGGCGTCTATCTGCCGCTGCACCCGATGGAGCATCAGTATATCGTCACCGACGACATTGCCGAGATCTATGAGCGCGACAGCGAGCACCCGCATGTGATGGATCCGGCGGGCGAAAGCTATCTGCGCCAAGAGGGGCGCGGGCTGTGCATCGGCTTCTATGAACAGCCCTGCAAGCCCTGGGCAGTGGATGGCACGCCCTGGGAATTTGGCCACGAACTGCTGCCCGACGACTTTGACAAGATCGAGGAAAGCATTGAATTTGCGTATAAACGCTTTCCCGTCCTGGCCAGCGCCGGGGTCAAGTCGGTGATCCACGGCCCGTTCACCTTTGCCCCCGATGGCAACCCTCTGGTCGGGCCGGTGCCTGGCCTGCGAAACTATTGGTCGGCCTGTGGCGTGATGGCGGGGTTCAGCCAGGGCGGCGGTGTCGGCCTGATGCTGGCGCAATGGATGATCGAGGGCGAGACCGAGCGCGATGTCACCGCGATGGACGTGGCCCGGTTCGGCCGCTGGATCAGCCCCGGCTATACCCGGCCCAAGGTGATCGAGAACTATCAGAAACGCTTCAGCGTCTCTTACCCGAACGAGGAACTGCCCGCCGCCCGCCCCAATCGCACCACGCCGATGTATGATATCTTCTCGGATATGGGCGCAGTCTGGGGCCAGCAATTCGGGCTCGAGGTCGCCAACTACTTTGCCCAAGGCGACGAGCCGACCTATGAGACCCCCTCGTTCCGCCGCTCGGATGCGTTTGCGGCCACCGGTCGCGAGGTGCGGGGCGTGCGCGCGGGCGTCGGCATCAACGAGTTGCACAATTTCGGCAAATACCTGGTAAGCGGGCCAGGGGCGCGGGCCTGGCTCGACCGGATCATGGCAGGCCGCATCCCGGCAACGGGTCGGCTGTCGCTGACCCCGATGCTGAGCGCCAAGGGCAAGCTGATCGGCGATTTCACCGTCTCCTGCCTGGGTGAGACGGAATTCCAGCTGACCGCCTCATACGGCTCGCAGGACTACCACATGCGCTGGTTCGAGCAGCATCAGGAAGACGGTATAACTATCGAGAATATCAGCGACAAACGCAACGGCTTCCAGATTGCCGGGCCAAATGCGCGGGCGGTACTGGCCGCCTGCACCCGCGACGACGTGGACAACCTACGCTTCATGGATGTGCGGCGGATGGTGGTCGGCATGACCGACTGCATCGTGCAGCGTGTCAGCTATACCGGCGATCTGGGCTACGAGATCTATTGCGATTCGATGGCACAGCGTCAGCTGTGGTGGACCCTGTGGCAGGCGGGGCAGGATCATGGCATGATCCCCTTTGGCATGCGCGCGATGATGAGCCTGCGGCTGGACAAGTTCTTTGGCTCGTGGTTGCGCGAATTCTCACCCGACTACACCGCCGCCGAAACCGGGCTAGACCGGTTCATCTCGTTCAAGAAGAACGCCGATTTCATCGGCCGCGCGGCAGCCGAGGCCGAGCGCGCCGCAGGCCCTGCCCGCCGGCTCTGTGCCTTCGAGGTCGATGCCGAGGACGCCGATGTGAACGCCTATGAACCGATCTGGCTGGACGGCGCGGTGGTGTGCTTCTGCACATCGGGTGGCTATTCGCATCACGCGGGCAAATCGGTCGCGCTGGGTTTTCTGCCGGTCGAGCGCATCGCCGATGGGCTGGAGGTCGAGATCGAGATCCTGGGCCAGATGCGCCGGGCGCGGGTGATCAGCCAACCGCTTTTTGACGCGGATGGCGCGCGCATGCGCGGGTGACAAGCCGCGCGCCAGCGGCCAGAGTGGCGGCATGGACATAATTCCCATCCTCCTTCTGGCCGCAGGCCAATCCCGCCGCATGGGCGGGGCCGACAAGCTGATGCAGGAAATCGACGGCATGCCGTTGCTGCGGCGCACGGCGCTGCGGGCCATTCCTGTGGCTCCGGTCATCGCCGCGCTGCCACCCGCCCCGCATCCGCGCCATGGCGCGCTGGTGGGCCTGACGCTTGATATCGTCGAGGTGCCCGATGCTGCCGAAGGCATGAATGCCAGCCTGCGCCGCGCGGTTGCCGCCCTGCCGCCCGAGGCGCCGGCGGCGATGATCCTGCTGGCCGATTTGCCGGACCTGACCGAAAGTGACTTGAACACCGTGAGGCGCGCGGTTGATTTTTCGCAGAAAAATCTCATCTGGCGCGGCGCGACCGAGGATGGGCAGCCGGGACATCCGGTGGTCTTCCACCGCTGCCTGTTTCCGCAGCTCTTGGCGCTGAGGGGCGATCAGGGCGCGCAGCCTCTGGTACGGGATCATGCCGACCGGGTGGCGCTGGTTCCCCTGCCGGGCCAACATGCCCGCACCGATCTGGACACGCCCGAGGCCTGGGCGGACTGGCGCGCCAGACAGCAATAGGCGGGGCGCGAAAACCGCGCCCCGCCCTGCCCGCGCGCCCCGAGACCGCGCGGTTCAAGCTGCATATTCGGGGAGGCCGAAGCCCGCTGTTACATCAGCAGGCGGGCTTCGTGTTTCTTCAGCGAGCGGCGCGCGGCGGCATAGGCCTCGACACCTTCGCGGGTCTTCAGCTCGGGGAACAGCTCGAGCAGTTCGTCGCGCTGCGCATCGGCAAGACCGGCCAGCGACAGATCGCCCGGCTGGAAGCTTTCGGTCCAGGCCCCGTCCGACAGCACCACCTCGTGCTGGTCGAACATGAAGTGGATATAGGTCACTTCCGAGATCTCGACGATATCGACCCCTTCGAGCCCGATCAGGTGCTTGGCCGCGACCAGAACTTCGCGCTCTTCGAAGTAAAGCGCCGTCTTGTCATTGGCCACCAGGATCCGGTGGTTGGGGCTGACGATCATGTCCCGCTCGGGCAGGCCGCCGCCCAGCGCACCCTGACGGATCAGCACCGGGTTCAGGTGACCGGCACGCGCCAGTTCGGCACCGCTCAGCGTCCGCGACCCGACCCAGCGGATTTCCTGGATGCCGTTGTCGCGGGTGATCACCCGGTCGCCGACTTCCAGGTCCTCGACCAGACGCTCGCCCTTGGGGGTCGCGATCTTGGTGCCCGGGGTAAAGCAGGGCAGGATGACCGTTTCGATCTCGCTGAAGGTGGTCGTGCCGGTTTCGGCGCCGCCCGCATCGAAGTAGCGCACGATGCCCGCCTCGGGGTCACCCGCGTCGTATTCGACGGTGACCCTGCCACCGGGAACGGCCGCATTGGTCAGGTCGAGCACGTCCTCGTCCATCCCGTCGGCATCTTCGCCGCCGATGATGACCTCACCCTGGCCGACATTGACAAACCGGTCGTCGCCAAAGCCGCCGCCCAGAATGTCACCGCCATCGTCGGGGTTCTCATTGCTGCCCGACAGGGTATCGTCACCTTCGCCGCCAAAGACGATGTCGCGGCCCGCGCCACCGTCGAGCGAGTCGTTGCCGTCCCCGCCGTCGATGGCATCGCCGCCCTCTTCGCCGTAGACGGTGTCATTGCCGTCACCGGCAAACACCACATCGGTGTCCAGACCGCTGCGCACTAGGTCATCGCCGTCACCGGCAAGAACCACATCCTGTTCGTCGACCAGCGGCGCCACCGCATCGTCGCCATCCACCAGGTCGCCTTCGGGATCGCCGGTATAGCCGAGGTCGATGGTGTCGTTGCCGGGCGTGCCGTCAACAATGCCGTCATAGCTGGGCGGAGGCGTCGGACCGCTGCCCGGAGGCGGGGTCGGGCTTCCACCCGGGTTGCCGACCACCAGCACATTCTCGATCTCCGAGAATTCGGCGGTGCCGGCCACGGTCAGATCGGGGTTGTAATAGGTGATGGTGCCGGATTCGCCGGTCGGATCGGTCGGGTCATAGTCGACCACGGCCAGCCCGGTTGCGATGGCCACGTCAAAGTCGTTGCCGCCTTCGCCCCCCACGATCGTGTCGCCGATACCCGCGCCAATGGTGTCACGGTCATCGCCGCCGAACAGACGGTCGGCCTCGGTGCCGCCCAGGATCACGTCATCGCCGCTGCCGCCGTGGATCTCGTCCTCGCCATGACGCCCCAGCAGGGTGTCATTGCCGTCGCCGCCTTCGATGCTGTCCTCGTCGATGCCGCCATCGATCAGGTCATCGCCGCTGCCGCCCAGGATGGTGTCGTCGTCATCCTGACCATACAGCGTATCGTTGCCCTCGCCGCCGTCGATAAAATCGAGCCCGTTGGTGGTCTCGGGGTCGGCGGGGCCATCGGTGCCGTCGTCGCGGATGTTCAGATTGTCGGGGAAGCGCGGGTCGAGACCGCCATAGACCACGTCGTCGCCGCTGCCGGCCAGGATCGAGTCCGCGCCCTCGCCGCCAACGATCATGTCGGCGCCGTCGCCACCCTCGATGGTGTCGTCATCCAGGCCGCCGTCGATCGAGTCGTTGCCAGCGCCGCCGGTGATCAGGTCGGTGTCGTCACCGGTCATGATCACGTCATTGCCGTCACCGCCATCGACGGTATCGCGGTCGTCATCGACAACCGGATCCGCCGGTACCGCGGGCAGACCGTTATACGAGGGGAAGCCGCGGTCGGGCAGATTGCCCGACAGGCTGCCGGTGGTGTCGATCACGTCGTCACCATCGCCGCCATCGACGCTGTCATTGCCGTCGCCGCCGGTCAGCGTGTCGTCGCCGCCCTGGCCGATCAGCGTATCGTCGCCCTCACCGCCGGTCAGGCTGTCATCGCCGTCCACACCGGTATCTGCATTCGGGACATCGAAATAGACATCCGAAACGCTGATCTCGCTGGGGTTCGCGCCGTCCTGGCTGTGTTCGATGGTCAGCCGTGCGACCGGCCCCGGAATGGTGACCAGGATCGAATAGTTCGAGTTGTTGGCCCCCGCATAGCCGCCGTCGCCGGTTGCGGTTTCGTTGCCCGCGACACCATCGGTATCGCTTTCGGTGACGTTGAGGCCACCGGCGATGTTCACCGTGATCGGGTTGCCATCGGCATCAAAGGCCTGCACCCGCGCCTGTCCGTCACCGTCGATATCGTTGATGCGGAACGAGACATTGGTGACCGGCTCCGAGAACGCCAGCTGGTAACCAGCAGTGTTGGTCTGGCCGTTCAGCTCGGATTCCATGGCGCTGTCGTCGCTGGCATCGGGGCCGTTGCTGTCGATATTGCCGACAAACTGCTCTTCGGTCGTGAACACGGTGGTGACACCCGGGTCCGCATTGAGAACCGAGAAGGAGACATCGACGCCGCCGGTGTTCTGGGTGAAGCCGCCGCTCAGATCGTCGCCGTCATCCACGTCGCTGGCATCGTCCGGATCGGGCGCGCGGAACCATTCGAACACCTCGCGGGTGCTGCCGCCGGCGCCGCCGCCGGGCGCATTGCCGTCGCCGATCAGCAGGTCGTCGCCCGCCTCGCCATTGACGGTGTCGCTGCCGCTGCCGGCATAGACGGTGTCGTCGCCCTCGCCCGCGTCGATGCTGTCATCGCCGGCACCGCCGTCGACCACATCGTCATCTGGACCATGGGTCGGGTCGACCGCGTCGCCGCCGTCGATCACGTCGCCCTCGGGGTCGCCGGTATAGCCCAGGTCGATGGTGTCATTGCCCGGGGTGCCGTCAACGATCCCGTTGGGCTGGCCGATCACCGGCTTGTCCAGCACCGCCACATAGTCGACGCCGCCAAAGAAGTTCTGGTCGAAATCGCCCTCGGTCGCCTCGCGGGCGCCGATGGCAAAGCTCTGTTCATCGCCGGTGGTGACATCCAGCGTCATGCCGGTCTGGTCACTGGACACGGTGGTCTCGGTGCCCTGGGTCTCGTTCACCACGCGCATGTCCAGGCCGTTGTCGGACCAGGCATAGGTGACGGTGACGATATCGCCGATGTTATAGAAGTTGGCGCCGGTGCTGAGGATCTCTTCGACCCCGTTCGAGCGGTGCAGCACCTCGATCTTGCTGTCATTGGTGACGCGCACTTCGAAATAGCCGCTGTCGGCGCCCGGGGTGGTGCCGGCGCCGTCATCGACATTGCCGGAATCCTCGGCGCCGCGGCTGACCACCGTATAGGGGCCATCGCCCGGATGGCCGAAGACGCGGAACGAGGTGATCAGCGAGCCTTCGTCCAGATCGAACTGATCGTCATCGCCGTCATCGACGTCCATCCGCTGATCGGGCTGGCCGGTATACATCCAGCCCGCACCGAAATCCGCGCCGTTCACCGGCGTGCCATCCTGAGCGATCCCGTCCCCCAGGCCGGTGTCGTTGTTTTCCGCACCTGGGCGGAAATCCCACAGACCAATCAGGTTGGCCGAATACGGATTGTCAAAGTTCGTCGCCATACCAATCTCCTTCCCGGCACACCTGCACCGACCGCGTCCCCACGCGAAAACCTACGTTTGCTGGACGATGTACAGGGTCAATTGCGACTACACCGCTTGTGATCCCGATCAGGCGGAGAAAGTTGGCGAAACGCCAAGCAGCGTCGTTTCGATACGCAACAGCGCACCGATCAGATCTTCGCCACAAACGACACACAAGCCGTTGCGCGAACGCGCATCCTTCTCACGTCTTCCAAGACGCCAAGTTGTGCGGTCGCCCCCGTGACCAACAGACATCGCCCCCCCAGTTGGGCTGCATCTATAATTACCGGAGGCTTTGTGACGGACAAAGCGAAAAAAGGTCTAAAATTCGCCCTATTCCGCGACGGCGCCCCGATCAGGCTTGGCTTGGGGGTGTAGTGACTCCACCTGTGGTTGAGAATTGTTTCAGCAGACTGATACGCGACCGCCCGATTTTCCCCTTGTTTTTCTCGTCCCGTCTCGAAAAGCTTGGGTGGGCAGCGTGACCCTTTGCCGGGTTTTGTTTCGTTTTTCAGAACAGTACGCAACCCGTGGCCTTCAGCTGATCGCCCGGAACCCTTGCCTCATTTTCGCCGCAATTGACCGGGGACCTGTGTCCAATCGCTGTGCCGAACCGTCTTCTGTGAAGGATCAGAGACAATCAAACGCAAGTTTTGCTCGAATCAAGCTCAATTTATCCACAGCCGTCTGGCGCCCGGCGCGCGGAACCGGCCTCTTCGGTGGCGACATCGGATTAACATATCTTAATCCCCGGCTCAGCCCGGCCTCAGAATGCGCGGCTATCTCTGTCTCGAACCCGGCCCGGACCGGACCAGAGACAGGAGACCAAGATGAGCATTCGCATGTCCCGCAAACTGACCCCCTCGCTGCCCGCCTGGGCCGCCGCCCCCGCCCTGGGTGCGCTGCTGCTGAGCAGCGCGGCCCTGCCGGTCAGCGCCGACGAGGCGCTGGCCGATCTGGTCGAACAGGTCGCCCCCAGCGTGGTCACCGTGCTGGCCAGCCAGAACGCGGCGCCGCGCCCGACCGGCGCCCAGCCCTCTCCCTTCGAGGGCACCCCGTTCGAGGAGTTCTTTCACCAGTTCGGCGGCCCGCGCGGCATGCCGATGCCCGATAGCGGCCCGCGTCAGGGGCTCGGCTCGGGCTTCATCCTCGATTCCGAGGGCTATATCGTCACCAACAATCATGTGGTGGACGGCGCCGACCGGGTGACCGTACGCCTCAGCGATGACCGCGAATTCACCGCCCAGGTGGTCGGCACCGACCCGCTGACCGATCTGGCGCTGCTGCGGATCGAGGCGGGCGAGGCGCTGCCCGCCGTCTCGCTGGGCGACAGCGACGCCATCCGCGTGGGCGAGGATGTAGTGGCCGTGGGCAACCCGTTCGGGCTCAGCTCGACCGTGACCACCGGCATCGTCTCGGCCAAGGGGCGCAATATCTCGGACGGACCCTATGCCGAGTTCATCCAGACCGACGCCGCCATCAACAAGGGCAATTCGGGCGGACCTCTGTTCAACATGGCCGGTCAGGTCGTTGGCGTGAACTCGGTGATCTATTCACCCTCGGGCGGCTCGGTGGGACTGGGCTTTGCCGTCACCTCGAACATCGTCGATCACGTAATCTCGGACCTGCGCGAGGACGGTCAGGTCGATCGCGGCTGGCTGGGCGTTTCGATCCAGAACCTTGGCGCCGATATCGCCGCCGCACTCGGGCTTGATCAGACCACCGGCGCGCTGGTGTCCGAGGTCGTGGCCGACGGCCCCTCGGACGGGACCCTGCGCCCCGGTGACGTGATCGTCGCCTTCGAGGGCAAGCCGGTGCGCACCAGCGCCGACCTGCCCCGGCTGGTGGGCGCGACCGAGGCAGGAACCCGCGCCAGTATCCGGGTGATGCGCGATGGCAAGGCGCAGGATATCGCGGTCACCATCGGCACCCATCAGGCCAGCGCCGAGGTGATCCCGGCCAGCGCCGACAGCCCCGCCGACGCGCCCGGCCTGGGCCTGACGGTCGCCCCGCTGAGCGCCGAGGCCCGCAAGGGCGCCGGGCTGGACAGCGACACGGGTGGTGTGCTGATCACCGATATCGCGCCCGATGGCCCCGCCGCCCGCGCCGGCCTGCGCCCGGGCGACGTGATCCTGCGGCTGGGCGGCAGCGATACCATCAGCCCGGCAGCACTGGCCAAGGCGCTGGAGAGCGAAAAGACCGATCCGGCGCTGATGCTGATCAACCGGGGCGGCAACCAGATCTTCCTCGCGGTCAAGATCACCTGACCCACAGGTCGCTGACCCGGCGGCGCCCCCGGCGCGCCGGGTCTGGATCCGGGCCGCGTTCAGTGCCTTTCGGACCCGGATCTGCCGGGCGCGTCCCATCCGCGCCCGGCACGTGCATTTGCTGCCCAGCCCCTGTATATCCATCACAAAAGAGGACCATTGAGATGAGCCGACGTGTGCTGATCGTCGAGGATGACGCCGAAACTCGCGAGTTCCTGGCCAAAGGCTTTGCCGAGGAAGGCTTTGCCGTGGAATGTGCCGGGGACGGGCGCGAGGGGCTTTATCACGCCACCGATGGCGGTTTTGACGCGATGGTGCTGGACCGGATGCTGCCCGGGCTTGATGGGCTGGCACTGATCAAGTCGGTCCGCGCCGCGGGGCTGAACACTCCGGTAATCATGCTGACGGCGATGAGCGCGGTGGACGAGCGCGTCAAGGGGCTGCGTGCCGGGGCCGACGACTATCTGGTCAAGCCGTTCTCGTTTCAGGAGTTGCTGGCCCGGGTCGAGGCACTGCTGCGCCGCCCGCAGGACACGCAAGAGGCCACGGTGCTGGCCTGCCGCGATCTGGAGATGGACCTGATGCGCCGCAAGGTGACCCGTGCCGGGCGCGAGATCACCCTGACCCCGCGCGAGTTCCAGATCCTCGAATTCTTCCTGCGCCGCAAGAACCGGGTGATCACCCGCACCATGCTGCTGGAGGGGGTCTGGGATTACCATTTCGACCCCAACACCAATATCGTCGACGTGCATATCTCGAAGCTGCGCCGCCAGATCGACGAGGGCGCCGAGGTGCCGCTGATCACCACGGTACGCGGCGCGGGCTACATGATCTCCGATGGCTAAGCCGCTGGTCCTGATGCGAAACGCCCGCACCCGGCTGGTGCTGCTCAGCATGGTGCTGAGCACGGCGATGACGGTTGCGGTGCTGGCGCTGGTCTATGTCACCGCCAACCGGACCATCGCGGGCGAGACCCGCTCGGTCGTGACTGCCGAGCTGGCGGGGCTGGCGGATGAATACCAGCGGCTGGGTGTCATCGGCCTGCTGACCGCGATCGAGCGGCGCAGCCAGGACGCCAGCGAGCGCGACGCGCTTTACCTGCTGACCGATCGCGGCGGTGCGGTGCTGGCGGGCAATCTGGTGCGCTGGCCGCCCGGTGTGACCGCGGGCAGCGGCTGGATCGAACTGGATCTGATCCGCACCGAATCCGGCGAGAGCGTACCGGTCTCCGCCGCCTCGATCCGCCTGCCCGGCGGCGAGGGGCTGCTGGTGGGGCGCGACGCCTCGGCCCGGCGGCAATTCGACCGGGTGCTGCTGCGCTCGGTCGGGCTGGCGCTGCTGGCGGCACTGGCGCTCAGCCTGCTGACCGGCTGGCTGCTGACACGGCTGGTGTTCTCGCGGCTCAAGGACATCTCGCGCACCGCCGGAGAGATCGTCTCGGGCGATCTGGGCCGCCGCATCCCGCTGCGCGGCACCGGGGACGAGTTCGACCGCATGGCGGCAACCCTGAACGAAATGCTGGACCGGATCGAGGAGCTGGTGGGCCACCTGCGCACCACTTCGAATTCGATCGCCCATGACCTGCGCTCGCCACTGTCGCGGCTGCGCCAGCGGGTCGAGACGCTGACCGACCCCGACCGCGACCCTGACGAGCGCGGCGCCGACGGCGCCCGCGCTTTGGCCGAGGTGGATCACCTGTTGCGGGTCTTCTCGCAACTGACCGAAATCTCGCGCGCCGAGGCGGGACTGGGGCGCGAGGAATTCGAGCCGGTGGACCTGGCGGCACTGGCCCGAAATCTGGGCGAGTTCTATGAACCGCTCGCCGCCGAGACCGGCGTGACGCTGACGGTCGAGGCCGAGGCCGCGCCCCTGCCCGGCCACCCTGCCCTGTTGGCACAGGCGCTGTCCAACCTGCTCGACAATGCGCTGCGTTATGCGCCTGCCGACAGCAGGGTCTCGCTGACAGTCTCCGAAACCGACACGGACATCGTGCTGGCTGTGCGCGACAATGGTCCCGGCGTCCCCGAGGAGGACCTGTCGCGCCTGGCCGAGCCATTCGTCACGCTCGACCCGTCGCGCACGGGCGGCAATTCGGGTCTGGGCCTAGCGCTGGTCGCCGCCATCGCCCGCATGCATGGCGGCTGCTTCGAGGCCGAAAACCGCGCGCCGGGCCTTGAGGCGCGCCTGACCCTGCCGCGCGGCGCCTGAGCCGGCCCTGCCCGCTCACAGGCGCGCAGGCAACTCGGCGTAGCCGTGAAACCGGATGCGCCCGCCGGGCACACGGCCCTCCAACAGGCAATAGTCGGGAAACCGCTCGAGCAGCCGGCCCAGCGCGATCCGCCCTTCGAGCCGGGCCAGCGTCAGCCCGACACAGACATGCGGCCCGCCGGCAAAGGCCAGATGCCGGTTTGGCTTGCGCGCGATGTCGAACCGGGTCGGATCGTCAAACACCGCCGGGTCGCGATTGGCCGCCCCGATGCACAGATGCAGGTTGGTTCCCCTGGGCAGGCGCCGCCCGTCCAGCTCGATCTCGGCGGTGGTCTCGCGATTGCCCAGCTGGTTGGGTGAGCGAAAGCGCAGGATCTCTTCGACAGCCGATGGCAGCAGCGAGGGATCGGCCAGCAGCCGGGCGCGTTCCTCGGGATAGTCGTGCAGCAAGGCGAGCCCGTTGCCGATCAGGTTCGACGTGGTCTCGTGCCCGGCGTTCAGGATGAAGATACAGTTCTGCAGCAGCTCAATTTCCGACAGCTGCTGATCGGCCCCCTCACCCCGGATCAGCCGGGTCAGCACATCGGTTTCGGGGTCGCCCGGCCTGGCGCGGCGCCGGGCCACCAGATCCTCGAGATAGGTCTTGAACTCGGTCACCGCCTGCTGGCCCTGCGCCAACTGCTCGGCGCTCAGCTTCGGTTCGAGCGCGCCCAGGATGATCAGCGACCAGTCGCGCAGCGGCCCGCGCTCGTCCATCGGCACATCCAGCAGGTTTCCGATGATCTGGATCGGGATGGTCGAGGCGAAATCGGCGATCAGGTCCACCCGGTCGCGCCCGGCCATCGCCTCCAGCAGGTGATCCACCGTCTCGAACAGCCCCGGTTCCATCCGCGCGATGGCACGCGGCGTCAGCGCCGAGGTCATGATCTTGCGCACCCGCGTGTGCAGCGGCGGGTCGTTGAACACCAGCGAGGTGGTGTGATGTTCAAACAGCGGCGAGCCGACCCCGAACTTGGGACCAAACGCCGCCTTCTTGTCCGAGGAATACAGCGTCGTGTCGCGATAGATGCGGTCCAGATCCGCGTGCCGGCTGAGCAGCACCGACCCGTCCGGCTGCGCCAGCACCGGCGCATGGGCCAGAAGCGCGTCATAGAACGGAAACGGATTTTCCAGAAACCCGGGCGGCGGCGCCGTCAGGTCCAGCTTGCCGATCTGGGTTTGCATTACCGTTTCGCTCATCACATTCCTCCCCGTGAACTGCCTCGCCGCTCCCCGTCGCTCTCCCGGCCCGGGCGGTTGCAGGATCACCCGGGCCGTGGCGGTCTACGTCACACGATAGAGAGGCGCGCGCCCGCATTCCAGATCGCCGCCTGCGGCGCTCGCGCGCAGGGTTCCCTGCATCGGTAACAAGGGCCGGTGACATGGCGCGCGGCCGGGGCTAGTGTGGCGCCATGACCGATCCCGTTTCCTCGATCCGCAATCTTGGCCCCGCCATGGACGAAGCCTGCGCCCGCGCCGGTATCCACTCGGCCGAGGAGCTGCGCGCGCTGGGCGCCGATGCCGCCTATGCCCGCCTGCTGGCCACCGGCACCCGGCCGCATTTCATCGGCTATTACGTGCTGGTGATGGGCTTGCAGGGGCGGCCCTGGAACGATTGCAAGGGCAAGGAGAAGGCAGACCTGCGCGCGCGTTTCGACGCAATTAAGGCGGCAACGAAACCCGCCGCGGCAAGCCGGCTGGTGGCCGAGCTGGACGCGCTGGGCGTGCGGGTCCGCTCCGAGGATCTGATCGCGCAGAGCTAGCCCCGGCGCGCGCCGGCGGGCGAGATGCCGACCGCAAGGAGGAGCACACCGGGCCGCGGCGCCAGGCGATCCGGGGATGAAACTGTGCCTTGAGCGCCAACAGGAACGCAACGGCGCCTTCAAGGCGCGCGGCGGCATCGATCGGCGTGGATCGACAGACAGCCAGTTGCAGTGATCCGGTCGCACCCGGAGACAGTGGACGATCCGGCAGAAACTCCGGACGCGTTGGTCTTCCAACACGAGACGCTCTGCGGCAATCGAAGGTGGCGGACCCGGCCTGCCACAGGCCCCGCTCGGCGGACCCGGTCCGACCGATCACTCTGGACAACCTAGTGAGGACAACCATGACCACAATCGACCACCTGAGCCTTGGCGTGCCCGACGTTGCGGCCGCACAGAACTTCTATACCGACCTGTTGTCGAACCTCGGCATCAGTTGTCTCGCCTCGGGCGAGGGATTTGCCGCCTATGGCAGAGAGCGTGTCGCGTTCCTGCTGCTGTCGCCCTTTGACGGCGGAGCGGCCAGCGCGGGCAATGGCGCGCATGTTGCCTTCGCCGCCCCCAGCCGCGACGCGGTGTCAGCAGGTCATGCCGCCGGTCTGGCGGCCGGAGCGACGGACGAAGGCGCGCCCGGTCCACGCGAAGCCTATCCGATTCCGGGAGTCTTTGCCGCCTATCTGCGCGACCCCTGGGGCAACAAGCTGGAAATCGTACACGGTGGGTTTTCCGCCTGATCCCGTGCGGCACGGCACCCGCTGCCGTGCCGCATCACCCGTCAGACCGCGTGCTCTCGCGCGATCCGGCGCAGGTCCCGTTGCAGGCCCCGTTCCTGCGTCGGCGACAGGCTGGACCCTTTCTGCCAGGGCTGTTCCTCGAACACGTCGGAAAACAGGTTTCTGTCTCCTGCCTCCAGACTGGCACCATCGAAATAGCGCTCAAGCCAGTGCCAGGCGCTGGCCAGGATCTGGCGACGGGTCCGGCGCCAGGGCTGGTTCCGCTCGGCGGTGACCGCGACACTGACCACGATTGCGCTCGTCTCGGCGGATTGTTGTCCGGCGAGGCTGAATCGAAGTCTGACGCGGGCGAACACGCGAGCATCGTCTTCGTTGCGTTTGGTCCCCAGGATGGCTGCGCGCTCGCGATGGATTTCCATCACCATGCGGTCTTGCCCGCCTCAGGCGTTGCCGTGTCAGGGTCGCGATCAGGGGCAGTGGGCACGCCGGACGGCTTGCGCATGCGCCCGACCAGTGACCGGCGCAGCAGTAACCCGGCGCACAGCAGCACGATCCCCTGCCGGATGACCGCGCTTTCAGTCAGCGTGAACGCGGCAAGAGTGCCCAGCAGCACAAACCCGATCAGGATACGGCGGCGCCGGTTGCGCACAAACGCCGCGCGCGCCGCACCGGTCGCATCGCAGTCGACCGCGACGCCCGGTCCGGGAGGGCGCCGTTTCCGGCCCGCGACAAGGGACAGCACCAGCATCACGGCCAAGGGCACCAGCGAGACCCCGAAGTAGAGCAGCACAGCCCGCCCCACCCCCTCGCCCGTCAGGATCGCCACCCCGGCGGCGCAGGCCCCCAGGACACCACCCAGGAACAGCAGCACCGCGCCCGCCACGCGGGGCGAGGATGTTGGCGGATCGTCTTCGCCGGTGACGGCATAGGCCCGGCCGTATCCGGCGGGCAGCCTGTGTTGCTCTGCCGTGTCAGGGATCTGCCGGCGAGGCTGCGCCTGGTCCCGGTTCAACATGCCATCATCTCCCTTTGCAGAATGCCATAGGCGCCCAGCGATTGTTGCAGGACCAGCGCCTCGTGGCGGTCCACCACATAGCGCGCGGTCGAGTTCTCCAGATCGCCGTACTCGCGGTCGAGCTCTGGAAACAGGTCGAGGATTTCCGCGCGCGTCTCGTCACACAGCGCCGACCAACCGACCCGGCCGGGATGAAAGCTCTCGCTCCAGGCCTGCTCGGAAAGCACCAGTTCGTGCTGGTCAAACAGCATGTGGTAATAGTCCACCCGGCCCGGCGGCTCCTGCACGATGGCCCGGCCATCGACCAGGAACTTGGCCGCGACCAGAACCTCGCTATGCCCCAGATAGAACTCGACCATAGGGCCCATCATCAGGATCCGGTGATTGGGCGAGACCAGCAGGTCGCGGGTATTCTTCAACACCCCGGTGCGAATTCGGATCGGCGCAACCGCTGTTGGCGCCTCGCGCGAGGTGCCGCCGATCCAGCGGATGCGCTGATAGCCCCGGTCGCGGGTGATCACCCGGTCGCCCGGGCGCAGCTTCTCGACCGGGATCTCGCCCCCGGCGGTGGCGATCAGCGTGCCGCGGCAGAAACAGGTCACGTTGGTGGTATCGAAGGTCAGCTGGCCGGGATCGACCGGCGCGCCGCCATTGCTGAGCGTCAGAGTGCTGTTCGCGGTCCACCCCGCGGCGAGATCGTTGAGCACGCCGTCATCCGCGTGATCGGCGCGCAACCACTCCAGCGGGTTGCGGATCACGCTCGGGTCTATATCGCCGTTAAGAACCGCCGCGTCATAGCTGGTTCGGTTGTAGTTGATCGCCAGGTTGACGAAATCGTTGTTGCTCTGGTTCCCGTCGTTCTTTAGCCCGCTGTCAAAGCCGAAATCGCCGATCGTGTTATGACCCCCTCCGAGGAAGAAAAGATCATCGCCTTCGGAGCCGAGCACAAGGTCGTCGCCACCACCATCAAAGAAGCTGTCATTGCCGGTGCCGCCAACCAGGGTGTCAGCGTCAGCACCGCCTTGCAGGGAGTCGTCACCGGCACCGCCCACGAGCGAATCCCTGCCAGAATCGCCAATCAGCGTGTCGTTGCCATCGCTCCCGGACAGGGTGTCGTCGCCGTTGCCGCCGCGCAGGGAATCATTGCCGATGCCGCCCAGGATCGAATCGTTGCCATCGCCACCGATCAGCGTGTCGTCGCCAGCCTGGCCAAACAGAATGTCATTGCCGATACCACCAAGGACCGAGTCGTTGTCAACGCCGCCGTCCAGGGTGTCAGCGCCTGAACCACCATCAAGCGTGTCGTTTCCCCGACCGCCGATCACCAAGTCGTCGTCAGCCTGGCCAAGCACCGAGTCGTTGCCATCGCCACCATCCAGGGTGTCGGCGCCCGAGCCGCCATCGAGCGTGTCGCTGCCCCCTCCGCCGATCAGCGAATCGTCGCCATCATTGCCAAACAGAAGGTCATTGCCGTCAGCGCGAGCGCTCGTGATGCCTTCATTGTCACCGAACAGGGTGTCAGCGCCTGAACCGCCATCGAGCGTGTCACTTTCGTCACCGCCGATCAGCGAGTCGTCGCCATCATTGCCAATGAGAAGGTCATTGCCCACACCGCCAAAGAGCGTGTCGTTTGCGGTGGACACGCGCGGCGCCACCACCGGGTTGGTGTCAAAGGACAGGGCATAAACGGCGCCCGTTGTGCCCGAGGAGGGAACAAGGCTTTCAAAGTCGATATCAAGGCGCGTCAACGGCTGCTTCAATGCCAGCGTCAACTCGACATTCATCGTCACGCTGTCGTCGTCGGTGGTCCCGACAATGCGTCCCAGACTATCGAGTACGTATACGCCCGCGCCGTCAAACTCCACGGTTCCGCTCGCGATGGCCGTGTTCAGGTCGATCACCTGGCCATCAATTGAGACAGTCACTCTTTCAGTCGTTTCAAGATTGTTCAGAACGATACGGGCACCCGCCACCTGTGACGACGCTAGATGGCTGTGAATCTCTCGGGCAAGGCTGTTGGCGCCGCTTATGGAGACATCAACTCCGATATGAAATCCGTTGATCACGTTGCCCGAAGACAAAAACTGCACATTCGTCACATTGGTCGTCGTGGTCACCCCGAAATCCGGTCGGCTGTTCACGCCGTCCAGAATCTGGTTGACCGAGGTGACCTGTTGATAGACCGGCGTCAAAGGGTCGGCGCCGATGCCGCCGTCCAGAGTATCCGCCCCTTCGCCGCCCAACAGCCTGTCGGCGCCGGCACCGCCGTCGATCGAGTCGTCTCCATCGCCGCCCATCACCGTGTCATGGCCGCGCCCGGACTCGACCGTGTCGTTCCCGCCCAGGGCGTCGATCAGGTCATCATCGCTCTCTGGCAGTTCGCCGTTAAGGCCCATGGCGTCGAGATTGTCGACCACATCGCCGTCGCGGTCACCGAGATACCTGATGTTGATCCGGTCCGCCAAACCGGTGCCGCTGATCGTTCCGTCCGACAGCAACCCCCGCGGGTCGATCTCCTCGATGATGTCCGGCCCTTTGTCCGCTGCGACCAGAGGGGTTTCCGGCACAAATCCAAGGCTCGCCAGGGTGACCGCGCCCGGGTCCCCGGCGCCGGTCAGGCGCAGGGTCTCGATCTGGCGGAAACCGCCAGTCCCGGTTTGGGCCGGGGCAGAGGCAATCGGGTCACCCGCTGGAGGCGCATAGAACAAATCGCCATTGGACAGCGAGACCAGCGTGCCCCCGGCGATTTCGCGCGAGGCGCCCCGGGCAAAGGTCGCCTCGACCGAAACCGGCACTGCGCCCGATGTCTCGGCCGTGACCGGATCGCCGCCGTTCCCCGAATAGGTCAGCTTCATCGGCACAACCGTCTCGGGCGCGGCGACATCGCGCGTGACGCGCACAAACCCCTCGGGTTCGTAAGTTTCCCCGCTCAGCCGGGCAGGCACGGTCTGCATTGCCCGTTCGGGCGCGATTGCGCCAAGAAAAAGCCAAATGGAGTTCCGCATGGATAATCTTCCTTGTAAGCCCCCAGCGGGTCAGTGCCGATCGGGACACAACAGCCGCCCGGTTCGGGCGCCTCACATCGGAAACATCGGCACTGACTGCGCTGGCGCGATCTGAGCCCCCACCCAGTGCGCCCGGCAAAGGCTAGGCACCGCCTGGCAGCACAACAGCCCATCCGTCATGACCGGTGGGTTCAGCACTTTGCCGCGTCGTGAAACGACACTCTGCCACCGGTCATGATCATGACCGGTGGCGTCGCCCGGCGACTCGGATACGATCGCGCGCCTTGTTCTCAAACGAACGTGACTGGCATGTCATCGCGTCGTGATTATCTAGGTATTCCAGTGACGTAACGAGCAGCCTTAAACGTGACACCGAAACCCGACCCGCCAGGGCGCCACCGCGCCCTGAACAAGATATTTGTGCCGCAAAGATGAAGCTCACCAAACCGCTGACGCTCCGCTTTCTGAATGGCGATACCGTTTCGCTCGACCGCCGCGCGGCGTTGATGATGATGACCTGCCCGATCGCCGTGTTCATTATCGTGTTCTCGGCCAGTATCGTTCGGACCCTGTCCATCTTCATGCTGGACGTGCCGGTCAGCTGGCTGGCGGCGATTGCGCTGGGGCTGGGGATGGGGGCGCTTCTGTGGGTCTTTTTCTTGTGCCTCAGTCTGGTCCTGATCCGGCTTGGCCGGATGACCCGGGATGGTATCGACCTGCCGGTGCCACTGATCGGTCTGCTGGGCGTTCTGTGCAACGATATCCCGATGTTGTGGATCTATGCCCGGGTCTTTGATCTGGACATCTGGACGCCGATGGCGGCGGCGATGATCGTCCTGCTGGCCTTTGCCGTCCATCTCGGGTTCGAACTGCTGTTTGCCGTGGTGGTGCTGCCGCTGCTGGCGCGGGCGCGCAACCAGCGGCCGGCCCCTGCCGGCATCCCGCGCCCCGCCCCCGACCCCAAGCTGATGCTGGACGGAGAGACCATCGCCGCAAAGGACATCACCCTGATTCAGGCGGACGAGCATTACGTCTTTGTCCATCATGGCGGCCGAAAATCGCATGTGCGCCAAAGCTTCGGCTCGCTGGTCAAGGCGCTGGACAAGACCGCGGGCATGCAGGTGCACAAATCCTATTGGGTGGCGTTCGACCATGTGCAGCAGGTGCAGCCCAAGCGGGATGGCGGGCTGAAACTGATCCTCAAGGACAAGACCGCCATTCCCGGCGCCCGCAGCCGGGCGCGCGCCTTTCGCGAAGCCTTGCGCAGCAGGGCGCAAATGGGCGCTGCCCGGACCGAGCCCGCAAAAGAGGGACAGTTCTAGGGGCGCAAGCGTGCGGAACTGACAGGGCCGGCCTATCCGTGCCCGCCCGCCGATTTCACCAGATGCTCCAGCCCATCGCGCCCGATCAAGCGCAGCTCTCCGCGCGCCTGTTCGACCCAGCCGCGGCGCTGGAATTCTGACAGTGTGCGTGAGACCACTTCGCGCGCGGTGCCCAGTTCGGTGCCCAGCACCGCATGTGTGGCCCGGACGATGTTGTCGCTATCGGCCAGTTCCAGCAACCGCGCGGCCAGACGTACATCCATGCGCTGGAACACGATATCGTCGATCAGGGTGAACAGGTCGGTGATCCGCCGGGAATAGGCGGTGAACACGAACTCCCGGAATACCGGAGATCTGGCGATCAGATCGTCAAAGCTCCGGCGCGGGATGGCAACTGCGCTGACATCCGTCTCGCAGGTCCCCTCGGCCGAATGATCCTCGAAGGCCAGCATGCAGGCGGTGGTCAGGACACAGCTTTCGCCCGCGTGTACCCGGTAAAGGAAGACCTCGCGCCCGGTCTCGGATTTCTGCTGCACCTTCACCGTCCCCTCAAGCAGCAGCCACAGGTGGTCGGCGCTTTGCCCCGGGGCAAAAATCTGGGTGCCCGCAGGGACCGAGACGATCTGGCTACCGGCCTCCAGCTCGGCGCGCAGCGGTTCGGGCAGGCCGCCGAGGCCCTTGAACTGGTCAATCCAGGACGCGTCCATGTCCATCTGTCCCCGCAAGGTTTCGGATCGCGGCGACGCGACATCACGCGCGCCACGTGTCAGGATAGCCCTGTTCGCCAGTCGGGGCAGGATGACATCCTGCCCCGGTTACCCTTGGCGGGCGTCCGCTCAGAAACTGAGAACCCGCGTATCGGACGCCATCAGCCGGGCCGCCATCTCGGCCGGGCTGGCCACGCCGACCCCCTCGAGCAGAACCGACCCGTCGGCACCCCGGCCCGGCAGGTAGATCGCGCAGACCTCGACCGTCGCGCCGGTCTTGGCGCGGATCATCTGCATCAGGCCCTGCGGGCTCATATCCTTGGGCGGCTGGCCAGCGGTGGCGCTGGCGGGGGCCTCGCGCAGGGCAAGATCGCCCGCCGGACCGCACAGCAGGATATGCGCCTCGGCCCCCTGCTGCGCGGCCTGCATGGTCAGCACCATCGACATCAACTGCGTCTGCGGATCGGGCGAGGTGACCACGGTGACCAGCTTGGCCGGGCCTTCGGCAAGGGCGGCGACCGCGGATGCGGCGACAAGGACAGTGGAGAGGAGGAGGTGTTTCATTCGGGGGTCTCCGATTGGTTAAAAGGTCCGCCGGTCCGGCGGATATCCCCGCCCGCTCCCGTGCTGGAGGGCACGCGGGCGCGGACGGGAATGGCGGGGCATGCGGGCCGGGCAAGACCCGCCCCGCGATGCGATGTGGAACAAAGACCGCCCATGGCCTGGGCGGGAAACCGTCATGTTGCGCCCGGCCCTCTCCCCCGGGTCCGCCTGCTGCCCAGAAGCGATTCCAGCGTGTAGACCAGGATCGCCATGCCAACCGCCCCCAGCGCGGCAATGGCGAGCAGCACGATCAGATCGACCGGCCCGCCCAGATCGGACAGCTGCGATCGGGTCATCACCATCACGAACCAGACCGCCAGCACCGCCCCCACCGGCATCGACAGCTGCGCGGTCAGGAACTTCTTCCAGCTCACCGCGCGGTCGCGGACCAGCACATAGATATAGGCCAGCGTCACCAGCACCGCGACGGCGGTCAGGGCCCAGAACAGGCCCCGGCCAAAGATCTCCTCGAACACCGCGATCAGGGTGGAGAATGTCAGGTCTTTCATGTCGCGCCCTCCTCAGGCCCGGCCGCGCAGCATGGCGTTATAGGTGGCCTTGAGCGCCACCTCCTTCATCAGCCAGCTGATCCAAAGCTCTTCCAGCGGCGCGATGATGCCCGGGAAGGAGGGCACCAGATTGTTGTGATAGTCGAACTCCACCAGCATGGCGCGGCCGATGCGGGTGATCAGCGGACATGAATAGGTGGCGGTGCCCGCGCGCCCCTGGATGGCGGAGATCAGATGATCCTCGACCACCGGCACCTGCCATTTGACCGATGCGGCGGTCTTGCCCTTGGGCACGCCGGCAACATCACCCAGCGCAAAGATCTCGGGATAGCGTAGATGGCGCAGGGTCTGCATATCGCATTCCACCCAGCCCTGATCGCCCCACCGGTCGGCCCAGGCAAGGCCCGACTGCACCACGAAATCCGGCGCGCGCTGCGGCGGGATCACGTGGATATAGTCATACGCGACCTCCTCGGTGCCCGTCTCGGTGGCAAAGATGGCCCGTCTCGCGCCCGCGTCGATGGCCCTCAGGGTCCGGTTCATCAGGGTATCGACGCCGCGATCCCCGAACAGCATACGGACCTTCTCGGCCACGATGGGCACCCCGAACAGCGTGGATTGCGGCGCCGTAAAGATCATGTTCATCTGCCCGGCATTGCCGGCCCGGCGCGCGATATCGTCGATCAGAAAGGTATGTTTCAGCGGCGCTCCGGCACATTTCATCTCGGTCGCGGGGCGGGTGAACAGGCCGGTGCCGCCCTCCTGGGTAAAGCGGCTGGCCGCCGTCCAGGTGCGCGCGGCATATTCGGGCCCGGCATAGAGCGCGCCGATGCCGTTCTGCCCCACCATGTCGAGACTGAAACCCTCGATCGCGTCGTGATCAAGGATCAGGCCCGGCGCCACCACCAGCCAGTCATAGGACAGCGTCGATCCCGCCTCGGTCGAAACGGTCCTGGCCAGCGGGTCCACGGCGGCCACCCGCTCGGGCAGCCAGGTGACACCGCCGGGCAGCCAATCGGCAGTCTCTGAGACGACATATTCCGGCGGGCGCAGCCCGGTTGCCACCAATGTCAGTCCCGGTTGGTAGAGATGCGCGCGTCGCGGGTCGATCAGGGTGATTTCGGCGCCCTCCAGACGCCGAACCAGCCGGTTCGCCAGCGCGGTGCCTGCCGCGCCCGCCCCGATGATGACGATCCGGGCCGAACTGCGCAGCGGCGCCGCGCGCGCCGCCTGTGGCGGCGACACCATCGTTGCGGCCGTTCCCCCGGCCAGCGCCGCCTTCAAGAACTGTCTTCTGTCCATGTTCCCTCCTCACAGCGCGCGCCGCGATGCGGCACGCGCCTATTGCGCTGGCACCGCATCCCGGGGCATCCGCCGGGCGAAATGACGCCGGTGCAGCAGGATCATCAGGGCGATCATCGCCACCTGGCTGGCCACGGCCAGCGCCGACAAGGCCCAATAGGCGATGCCGAACTTGGCAATCAGCCCGGCCCCGACCAGCCCCTTGTTGATCCAGAACTGCACCATCACGCTGAACGCGACACCGGGGCAGACCAGCGCATAGGCCCCGGGCGAATTCTCCTCGCCGCGCAGATAGGTCGCAGCATAGTTCTGGCGCCGCAGCACCAGCAGCCCAAGCATCAGGAACACGCTCTGAACCGCCAGGATCATCGTGGTCAGCAGCAGCGTGTCGGCAATGCCGCCATGCGCGGCAAAGGTGGTGTGCAGGCCATGCTCCTGCCGCATCATCATGATGCCCAGCACCGTCAGGATCGGCACCACGATCATCAGCGTCGGCGCGCTTTCACGCGCGGTGCCGTGCCGCAGCATCGAGCCGAAGGCGACAATCGCCGCAACCAACGTGTAAAGCCCGGCAAAGGTGCCCAGCGCCACCGACAGGATCATCGACACCCCCACGGTCAGCGGCAGCGTGCTCATCGCTGCGGGTGCGGACATGCCGACCGCCACCATCGCCAGCGCAAAGGCAGGCAGCAACTGGGCAAAGGAGTTATTGGCGGTGACGTCGAACACGCCGCCCTCACTTAGCACCCGCGACAGGAAAGCGCCGATCCGGCGAAACGCGATCACACCGATCAGCGCAAAGGCCACCAGCGCCAGCGGGAACAGGTATTCGACCACGCCCCACAGGCCCGGCACAAAGACCAGCCCCAGGATGAACCCGGCATTGACCGCCATCGCCAGCGCCAGCGGCATCGCCAGTAACTGAGTCTCGCCATTCGAGGTCATCAGGCGCGCATGGGCCTCGGTGCGGCGAAACGCACTCAGCTGCGCCAGGTTCCAGACCAGCAACCGGATGTTGACGACTGCAAACACCGCGATGCCGATGACGGCAACAAGGATCGCGGCCTTGAGCGGCAGCCCGCCATTCCGGAACGCGCCCAGGATATCCTCGAACACCGGAACCGGCCGGCCCGGATGGGGCACCCAGAACATCAGGAACATGAAGAAGGTGACGGCAAGCCCGCCCGCGCCGAGCGAGGCCAGGAAGTAAAGCGGCGACCAGCTGTCGGCGGGCCGCTGGGGTAAGCTGTTCATGGCGATTCTCCACATCTGTAGAGCGGTGGTGCCATGGCCGGGGTCCGCGCGACGGTGACTTGGTCACCGAACTGCCCCAGGGATTACAGCAGGTGCTTGAGCAGCCCGAACAGGTCGCGCTGGGACGATATCTCCAGCTTGCGATACAGGTTGCGGCGATGCACCTTGCAGGTCTCGCGCGCGATGTTCAGCGACAGCGCCGCAGAGCCGTTGGAATGGCCCTGCAACACCAGCGCCGCGATCTCTGCCTCGCGGCGGGTCAGATGCACATGCAGCGTGTCACCGGCATAGACCTGGATCAGATCGGCGATCGAGGGCGCCGCGGCGGGCGGGGCCACGGCGACCTGCGGGCTGACCGCCGTCACATGCTGGGCCAGCAATTCCAGCAACAGCGGCGCGTGATGCTTCAGGCACTGGATTTCACGCCGCCGATACGGCCCCGTCTCCTCGAACCGGCTGAGCGACAGGTGCGCCCGCCCCCCCGTCGGCAGCGGCGCCAACAGCCCGACCTCGTCGCAGAGCCCGGTCTTGCGGTAGTATTCCAGATAATACTCGCTGGAAAAGAACCGGTCGGGCGCGATTTCGGGCAGGCGATACAGCCCGCCCCCGGCCGGCAGGTCGCGAAACTGAAAGAACGGGTCAAAGGGATAGGTATTTTCCAGATACTCGGTCAGTGCCGCGCTGGGCAGACGCTTGGACACGAACCAGGCGTCCAGCATCACCGGCGCCTTGCCGGGATCGAAGCGGATCAGGATGAAGGTGGCAAAGGGCATCCGCGCACGCAGCAGCCGCCGGAAGGATGCGAAAAACTCGGGCGTACCCGCGCTGCTCATTGCCCTGCGCAATCTCAGGATATCTCGATCCGTCAGGTTCATCGCGTGAATTACCCTCTTCTGGGGTCGAATTTCCAAAAAAACTAACCCAAGAGGGGTATATCTCCCGACCCCGAATGGCGCAATCATCGTCTGAGCGCTGCAAAAGACCACGACAGAAAAATGGTGCCACCGACGGGGGAACGATCCTTGACCAAAGCCATCAGCGCACGTGCGTTGCGCAAGGTGTATCCGGGCACGCCGCCCGTCGAGGCCCTGGGCGGCGTCGACATCGACATCGCCGATAACGAGTTCTTCACCCTGCTGGGGCCCTCGGGGTGCGGCAAGACGACGATCCTGCGGCTGATCGCGGGGTTTGAACACCCCACTTCTGGTTCGCTGGACATGTTCGGGCAAAGCCTGCTGGACCTGCCCCCCTACAAGCGCCAGATCAACACCGTCTTCCAGAGCTATGCGCTGTTTCCGCATATGAGCGTTGCCGAGAACATCGGCTTTGGCCTGGAAATGCTGGGCAAGCCCAAATCCGAGATCAAGAGCACCGTGGCCGAGATGATGGATCTGGTGCAGATGTCCCATCTCGCCGACCGCCAGACCAGCCAGATCTCGGGCGGCCAGCAACAGCGCGTGGCCCTGGCCCGGGCTCTGGCGCCCAAACCCCGGGTGCTGCTGCTGGACGAGCCACTGAGCGCGCTGGATTTCAAGCTGCGCAAAAACATGCAGCTGGAGCTGAAGAGGCTTCAGACCGAAACCGGCATCACCTTCATCTTTGTCACCCATGACCAGGAAGAGGCGCTGACCATGTCGGACCGGATCGCGGTGATGTCCGATGGCGCCATCCGCCAGATCGGCTCTCCGCGCGACATCTACGACCATCCCGCCGACCGGTTCGTGGCCGATTTCATCGGCGACACCAATTTCCTGCCCGCTGACGTGATCGCCACCGAGGGTGAGCGCGTGTCGCTGCGGCTGGGGTCAGGCAAGACCATCACCGCGCCCGCCCGCCATGCCGGCGGCGGCCGGGTCACACTGGCGGTGCGCCCCGAACATGCCCGCCTGGAAGCCGAGGACAGCGGCCTGTTGCCCGGCGTGCTGAGCGATGCGGTCTATTTCGGCACCGACACCCATTTCCACATCGCGCTGGATGACGGCACCGCCTTTGTCCTGCGCCAGCAGAACAGCCCCGATACCGAGACCCGCTTTGCCAAGGGGGAGAGGGTTTCGGTCAGCTTCCCGGGCGAGGTGGCCCAGGTGCTGAGGGACTGAGCGATGGAGAGCATCCCGGACACGATCGCCCGCCGAACCGCCCGCAACCGCTGGCTGTTGCTGATCCCCGCCCTCGCGATCCTGCTGTTCGCCGCCAGCGGCCCGCTGCTGATCACGCTGGTCTATTCGGTTCTGACACCGGGCGACTACGGCGGCGTCGAATGGCAGTTCTCGTTGGATGCCTGGTTCAATGTCTTCATGCAGCGTGACATTTTCGATGATACCCTGGGCTGGTCGGACGCGCATCTGAGCATCTTCTGGCGCTCGGTGAAACTGTCGGCGCTGACCACGCTGGCCTGTCTCGCCTTCGGCTTTCCCACCGCCTATTTCATCGCCACGCGACCCAAGAAGCAGCGCGATCTGTGGATGCTGTTGATCATCATCCCGTTCTGGACCAACCTGCTGATCCGCACCTTTGCCATCCTGGAACTGATCCGCAACGAAGGCACCGTCAACACCGTCCTGATCGCGCTTGGCCTCATCGACGAGCCGATCCAGATGCTGTTCACCGAATTCTCGATCCTGCTGGGCATGGTCTATGTCTATCTGCCGCTGATGGTCCTGCCCATCTATGCCTCGATGGAACGGTTCGATTTCCGGCTGGTCGAAGCGGGCTATGACCTCTATGCGACCCGGTTCCGGGTGCTGCGCAAGGTGATCCTGCCGTTGGTCAAGCCGGGGGTGATCGCTGGCTCGATCCTGGTCTTTGTCCCTTCGCTGGGCGCCTATGTGACGCCGCGCGTCATGGGTGGGGGCAACCAGCTGATGATCGGCAACCTGATCGAGCTGCAATTCGGGCAGGGCCGCAACTGGCCGCTGGGCGCGGCCTTGTCGATCACGCTGCTGGCCATCGTGATGGTGGCGCTGCTGGCCTATGTCCGGGTCGCGGGAAACGAGGAGACGCCCCATGGCTGAGCGCGTCTTCGACATCCGCAGGCAGACCGGGTTCACTACCATCGCCATCGCCTGTTTCGCCATGCTTTACATGCCGATCATCCTGCTGGTGATCTATTCCTTCAACGCCGGCACCTCGATCGCCATCTGGGAGGGCGCCTCGTGGCGCTGGTATGTCTCGGCCTGGAACAACGAACAGGTGCAGGAGGCGACGCTGCGCTCGCTGATCATCGCGGTCTGGGCCTCGGGCATCTCGACCACGGTTGCGGTGCTGGCCGCGCTGGCCACCACCCGCACCCGGCGGTTCCGGGGCCAGACGGCGGTATTTGCCCTGATCAACCAGCCGCTGATGGTGCCCGAGATCGTGACGGCCGTGGCGCTGCTGATCTTCTTTGCCATGATCAAGGTCGCCACCGGCTATACCGGGCTTGCCTATCTGATCATCGCGCATTCGGCCTTTTGCATCCCCTTTGCCTATCTGCCGATCCGGGCACGGCTTCAGGGCATGGATCTGAGCCTGGAACAGGCCGCCGCCGATCTTTATGCCACCCCGTTTCAGGTGTTCCGCCGGGTGACCCTGCCGCAGCTGTGGCCGGGTATCCTGGCCGGGGCGATGCTGGCCTTTGTGATTTCGCTGGATGACGTGGTGATCACCGAATTCGTGAAATCCGCAGGTCAGGACACCTTGCCGACCTATATGCTGGGACAGCTGCGCCGCGTGGTCACGCCCGAGATCAACGCCATCTCGACCGTGCTGCTCAGCATTTCGGTCACCATGGTTATCGCATTCACTTTGCTCAGTAAAATCAGGAAGTAAAACCAAAGGGAGAGTACAATGAAGAAGACACTGACCGCGCTGACCCTCGTTCTGGCCGGACCGGCCTTTGCCGAGGGCGAACTCAACATCTTCAACTGGGGCAACTATACCTCGCCCGAGATGATCGCCAAATTCGAGGCCGAAACCGGCATCAAGGTCACGATCACCGATTACGACAGCAACGACACCGCGCTGGCCAAGATCAAGGCGGGCGGGCACGGGTTCGACATCGTGGTGCCCTCGGGGACCTATATCCCGATCTTCGTGGGCGAAGGGCTGCTGATGGAGAGCAAGCCCAACCAGATGGAGAACTTCAAGCACATGGACCCACAATGGGTCGATGTGGAATTCGATCCGGGCCGCAACTATACCGTGCCATGGCAATGGGGCACGGTTGGCATTACCGTCAACACCTCGGTCTATGGCGGTGACATCAACACCGCCGCGCTGATCTTTGATCCGCCAGAAGAGCTGAAGGGCAAGATCAACGTGGTCCCCGAGATGAACGATGTCATGGGCCTGGCGATCCGCTATGCGGGCGGCGAGCAGTGCACCGCCGACAAGGAAGTTCTGAAAAAGGCGCGCGACATCCTGCAGGCGGCCAAGCCGCATTGGCTGTCGATGGATTACGGCAATATCGAGAAATACGCCAAGGGCGACCTGGCCGCTGGCGTCAACTGGAACGGCGCCTCATTCCGGGCGCGCAACCAGAACCCCGATATCGCCTTTGGCTATCCGCAAGAGGGCTTTCCGGTCTGGATGGACAATGCCGCGATCCTGAGCGATGCCAAGAACGTGGAAGAGGCCAAGATCTTCCTCAACTTCATCATGGATCCGGAAAACGCCGCCATGCTGTCCGCCTTTGCCCGCTATGCCAACGGCATCAAGGGGT
Organism: Ruegeria pomeroyi DSS-3; assembly: GCF_000011965.2. Lineage (NCBI taxonomy): Bacteria > Pseudomonadati > Pseudomonadota > Alphaproteobacteria > Rhodobacterales > Roseobacteraceae > Ruegeria > Ruegeria pomeroyi. The sequence goes on along the minus strand of NC_003911.12, from coordinate 1,702,965 downwards.
CCGAAGCCTTCATGCCCGAAGACATGAAAACGGCGCCCGAAGTGGTCGTACCTGACGCTTTGAAAGGTGCGGCCTTCGTGTCCAAGACCTGCCCGCCCGAGGCGACCAAGCTGTATACGGCGATCTGGACCGAACTGCAGAAGTAACCAACCTGTGGCCCCCTTTCCCAGAAGGGGGCCGCCTTTCCTGACCGGAGCTTCCGATGCCCGCCGATATCATCATTCACAATGGCTCGCTGATCACATTCGACGAGGCCCGGCCGCAGGCTCAGGCGCTGGCAATCCAGGGCGGCATGATTGCCGCCGTCGGCAGCGATGCCGAGATCCTGGCGCTGGCCGGGCCCGAGACACGGCTGATCGACGCTGGCGGCGGCACCGTCCTGCCCGGCTTCATCGACAGCCATGTGCATCTGTTCGGCGGCTCGGTCGAGCTTGACTGCCTGAGCCTCTACGGGGTCAAGGGGCTGGACGCGATGCGCGCGGCCATTCAACCCTATGCGCAGGCCAATCCCGATGACGCGCTCGTTTTTTGCGTGATGGCCGATTACGACATCCTCGGTACCGGCCACACCCTGACCCGCCACGATCTGGACAGCATTCTGGCCGACCGCCCGCTGGCCATGTTCGCCCCCGATCACCACACCGTCTGGGCCAATACCGCCGCGCTCGAGGCGACCGGCCTGTTGCAGGGCGGCGAGGTCGACGCAGGCTCGCTCATCGTGCTGGGCGAGGACGGTCTGGCCAATGGCGAGCTGCTGGAGCCGGGCGCCTATGGGCCGATCCTGGGACTGACCCGCCATGGCGGGCGCGAGATGCTGGGCCTGACCACCGGCAAGGACCCCGAACCGCCCGCCACTCCAGACCAACGCGCCCGCGACAAGGACGTGATCGCGCGCGGGCTGGCCCATTGCGCGGCGCAGGGCATCACCGGACTGCACCTGATGGATGGCAACCGCTATCAGCTCGAACTGCTGACCGAGCTCGAGGCCGAGGGGCGGTTGCTCTGCCGCTGCGAGGTGCCGTTTCACATGAAGGGGACCGACCCGGTCGAACGGATGACCGCCGAGGCGCCTGCCATGCGCGCCGCCTATCGCGGCGACAAGGTGCGCTGCAACCATCTGAAGATGTTCATCGACGGCGTGATCGAAAGCGGCACCGCGTTGATGCTGCGGCCCTATCCGGGCGAGTTGGGTGCCAATGACAATACCGGTGACGAGGTCTTTACCCAGGAACATTTCACCGCCTGCTGTGTCGAGGCCGACCGGCTGGGGTTCCAGATCGCGGTCCATGCGATCGGCGATGCCGGGGTGCGGCGCACCATCGATGCGTTCGAAGCGGCCCGGCGCGCCAATGGCACGCGCGACAGCCGTCACCGGATCGAACATATCGAGGTGATCCATCCCGACGACATCCCCCGGCTGGCGGAACTGGATATCGTCGCCTCGCTGCAACCGGGCCATGCGCCGCGCGGCCATGTCTTCCCGCCCGGCGCGGTGGGGCAATATCTGCATCCCGACCAGATCGTGGGCGCCTATGCCTGGCAGACCATCCGCGAAACGGGCGCGCGGGTCGTGTTTTCGACCGACTGGCCGGTGATCCCGGTCGATGTGATGCCCAGCCTGCGCGCCGCCATCGCGCCGCTCGACCTCGGCCCGGACTGGCCGGACCAGAGCCAGTCGCTGATGGATACGCTGGCCAGCTATACCCGCGACAATGCCTGGGTCGAGTTCAACGAGGACAGCAAGGGCAGGCTCAAGGTGGGCATGGCCGCCGATATCGCGGTGCTCAGCCACGACCTGACGGCGCTGGCGCCCGATGACATCACCCAGGCCGCCGCCATGGTGACGATCATGGATGGCGCGGTGACCTATCAGCGGCCGGGCTAGGCGCCCGGTCCGCCTCACACAGCCAGGTCATGAAGGTTTCGGCGCCGGGTTTGCCGGCGCCGCGCGGCGTAACGTTGCAGTAATAGCCGCGTGTGGTGCGGCATTCGTGGGTCGCGGCCAGCACCAAAGCGCCGCTTTCCAGCTGGTCGTCCATGAACGGCCGCCAGCTGAGCCCGATCCCCATGCCGTTCTGCACCGCCCGGTTATGCACCATGAAACTGTGAAACCGGTCATGCCGGGGCGGGCTGGGCGGGGTCACGCCGCTGCCCTCGAAATAGCGCTGCCAATCGTCGAAATGGCTCTCGGCGCTCAGATGCAAGAGCCGCTCTGCCGCCAGCTCGGCCCGGCCGAGCGGCCCCCGCCCGCCCAATACCGCAGGCGTGCAGACCGCCACCAGCCGCTCGGGGATCACCCGCCGCGACACCATCCCCTCCAGCCCCGCCGTGCCAAAGGTCACCAGCAGGTCGCAGGTTGCGGGATCGTAATCGGGGTTCTGGTCACGGGTCACGATCTGAAGCGCGATCTCGGGATGGCGCGACTGGAACGCACCCATCCGGGGCAGCAGATAGTAACTGGTGAAACCGATCGCCGCATTGACCACCAGCGCCGCCTGCCCCGACCGGTCGCGCAGTTCGGCCAACCCCTGATGCAGCGCCTCGAACCCCGCCGCCACCGCGCGGGCCAGCTGTGCGCCCTCGTCTGTTAGGGTCAGGCGCGGCTTTGTGCGCAGGAACAGGGAAACGCCCAGATCGGCCTCCAGCTGCGCCACCTGCCGCCCCACCGCCGGGCCCAACACGTTAAGTTCGCGCGCGGCGCGGGTAAAACTCAGATGCCGCGCCGCCGCGTCAAAGGCCTGTATCTGGTGCAGGGGCAAGCTGGGTCGCGCCATCATCGTTCATCAAGTGAAACATCAAGTTTCCCCTTTAGCCTATGTTTTCAAAGATTGCATCCCGTTAGGCTTCCCCTCAGGACGGATGGGCCCACCCGGACAAGGATACAGAGAATGCAGGACCCCAACAGCAAGCTGACCCTTGCCAGCGGCCGGACCCGCCTGCCCGCCGCAAAGGTCCAGACCCGGCTGAGCGCCATCTTTCAGGCCCTGAGGTTCGATCCTGACATCGCCGAGGAGGTGGCCGCGCATCTGGTCGATGCGAGCCTGTCGGGGGTGGAAAGCCACGGGGTGATGCGGGTGCTGGAATACGCCGCCCAGGTTGAAAGCGGCTATCTGACACCTTCGGGCCGCCCGCAGGTGCTGCGCGACGACACCGGCGGCCCGACACGCATCGAGGCAGGAGGCGGCATCGGCATCCCCGCCCTGCGCCTGGCCTATGATACCTGCTGCGACGAGGCGCGCGCACGCGGTCTGTCAGCGCTCTCGATCCGGCATGTGGGCCATACCGGGCGGCACGGCGCCTTTGCCGAGGCGGCGGCCGAGGCCGGGTGCCTGACCATTTGCCTCGGCGGCGGCAACCGCCAGACCTGGCGGCAGGTGGCGCCCCATGGCGGCGCCCGCGCGATGCTGCCCACGAATCCCTGGTGCATCGGCATCCCCGGCGGCGACCGGGGGCCGGTGGTGCTGGATTTCGCCACCTCCAAGATCGCGGGCGGCTGGATCTATGCAGCGCGCTCGGCCGGTGCTCTGCTGCCCGAGGGCTGCGTGATCGACGCCGCGGGCCACCCCACCCGCAACCCCGAGGATTACTTTGCCGGGGGCGCCATCCTGCCGGCGGGCGGGCACAAGGGATTTGGCCTTGCCCTGCTGGGCGAGCTGGTGGGCGAGGCGCTGCTGGGCCCCTCGACCACCGAATGCAACTGGCTGCTGATCGCGCTTTCGGCAGAGCGGTTCCGCGAGGCCCCCGCCATGGCCGCCGCCGCCGAAGAGGTGCTGGACGAGCTGCGCCGCTGCCCGCCCGCGCCGGGCAGTTCCGGTGTCGAGATCCCGGGCGAGCGCGAACGCGCGCACCGGGCGGCCTCGGGCGGGATCGTCTCGGTCCCACGCGACACCTGGACACAGATCGAGAGATTGGCCGACAGGCTGGGAGTATCCGCGACATGAGCAGACGCAAGCGCAAGACCACCCCCGAGACCAGCCCCATTGAGCGACCCGCGACCGCCGCCCATGGTGGCAGTTGGCACCCGGTCCCGGCCGAGGCGGTCACGCAACTGGCCGAGGCCGCGATCACCATCCTGACCACGATCGGCATGGCCGAGGCGCCGCCGGTCGTCTGCGATGCCATCCTTGCGGCGGGGGGCAGGCTAGACCGGGGTCGTCTCCTGTATCCGCGCGCCCTGATCGAGGCGACGCTGGCCGAAATGCCGCGCCGGGTGCTGCTGGCCGGTCAGGACCCGACCCATGACATGCGCGTGGGCGGCACCCGCGCCTTTGCCGGCACCGGGGGCGCCGCGCCCAATGTGATGGACGCAGAGAGCGGCGACTACCGTCCCTCCAGACTTGCCGATCTCTTCGATGCCGCCCGGCTGGCCGATGCGCTGGATCATGTGCATTTCTTCGCCCGCTCGCTGGTGGCGGGCGACGTGGCCGATCCGCTGCGCTTTGACCTGACCACCGCCGCCGCCGCGCTGGCGGGCACTGCCAAACATGTGATGGTGCAGGCAACCGAGCCGGGCCATGTGGCGCCGCTTGCCGCGCTCTGCCACCGGATCGCGGGGGGCGAGGCGGCGTTCCGCGCCCGCCCCTTCCTGTCGCTCAACATCAACCACGCGGTGCCCCCTCTCAGGTTTCACGCCGAAAGCGCCGAGGTGATGGCCGAGGCGGTGCGCGCGGGCATCCCGGTGCATTGCAACGTGTTCGGCCAGCTGGGCGCGTCCAGCCCGGTAACGCTGGCGGGATCGGTGGCGCAGACCCTGGCCGAGACGCTGGCGGGGCTGGCCTTTGTCCATGCGCTCGACCCGGGCGCGCCGCGCATCGCGGGCCCGCGCCCGATGATCACCGATCTGCGCAGCGGCGGGCTGGCGGGGGGTGCGGGCGAACAGGCGATGGCCACCGGGCTGGCGGTACAGGTCCTGCGCCATTGGGACCTGCCCTGTTCGGTGATCGCGGGCGCCACCGACAGCAAGCTGCCCGATTTCCAGTCCGGTTACGAAAAGGCGCTGACCATCAACACCGCGCTTCAGGCCGGTGCCAACCTGATCACCCAGGCCGCGGGCAGCCAAGCCGGGCTGATGGCGGTGCATTTCGGCGCCATGGTGGCCGACAATGACATGCTGGGCGCGATCCTGCGCGCCAATATCGCGCCCGAGATCACGCCCGAAACGCTGGCGCTGGAGGCGATTGCCGAGGTGGTGCGCGGCGAGGGTCATTTCCTGGGCCGTCCCGAGACCTATGCCCGGATGCGCAGCGATTTTCTCTACCCCGAGATCGCTGACCGCGCGCTACTGGGCGACTGGGCCTTGGGCGCGCGTGCCGACATGGGCGCGCGTGCCTCGACCCGGGCCGCCACTCTGCTGGACCGCCATTGGCCCAACCACCTGCCGCGTGACCTGCGCGCCGAGTTGGCGGACCAATTCGGCCTGCCCATTGAACAGGAGCCTCTCGCATGAAAATCGCAATCGTCGGCTGCGGCGCCATGGGGTCGATCTATGCCGCCCGCCTGGCCGAGGCCGGGCATCAGGTGCTGGCCGTGGACATGTGGGCCGAGCATGTGGCGGCGATCAATGCCGGGGGCCTGCGTGTGGACGGGCCATCGGGAACGCTCCTGTCCCGCCAGGTCGAAGCGATGGAGGACCTGACCTGGGCCGGTCCCTGCGACCTCTATATCCTGGCGACCAAGGCGGCGGGCGTCGAACCGGCGGCGCGGGCCATCGCGGCCACCCTGCCCGCGCATGCGCTGGTACTGACGATCCAGAACGGCCTGGGCGCGGGCGAGCGCATCGCCCGCCACCTTCCCGCCGACCGGGTGCTGCTGGGTGTGGCCGAGGGGTTCGGCGCCGCCATGGTCGGGCCGGGACACGCGCGCCACACCGCGATGAAGCTGATCCGGCTGGGCGTCATGACCGGCGGCGACGATCCGCGCCTGGAACAGGTGGCCGGGATCTGGCGCTCGGGTGGGTTCGAGGTCGAGACTTTTGCCGATATCGACCGGCTGATCTGGGAAAAGCTGTTGTGCAATGTCACGCTCTCGGCCCCCTGCACCGCCTTTGGCTGTACCGTTGCCGATCTGCGCGCCGACCCCGAGCGTTGGGCGGTGGCATTGGGCTGCATGGCCGAGGCCTTTGCGGTGGGCCGCGCGCACGGGGTGGCGTTTTCCTTTGACAACCCGGTCGCCTATGTCACCGCCTTTGCCGAGCGGGTGGGCGCGGCCAAACCCTCGATGTTGCAGGATCACGAGGCGGGGCGGCGGTCCGAGCTTGAGGCGATCAATGGCGCCATCCCGCCGCTGGGCGCCGCGCTGGGGATCGCGACCCCCTATAACGAGACGCTCTGCGCGGTGATCCGCGCGCGCGAGGCGGCATTTGGAGGAGAGCGGACATGAGACTTGCCTCGTTCCTTGTTGAGGGCGCGCCCAGCTATGGGGTGATCACCGATGCGGGTGCGCATCCCGCCCTGCCCGCGCAGCGCGCCACCTGTCCCACGCTGCGTGACTATCTGCGTACCCGCCCGGTGGCCGGCCTGCCGGGCCAATGCGGCGCGGCACTGCCGCTGGACAGTCTGGTCTGGCTGCCCCCGATCCCCGCGCCGGGCAAGATCCTTTGCGCCGGTATGAACTATCGCAAACCCTATCCGGTGGCGGGCGTGGCGCCACCCGATCCGGGCCATGTGGTGCTGTTCTCGCGCCATCCGCAAACACTGGTGGGTCATGGTGCCATGCTGGAAATGCCGCAAGGTGCCGCCGCCGAAAGCTTTGATTTCGAAGGCGAGATCGTTGCGGTGATCGGCCAGCCCGGCCGCCATATCGCGCCCGAGGCCGCGCTGGGCCATGTGCTGGGCTATTCGGCGATGAACGAAGGCTCGGTCCGGGGCTGGATGAAACATTCGGTCCATGCGGGCAAGAATTTCCACGCGTCGGGCAGCTGGGGGCCGTGGATCACCACCGCCGACGAGGCGGGCGATATTGCCGGGATGACGCTGGAAACACGGGTGAACGGCACCCCGATGCAGTCCGATAGCGGCGCCGGGATGATTTTTGGTCTGGCCGAGCTGATCGCCTATATCTCGCATATCCAGCCGCTGGAGGCGGGCGATATCATCGCCACCGGCTCGCCCGACGGGACCGGAGGCAGCCGGACACCGCCCGCCTTCCTGCGCTCGGGTGACCGGGTGGCGGTCACGGTCGGCGGTGTCGGCACGCTGAAAAACACCGTGGGCGCGTCATGAACACGGCCTCTCATCTGGCCCGCTTTGCCGTGACAGCCCGGCCCGACCCGGCGGTCGAGGCGGTCGCCGCCCCCGCCATTCTCGATTGCATCGCCTGTATCCTCGCCGGGGCCGACAGCCCGGCGGCAACCCGCAGCCGCGCCGCGCTGGCACCGTTGGGCAGCGGCCCGGTGCCGGCTCTGGGCACCGCGCTGACCCTGCCCGCCCCGACGGCGGCGCTTGTGAACGCGGTCGCCGGTCATGCCTGGGACATGGACGACTGGGAAGAACCCGGCAACACCCATCCCACCGTTGTCCTGTTCCCCGCGCTGCTGGCGGCGGCGCATCTGCGCCCCGTCAGCGGCGCCGAGTTGCTGGCCGCCTATGCGGTCGGGATCGAGGTGATCATGCGGCTGGGCGAGGCGATCACGCTGGAGCATTACAAACGCGGCTTTCACGCCACCGCCACGCTGGGGGCCATCGGCGCGGCAGCGGCGGTGGCACGGCTGCTGGCGCTGAGCGAGGATCAGGCGGAACATGCGCTGGCGCTCTCGGTCTCGCAGGCGCTGGGCTATACCGCGCAATTCGGCAGCACCGCCAAGCCGCTACAGGCCGGGTTCGCCGCGCGCACTGGCGTCGAGGCGGCGCTGCTGGCCCGGGCGGGTGCCACCGCGCAACCGCATGTGCTGGATGACCAGCGCGGCTTTGCCGGGTTGCTGGCACCTCATGACCCGGCCCGGTTGGCCGCGATCCCCGAGCGGCTGGGCGCGCCCTGGGGTCTGTTGCAATACGGGCTGGCGTTCAAGCCCTGGCCCTCCTGCGGCTATACTCATCGGCTGATGACGGCGGCGGCCGAAATCCGCATCCGCCTGGGTGGAGAGACCGCCGGTATCACCGCGATCCGGGCCTGCCTGCCCGATTTCCACCACGCGATCCTGCCCTTTCACCAGCCCGGCAATCAGGCCGAGGCGTTGTTCTCCGCCCCCGCCTCGATCGCGCGGATGCTGGCTTCGGGCGGGCTGACACTGGCCGATGGCGCCGCCGAATTCTGGACCGAGCCCGAGATCCGCCGTCTGATCGCGCTGACCGAATTGCGCGCCGAGCCGGTGCGTGACCGCTCGCTGAACTTTGATCCCGACCAGCCCGACCGCCTGTCCGTGACCCTTGCCGACGGGCTTGAGTTGAGCGCCAGTTGCGCCTATCCGCTGGGCGCGCCACAGAACCCGATGCCGCCCGACCAGCTTGCGGCGAAATGGCACGAGATCACCGGACGCCCGATATCGCAGTATCACGCCATGCTGCGCTGGCCGCAGGCGCCCGATATCGCCGCCTTTCTGCGGCAACTGGCAGGCTGAGACGAGACCGGAAAGGACCCCAGCGATGACCGAGACAAATCTGCAGGACTGGGTGGGCCGACAGGAAAGCGCCGAGGACTGGCTGCGCCCTCAGCCCGCGCGCTTTCTTCAGGCCACGCTCGACCGCGACCCGGATCTGGCAGAGGGCGACGCGCTGCCGCCGCTCTGGCACTGGCTCTATTTCCTCGAGGCCCGCCGCGCCAGCGAGCTGGGTCGCGATGCGCATCCCAAAAAGGGCGGCTTTCTGCCCCCGGTACCGCTGCCGCGCCGGATGTGGGCAGGCGGGCGGTTCCGGTTCGCGCGCCCGCTGATCCTGGGCCGGGCCGCCAGCAAACGCTCGACCATCGCCTCGGTGACCGAGAAGGAGGGCCGCAGCGGCAAGCTCTGCTTCGTGACCGTCCGGCACCAGCTGTTGCAGGACGGTGCGCCCGCCCTGACCGAGGAGCATGACATCGTCTATCGCGCGGATCCGACACCGGACGCCCCTGCGCCCACGCCCGAACGTGCCCCCGATGGCGCCGAATTCTCGCGCCGGATCACCCCGACCGAGGTGATGCTGTTCCGTTACTCGGCGCTCACCTTCAATGGCCACCGCATCCATTACGATGTCGATTACGCCCGCACCGTCGAAGGCTATGACGGGTTGGTGTTTCACGGCCCGCTGACCGCCACCCTATTGGCCGATCTTGCCTGCGCACAGGCGGGCCGGCCCCTGCGCGCGTTTTCGTTCCGGGGGCTTGCCCCGATCGCGGGTCCGGCGCCGTTTGATATCGAGGGCCGGGCCGAGGGCGACGCCCTGACGCTCTGGGCGCGGCGCGCTGACGGGGCGCTGGCCATGCGTGCCAGCGCCGAATTCTAGCGGGCCCACGGACATGCAACCGCGCGCGTGAACACCTGCCCGGTTTGCAGGCATCGGCCGACGATGCGGCCCTGTCCGGGTTCGCGACAAGCGAGCCTTTTGCCGGGGAACCGGGCAACCGGTGCGATGGGGCCTTGGGCAATCGCTGGCGCCACCATGGCACGGCTGTTGCGTGGCAGCGGCTCTAGCCCGTCACCGCTGCGGCGGCGCGGTTCAGTGCCGCTTCGGTCCTCTCCAGCTCCTCTTCGCCCAGCGCCAGCGAGGGATAGAGCTTGCCCGGGGATTTGAGCACGCCCTCGGCCCGCAGTACCGCGTTCCACACCTGCGCCAGCTCGGGCGCGGCATGGCGGGCCGTGCGGTAATCGGTGCAGGCGGCATCGGTGAAATAGACATCGAACAGGGTGGCGTCGCCCGACAACCGGTGCGCGATACCCTGTGCGCCCAGCGCCCGCTCGTGCATCGCCATCAACCGTTCGCCCAGATCGCGCAGGCGCGCGTACTGACCCGGACGGCGCAGGATCTCGAGCGTCTTGAGGCCCGCCGCCGCCGCCACCGGATTGCCCGAGAGGGTGCCCAGCTGCATCAGCCAGCCCTCGCCCCCCACCGCCCCCTTGTCGAAATGCGCCATGATCCGGGCCGAAGCGCCCAGCGCCGCAAGGGGAAAGCCGCCGCCGATCACCTTGCCCAGGGTGACGATATCGGGGGTCACACCATAGTGTTCCTGCGCGCCGCCATAAGACAGGCGGAACCCGGTGACGATCTCGTCAAAGATCAACAGCACCCCATGACGGTCGCAAAGCGCACGCAGGCCCTGAAGGAAACCGGGCGCGGGCGCGATGATCCGTTGCAATGGCTCGGCGATGATCGCGGCGATGTCGTCATGCTCGGCCAGAAGCGAGGCCACCGCCTCGAGATCGTTGAAGGGCGCCACCAGTACCTGATCGGCCACACCTGGCGGAATGCCGGCGCTATCGGGCACCGGGGTCGGAAAGTTGACCGCACGGGCGGGGGCAAGGCTCATCTGCGCCTCGGCGGACATGCCGTGATAGCCCCCCTCGAATTTCACGATCCGGGGCTTGCCGGTAAATGCGCGCGCCAGCCGGATCGCGTACATGTCCGCCTCACCCCCCGAGGTGACGAACCGCACCTGTTCGCAACAGGGCACCGCCTGAACGATTGCCTCAGCCAGCTCTATCCCCTTGGTGTTATTCGCGAAAAAGGTCGTGCCCAGCGGCAGCTGTTCCAGCACCGCCTCCATCACCTCGGGATCGCCATGGCCCAGCAGCATGGGCCCCGAGCCGATCAGATAGTCCACATATTCGCGCCCATCCTGATCCCAGACCCGCGCGCCCTGCCCGCGCGCGATCACAACGGCGGGGTCGAAATTGCCAAAGCCCGCGGCGGGCAGCACCGCTCGGGCGCGTTCGACCCAATCGGCCTGGCTGTTCAGTCGGATCATATCTCTCCCTCCGGATAGGTCAGCACAGGCGCGGTCTCCAGATCGCCGCGCCACAGGACCAGCGCCATGAACGGGCGGTCATATGTGCGCGTCGCATGCGGGTGCCCCGACGGGTGGAACACATGATCGCCCGGCCCCAGACGGCGGGGCGGATGCCCTTCCATCAGGAACTCGGCCTCGCCCGCAAGGATGAAATAGATCTCTTCGGCCGGGTGCTGGTGAAACGGATAGTAAAGCCCCGCCGGCATATAGACCACATAGGCCGCAAGGCTGTCGCTGGCAAAGGGCCCGCCCTCGCCGATCAGGCAGTAGCAGGCGAACCGGTCCATGAAATCGGCCCCCAGACGCGAGCCCTGATAGGTCAGGCGCCACTGGGCCACCGCGCCGGCAGCTATGAAGGCATCGCGGATGGCGGCATAGGCTGTGGTCGTCAGGTCCGGGTCACTCTCCATGAGGGCTGCGGGCGGGATGCGGACGGGGGTGACCGGTTGCGGCGTCAGGCTGTCGGGAAGGGCCACGAAACCGGCCAGAGCGGGTTCACGCGCATGAAGCGCTTGAAACTCGGCCAGAAGGTTTTGAAAGGCGGGGTCGGTCTGGGTCATGCTGTCAATCCAGTATCAGGTCGGGTACGCCCAATGCGCCCCGGTCGACGGTGATGCCAAGGCCCGCGCCTTCGGGCGGGGCGATGCGGCCATTTGCGCGCACCGGCGCATCAGGGGCAAGACGCGGAGCGACATAACCCGAGAGGTCACAGACATTCAGCACCCGGCCCGGTTCGCTCGCCGCGCCCAGATGCAGCAGCGCGGCGGTGGTGATGTCACTGCCCCAGGTATCCTCGATGCACATCCGGGCGCCCAGATGCAGGCACAGGTCGCGCGCCCGGCGGGTGGTCGAGAGACCACCGAACTTGGACAATTTCAACGCCACCGCATCCATGATCCCCAACCGATGCGCCGTCAGCAGCGAGGCGGTGTCATGGGCCAGTTCGTCGATCTTCATCGGCAGACCGGTGGCGCGCTGGACACGGGCGCAATCCTCCAGCGTTGCGCAGGGCTGTTCCAGCATGATGTCGAGTTGCGCCACGGCCCGGCCCACCCGGATCGCCTCCAGCGAGGTCGCCCCGCAATTCCAGTCACCATAGACCAGCGGCCCCGGCCCAACCGCCTCGCGCACCTTTGCCAGCCGCTCGACATCGGTCTGCCAGTCGCCCGAGGCACCCAGCTTGACCTGGAACTGGGTGATCCCCTGCGCCTGCGCCTCGCGGGCGATACGGGCCATGTCGTCGGGCGCGATGCAGGTGATGGAGTGATAGAGCGGCATATCCGCCGCCCGCCACCCGCCCAGCAAGGCATGAAGCGGCAGGCCCGCGACCTGCCCGGTGATGTCCCAAAGCGCGATATCCAGCGCCGATTTGGCATAGGGATGACCGTGCAGGACCGCATCCACCCGCTCCATCAGCGCCCCGACCCCGACCGGATCGGCACCCAGGATCACCGGGGCCAGTTCGGTCAGCGCGGGCGCAACGCCGCGCGCATAAGCGGGCAGGTAATGCGGGATCGGGCAGACCTCGCCCCAGCCGGTTATCCCGGTATCCGTCTGAACCGCGATCACCACGGTTTCGACGGTGTCGCAGGTCTTGCCATCGGCCATATAATAGGCCGTGTGGCTGGTCAGCGGCACATGCCAGAGGTTGAGGCGTGCGATTTTCATGAATAGACCGCCACCGGATCGCCAAGGGCGTCCTCATCCGGGTGCACGCCAAGGCCGGGGGTTTCGGGCAAATGCAGGTGGCCGTCGATATTGCGCGGCCCCCTGCCCCCGGCGATATCCACCGTCAGCATGTCCTGACAGGCCCAGACCGCGTGGCAGGCATGGTCCGGAATGGTCGCGGCCAGATGCAGCGCCTCGGCATCGGCCAGAACACTGCCGCCGGTGGCCATCACGAACATGTCGATCCCGTGCGCCAGCGCGATATCGCGCATACGCGCCGCCCTGGTCAGCCCGCCGACGCGGTTGAGCTTGATGCCGAACACCTCGGCCAGCCCGTCGCGGGCGACACGCGCAGCATCCTGCAGGGTGACCAGGCACTCATCCACGCTGACAGGCGCGGAATGCAACGGGCGGATCGCGGCGATATCGTCCAGCGTCTCACCGGGCTGTTCGAACATCACGTGCAGGTCCTCGGTCGCCCGCATGACACGCAGCGCCTGTTGCCGGGTCCAGCCCCGGTTGACGTCGTAAAGGACGATCTCGCCGGGTTTGCGGATATCCTCCACATCGCGGATACGCGCGATGTCGCGTTCCACGTCTCCACCGATCTTGACCGAATGCGCCACATATCCGCGCTGGCGGTAGCGATCTATCACAGCGCGGGTTTCCTCGACCGATTTGGCGCCGACCGAGGATGCGATCGGCCGGGGTGTCCGGCTGCCGCCGCCCATGAGGTCGGCGATGGGCAGGCCCGCGGCCTGCCCGGCGATGTCCCAGCACGCCATGTCGATGGGCGATTTGGCATAGAGATGGCCCGGCAGCGCGATATCCATCGCGCGTTCCACATCCAACAGCCGGCGCGGATCGAGCCCCAGCACAAAGGGCGCCATCGTCTCGATCCCGGCGCGGATGCCCGGACCATGGGCGGGCACATAGGTATGGCCCCAGGGCGTGCCCTCGCCCCAGCCGGTGATCCCGGCGTCGGTCTCGAGCTTGACGAGCGTCGCGTCGAGCAGCTCGAACTTCAGCCGCCCGCCCGACAACCAATAGGGATGTTCCAGCGGGAGATCGACCTGATAGACGGTGATGCGGGTTATCTTCATGGGGTCACCACAATGTTGCCGGTGTGTCGCTTGGCGATGAAGGCAGCCTGTGCGTCGCGCAGCTGGTCCAGCGGATAGGTCGCGGCCAGCGCGGGCCTGATCTCGCCCGCCTCGATATATCGGATCAGGTTCGGCATTGCTTGCGGATCGATCACGGTCGAGCCGGTAAAGGTCAGATCGCGCAGATAAAAGGTACGCAGGTCGAGCGTGACCATAGGCCCCGCGATGGCGCCCGAGCAGGTATAGCGCCCGCCCCGTTCGAGGATGTCGATCAGCATCGGCCAATAGGGCCCGCCCACCACATCCGCCACCACGGTGATTTTTTCGGCCCCCAGTGCGGCCCGCAGATCCTCGGGCGCGCGGGGCAGGACGCGGTCGGCGCCCAGCGCCGCGACCTCGGCGTGTTTGGCCTCGGAAGCCAGCGCGATCACCCGGGCACCCCGCCGTCGGGCCAGCTGTACCACTGCGCCGCCGACCCCGCCCGAGGCGCCGGGCACCAGCACCGTGTCGGCCCCGGTCACCTGCGCACGGGTCAGCATGCCTTCGGCGGTGGAGTAGGAGCAGGAAAAGGTCGCCAGTTCGGCGTCCGACAGCGGGCTGTCGATGGCCAGCGCGTTGACTGCGGGGATGGTGCAATATTCGGCAAAGCCGCCATCGCGTTCCGACCCGAAATAGCCCGCCGTGTCCTTGTTCTGCGGATCGGACGGGTCACGCAGCCAATTGTCGGTGATGATCCGCTCGCCGATCCGGCTGGCGTCGCCCCCTTCGCCCACGGCGACGATGCGCCCGCAGACATCGGCGCCCTGGATGCGGGGAAAGGTGATCGGCGCGCCGCCCCAGGTCGGGTCCTGTGCATCGACCCTATCATAGGCGCTGCCGGTGGTGGCCTCTTGCACCGCTTTCGAATACCAGCCCGTGCGGGTGTTCACGTCGGTATTGTTCAGCCCACAGGCGCCGACGCGGATCAGCACCTCGCCCGGCGCGGGCCGGGGCACCGGCCACGCCTCGTGCAGGACGATCCGGTCCAGCTCGCCATGCCCCATGGTGACCATGGCGCGCATCGTGTCGGGCAGGCTCATTGCGCGGGCTCCGTCGCCGCGTCGGCACGGGGTTTTGTGCTGTCGGGATCATAGGCCGGTGCGCCAAGGATGCGGCCCTTGCGGGGATTTCCGGCGATGATCACCTCGACCTCGGTTCCGGGCACGTTCACCTGCGGTTTGACATAGGCAAAGGCGAGGATCTTGCCGACCGTATGCCCATAGGCGACCGAAGCGGTGGAGCCGACCACCTTGCCATCCAGCAGGACAGCCTCGCCGCCATTGCCATCGAACCGGCCATCGGGCGCGATCTCGAGATAGGCGCAGACCCAGGGCAGGTTGCCGGCGTTCAGTGTCTTGTCCCGGCCCAGATAGTCCTTGTCGGTGCGGGCAAAGCGCAGCACGTCGGCCTCGGCCAGAGTCACCTCGTTGGTCAGCTCGCCTGCGCCCTTGAACGCCTTTTCCATCCGCAGTGCGTTCATCGCAAAACTGCCATAGTCGGTCAGGCCATAGCGCTGGCCCGCCGCCCAGAGCGCATCATAAACTGCAAGCGCATGGTCGCGGGGGATGTGAAGTTCCCACCCGAGTTCACCCGCATAAGACATGCGCAGGGCCCAAAGGCTGTGGCCCGCGACAGTGATCTGCTGAGCCGTCAGCCATTTGAAGCGTGCGTTCGACAGGTCGGCCTCCGTGCAGGCGGCCAGGATATCGCGCGCGTGTGGACCGTTCAGGGCCAGAGCGGCCCAGTCGGTAGAGAGATTGCGAACCGTGATATCCGCCGTGCCCCGATGTGCGGCCAGGTGATCCAGCAGCCGTTGTTCGAAGAAGGCGGCGCAAACGAGATAGAACCGATCCTCGTCAAGCTTGACCACGGTGGTTTCCAGCTCGATCCGGCCGCGCCGGTTCAGCATATGGGTGAGCGCGATGCCGCCGGGCTTTTGTGGCAGACGGTTGGCGGTAAGCCTGTCGAGCAGCGCGCCCGCGTCCGGGCCCGAAACCTCGACCTTGGTAAAGGCCGAAATATCCATGATCCCGGCGGCGCTGCGCACGGCGGCGCATTCGGTCGCCACCATGTCATGCACCGGGGTTCGGCCAAAACCATAGTGATCGCGCTGTTCGATACCGCGCGCGAACCAGCGCGGGCGCTCGTGGCCATAGACCTCTTCGTATACCGCGCCCTTTTCCTTGAGCCGATCATAGAGCGGTGAGGGTTTCACCGGGCGCCCGGCAAGGCGGTTGAAATGGGGAAACGGGATCTCGTGGCGCAGGCAATAGTCTTCCCTGGCCTTGATCACCTGCCAGTCCTTGGTGGCATAAGCGCCGAACCGGCGCGGGTCGAAATCGCGCATCGAGATATCGGCGGCGCCATGCACGATCCAGCGCGCCAGTTCGCGGCTGAGCCCGGGCCCCCAGCCGATACCGATCTGGGTGCCGCAGCAGCACCAGTAATTGCGCACCCCCGGAGCCGGACCAATCAGCGGGTTGCCGTCGGGCGGGTGGGAAATGGCGCCGTGCACCTCGCGCTGGATGCCGAGATCGGCAAAGATCGGCATACGGTTCAGGCTCTCTTCCAGCCAGGGCATGACCCGGTCGTAATCAGCATCGAACAGCCAGTTTTCGTAATCCCAGGGGCATTCGTCGATCCAGACCGCGTTGGGATTGGCCTTTTCATAGATGCCGATCAGGCCGCGCTTCTGCTCCATCCGGATATAGCCCGAGACCTTGCGGTCATCGCGGATGACCGGCAATTCACGGTCCAGCGACTGGAACTCGGGCACCGGTTCGGTCACGAAATAGTGGTGCGTCATCGAGGTCATCGGCAGCTGCAAGCCCGACCATTCGCCCATCTGGCGGGCATAGGTGCCACCCGCATTGACCACATGTTCGCAGGTGATCGTGCCCTTTCCGGTCTCGACCACCCATTCGCCATTCGCCCCTTGCGTGATGTTGGTGGCGCAGGTGTGGCGGAAGATGCGCACGCCCTTGGCCCGTGCGCCTGCCGCCATCGCCATGGTCACGTTTGTCGGGTCCACATGCCCGTCATCGGGTGTGTGCAACGCGCCCAGCACGCCGTCGAGATTGTAGAACGGGTGCAGCTCTGCGATCCGCTTTGGCCCGACCAGTTCGATGTTGAACCCCAGCGACCTGCCCACCGACAGCGTGTGGCGCAGCCAGTCCATCTCATCCTCGGTATAGGCCAGCCGGAACGAACCGCAGCCATGCCATGTCACCGCCTGCCCGGTCTCTGCCTCAAGCTTTCCGGAATAGAGGCCGATGTTGTAATCGACGCATTTGCCGAGACCGAACGAACTGGTCGAATGGGTGATCTGCCCGGCTGCGTGCCAGGTGCTGCCGCTGGTCAGCTCGGCCTTTTCCAGCAGGACGGTATCGCCGCCCCAGCCTTCGTGCGCCAGGTGATAGGCCAGGCCAACCCCCATGACGCCACCGCCGACAATCACAACCCGTGCATGGGCGGGCAAGTCATTCCTGGACATCGCGATTTCCTTTGACCGGGGCGCGCAAAACTGTTGGACAGGCTAAGTGGACATATGTATCACTGTCAATCATGAATGACACAAATGTATCATCCCGCGTCTTGCGCCAACTGACCGAGGAATGGGACACTCTGACGCCCGAGGCGCAGAAGGCCGCGCGCTATGTGCTGGAGAACCCGCAGGACGTGGGCGTGTCCACCGTGCGCGAAATCGCCGAGGCGGCCAATGTGAAGCCCAACACCTTTGTCCGCATGGCCCGGCAGGTGGGCTTTGACGGCTACGAGGATTTCCGCGCCCCCTTTCGCGAGGCGATCCGGCAGGGCGGCGTCAGCTTTCCCGAGCGCGCGCGCTGGTTACAGGAGATCCGCAAATCAGGCGATCTGGGCGGGCTTTATGCCGACATGGCCGAGGCGGCGATGCGCAATGTCGAGGAAACCTTTGCCGGCATTGGCGCCGAGCGGCTGAAAACGGCGGCCGAGGCGATCTGGGCCAGCCGGCAGGTCTTTACCTTGGGCGTCGGCGTGAACAACGCCAATGCGCGCAATTTCACCTATCTCGCCTCGACCGGGATGACCGATTTCCACGCCATTCCGCGCCCCGGCTCGACAGCGGTGGACGATCTGGCCTGGGCCGATCAACGCGACGTGTTGATCGCCATGACCTGCCGCCCCTATCGGGCCGAGGTGGTCGAGGCGGTGCGCCTTGCCCGCGATCAGGAGCTGACCGTGATCGCCCTGTCCGACAGCCCCGCCAGCCCGATCATCCGCGCCGCGCAGCACGGGTTTGTCGTGGCGGTGGACACGCCGCAATTCTTTCCCTCGTCGGTGTCGACCATCGCACTGCTGGAAACCCTGCTCAGCTTTGTCATCGCCGTGGCCAGCGACGAGATCGTCACCCGCGTCGAAACCTTCCACCAGCGGCGCCATCAACTGGGCCTTTATACCGAAGAGCCGGAGTGACCCTCATGCCCGAACCCGTCCGCTCGCTTGCGGCGCGCTATTACACCGATCCGGCGATTTTTGCCGCCGAACAGGCCGGACTGTTCGCCCGCACATGGCAATTTGCCTGCCATGCCAGCCAGTTGGAAAACCCGGGCGATTACCTCGCCTTCGATCTGGGCGACGAAAGCCTGTTCTGTATCAAGGGGCGCGACGGGGTGATCCGCACCTTTTACAACGTCTGCCAGCATCGGGCGCATCAGCTGGTCAGCGGCGCCGGATCGACCCGTGTCGTGGTCTGTCCCTATCACGCCTGGACCTACGAGCTGACCGGCCACCTGCGTGCAGCGCCCAACGCCAAATCGGTGCCCGGTTTCGACGCCGCGCAAATCTGCCTGAGCGAGATACGGACCGAGGTCTTTCTCGGTTTCGTCTTCGTCAACCTCGACCCCGAGGCGCAGCCGATGGACCACTGGTTCCCGAACGTGCGGGCCGAGCTTGAGGCCTTTGTCCCCAACTGGTCCGATCTGAAACCGTTGGAATGGGTCGAGATCCCCGAAGACTGCAACTGGAAGGTCTCGGTCGAGAATTATTCCGAATGCTACCATTGCAGCCTGAACCACCCGACCTTTTCCACCGGCGTGATCCGGCCCGAGACCTATGACATCCAGCCGCAGGGCTATTGCCTGCGCCACACGACCGAATGCAACGATCTGGGGCAGATGAGTTACGACATCGACAGCGGGTTCCCCAACAACGACCGCTATTCCAGCTGGTTTCTGTGGCCGATGTTCTCGTTCCAGGTCTATCCGGGCAACCTGTTGAACACCTATCACTGGCGGGCGGTGGATGCGGGCCGGGTGGTGGTCTGGCGCGGCTGGTATTCGGTGGGTGGCGCCGAGAACGAAACCGTGCGCCGCATGGCGGTGCAGGACCGCGCCACCACGGTCGAGGAGGATATCCGGCTGGTGGAATCGGTCCAGCGCGGCCTGCGCTCGCGCGGCTATGTGCCGGGGCCGCTGGTGGTCGACCCCGGTTGCGGCGTAAACTCGGAACATTCCATCCTGCACCTGCAGAAATGGATGCGCGAGGCGGTTGCGGCAGAGCCGATGTCTTGAAAAGACATCGGCCCGAAATCCGCGCCGGATTTCGGCCACCACCAGAACGAGAGAGAGCGACAAGATGAGCACATTCGACGAAGACCTGTTCCTGAAAGGATTGGAACAGCGCAAGGCCACGCTTGGCGCGGAATACGTGGAACGCAACCTCGCCGCGGCGGACGAGTTCACCCGCCCTTTCCAGGAGGCAATGACCGCCTGGTGCTGGGGTTTTGGCTGGGGTGACGACGTGATCGAGCCCAAGACCCGCTCGATGATGAACCTCGCCATGATCGGCGCATTGGGCAAGATGCATGAATGGGAGATCCATTGCCGGGGCGCGCGCACCAACGGGGTCAGCCGCGACGAGATCCGCGCCATCATCCACGTGATCGGCATCTATTGCGGCGTGCCGCAGGCGCTGGAGTGTTTCCGCGTCGCCCGGCGGGTGCTCGACAGCGAGGACTGAGTCCGCGGACACCCGGGACTTTCTGCGCCGATGTCCGATTTGAACCCCAACTGGTCCGACCATGCCCGCGACTCGAGGCCGATTCCCGGCGAATGTGGCGCAAAGGGAGTCGGATTCGATGAGCTATTCAGGATTACGGGTCATCAAAGAGGCGCTGACCGGTCACCGCGGTTGGGGACCGGCCTGGCGCGATGCTGCGCCCAAGGCGCAGTATGACTATGTCATCATCGGCGGCGGCGGCCATGGGCTGGCCACCGCCTATTACCTGGCCAAGGAGTTTCGCCAGGCGCGGATCGCGGTCCTGGAAAAAGGCTGGATCGGCGGCGGCAATGTGGGTCGAAACACCACCATCATCCGCTCGAACTATCTGCTGGACGGCAACGAGCCGTTCTACGAGTTCTCGCTGAAACTGTGGGAGGGGCTGGAGCAGGAGCTGAACTATAACGCGATGGTCAGCCAGCGCGGCATCCTCAACCTGATCCATTCCGACGCCCAGCGCGACGCCTTCATCCGCCGGGGCAACGCGATGATGCTGAACGGTGCCGACGCCGACCTGCTGAGCACCGAACAGATCAAGGCGCGCTATCCGTTCCTGAATGTCGACAATGCCCGGTTCCCGATCAAGGGCGGGCTGGCGCAGCACCGGGGCGGCACCGTGCGCCACGACGCGGTGGCCTGGGGCTATGCCCGCGCCGCCGACCGGCACGGCGTCGACATCATCCAGAATTGCGAGGTCACCGGCTTCCGCATCGAGCACGGCACCTGCACCGGGGTCGAAACCTCGCGCGGGGTGATCGGCGCGGGCAAGGTGGCGGCCTGTGTCGCGGGCTCCTCCTCGCGACTGATGGAAAAGGCGGGCATGCGCCTGCCGATCGAAAGCCATGTGTTGCAGGCCTTTGTCTCCGAGGGTCTGAAACCGCTGTTGCCCGGGGTGATCACCTTTGGCGCGGGGCATTTCTATTGCAGCCAGTCCGACAAGGGCGGGCTGGTATTCGGCGGCGATATCGACGGCTACAACTCCTATGCCCAGCGCGGCAACCTGCCGGTGATCGAGGATGTCTGCGAGGGCGGCATGGCGATCTTTCCGATGCTGGGCCGCGCCCGTCTGCTGCGCAGCTGGGGCGGCATCATGGACATGTCGATGGACGGCTCGCCGATCATCGACCGCACCCATATCGGCGGGCTCTATTTCAACGGCGGCTGGTGTTACGGCGGGTTCAAGGCGACGCCTGCCTCGGGCTTTGCCTATGCGCATCTTCTGGCCACCGACAGCCCGCACAAGACCGCCACCGCCTATCGGTTCGACCGGTTCGCCCGCGGGCGGATGATCGACGAAAAGGGCATGGGCAACCAGCCCAACCTGCATTGAGAGGGCATCGGACATGTTGATCGACCATCCCATCCTGGGCCCGCGCGACAGCAGCGAGTTCGTCTACAAGGGCGACGCCGCCCTGATCCGCCGCCCCGACTGGCAGGCCCCCGACGCGCTGGAGCAGTTCATCGACTATGGCTATCTGCGCGACAACCCGGCGGGCGTGCACCGCGAGCTGTGGTTTCACGAACAGGGCGACCGCTCGTGGCTGGTGGTGACCCGCGACACCACCACGCATGAGATCAGATCCGTCGAACTGGCCCGCGACGT
Organism: Ruegeria pomeroyi DSS-3; assembly: GCF_000011965.2. NCBI lineage: Bacteria > Pseudomonadati > Pseudomonadota > Alphaproteobacteria > Rhodobacterales > Roseobacteraceae > Ruegeria > Ruegeria pomeroyi. The sequence continues at coordinate 1,681,602 of NC_003911.12, read as the reverse complement.
GGCCCGCAAGGAGGGACGCTCCAGATGACCGGCCCCAATCGTCTGAACGGCGGTCTGATCGACCGCAGCAAACCGCTGAATTTCACCTTCGACGGGCGCCGGTATCAGGGCTTTGCCGGGGATACGCTGGCCTCGGCCCTGCTGGCCAACGATGTGCGACTGATGGGGCGCTCGTTCAAGTATCACCGCCCGCGCGGCCCGATGAGCGCAGGCTCCGAGGAGCCTAATGCCATCGTCGAGCTGCGCGAGGGCGCCCGCAAGGAACCCAATACCCGCGCCACCACCGCCGAGCTGTTCGACGGGCTGAGCGCCAATTCGCAGAACCGCTGGCCCTCGTTGAAATGGGACGTGATGGCGGTCAACGACCGGCTGTCGAACTTCTTTGCAGCCGGGTTCTATTACAAGACCTTCATGTGGCCCGCCGCCTTCTGGGAGAAGGTGTACGAGCCGATCATCCGCAAGGCGGCGGGGCTGGGCACGCTCAGCCATGCGCCCGACCCCGACAGCTATGACAAGGGGTTCCTGCATTGCGACCTTCTGGTGATCGGCGCCGGCCCGGCCGGGCTGGCCGCCGCGCTGACAGCCGCGCAATCGGGGGCGCAGGTCATTCTGGCGGACGAGGATTTCCTGCCCGGCGGGCGGCTCAATGCCGAAACCTTTGCGCTTGGCGATCAATCCGGCGCGGCCTGGGCCGCCGAGACCGCCGCAGCCCTGCAAGCCATGCCCAATGTGCGGCTGATGACGCGCAGCACGGTGATCGGCGCCTTTGACCACGGTATCTATGGCGTGGTCGAGCGGGTCAGCGACCACCTGCCCCAGCCGCTGCCGGGCAAGCCCCGCCAGATCCTGTGGCGGGTCTATTCGCGCCGCGCCATCCTGGCCGCCGGGGCCACCGAACGCCCGATCGTGTTCGAGAACAACGACCGCCCCGGTATCATGCTGGCCTCGGCCCTGCGCAGCTATGCCAACCGCTGGGCGGCAACACCCGCGCGCGCGGTGGCGGTGTTCACCAACAATGACGACGGCCATCGCACCGCGCAGGATCTGAGCGCGCAGGGGGTCAGCGCCGTGGTGATCGACACCCGCGCTGACGCGCCCGAAACCACCGGATACGAGACCATCCCCGGCGCCACCGTCACCAATACCCAAGGGCGTCTGGGCCTGACCACGGTCGAGGTGACGCTGGCCACCGGCACCACCCGCACGCTCAGCGTCGGCGGGCTGGGCGTCTCGGGCGGCTGGAACCCAAACGTGCACCTGACCTGCCACCAGCGCGGGCGCCCGGTCTGGGACCAGGCGATCGCGGCCTTTGTTCCAGGGGGCACCCTTCCCGTGGGCCTGACCCCGGCGGGCGCGGCGCAGGGCGTGTTCAGCACCCATGGCGCGCTGGCCTCGGGGCAAGCGGCGGCGCAGCAGGCGCTGTCCGATCTGGGGATCACGGCGAAATCCGCCGCCCTGCCCCAGGCCGAGGACGCGCCGGTCAACGTCACCCCCTTCTGGCACGTCAAGGGCGCCAAACGCGCCTGGGTCGATCAGCAGAACGACGTGACCGCCAAGGATGTGAAACTGGCCCATCAGGAGAACTTCGTCTCGGTCGAACACCTGAAACGCTATACCACGCTGGGCATGGCGACCGATCAGGGCAAGACCTCGAACATGGCCGGTCTTGCGATCATGGCCGAGGTGGCCGGCAAGTCGATCCCCGAGGTCGGCACCACCATGTTCCGCCCGCCCTACACGCCCACCGCGATGGGCGCCTTTGCGGGCCGCTCGCGCGACAAGGATTTCCGCCCCACCCGCAAGACCCCCAGCCATGTCTGGGCCGAGGAACAGGGCGCGGTCTTTGTCGAGGTCGGCATGTGGCTGCGCGCGCAATGGTTCCCGCGCCCCGGTGAAACCCACTGGCGCCAGAGCGTCGACCGCGAGGTCACCCAGACCCGCAAGTCGGTCGGCATCTGCGATGTCACCACGCTGGGCAAGATCGACGTGCAGGGTGCCGATGCGGCCGAGTTCCTGAACAAGGTCTATTGCAACGCTTTCGCCAAGCTGGCGGTGGGGCGCACCCGCTATGGCCTGATGCTGCGCGAGGATGGCATCGCCATGGATGACGGCACCGCCGCACGCCTGGCCGAGGATCATTTCGTGGTGACCACCACCACCGCCAATGCGGTGCCGGTCTATCGTCACATGGAATTCGTGCGCCAATGCCTGTTCCCGGACATGGATGTGCAGCTGATCTCGACCACCGAGGCCTGGGCGCAGTTTGCCGTGGCCGGACCCAATGCGCGCAAGCTGCTGCAAAAGATCGTCGATCCGGCGCATGACCTCTCGAACGAGGGCTTCCCCTTCATGGCCTGCGCCGAGATCACGGTTTGCGGCGGGCTGCGGGCGCGGCTGTTCCGCATCTCGTTCTCGGGCGAGCTGGCCTATGAGATCGCGGTTCCAACCCGCTATGGCGACGCGCTGATCCGGCGGATGATGCAGGCGGGCGCGGAATTCGACGTGGTCGCCTATGGCACCGAGGCGCTGGGGGTGATGCGGATCGAGAAAGGCCATGCCGCCGGCAACGAGCTGAACGGTACCACCACCGCGCTCAACCTTGGGATGGGGCGGATGGTGTCCAAGAAGAAGGACGCGATCGGCTCGACCCTGTCCGAACGCGAGGGTCTGAACGAGGCGGATGCGCTGAAGCTGGTCGGGTTCCGCCCGGTGAACCCGCAGGACAAGGTGCCCGCCGGGTCGCATCTGATGACCCGGGGCGACCCGGTCGATGCCGCCCATGACCAGGGCTATGTCACTTCGGCCTGCTACTCGCCCAGCCTGGGCTGCCACATCGGCATCGGCTTCCTGAAATCCGGCGACAGCCGCAAGGGCGAGATCGTTCGCCTTGTCAGCCCGCTGACCGGGCTCGACCACGAGGTCGAGGTGGTGAGCGCCCATTTCGTCGATCCAGAAGGAGAGCGTCTGCGTGCATGATCTTAACCCGATAACGCCGCTGGGCGCCGCCGACCCGGTGGTCGAGGGCCATGGGCCGGTAACCCTGAGAGAAGTGACCGAAACGGCGCTGGCCTCGGTCGCGGCGCGGCTGGGCCGCGAGGCCGAGACGACAACCCTGCTGACCGAGGTGCTGGGCGCCGCCCCCCCCGCCCCGGCCCGGCTGTGCCCCGGCACGCCCGGCGCCTTCTGGATGGGGCCCGATCAATGGATGATCGAGGCGCCGCTGAGCACACATGAGGATCTGGCCGCCCAGCTGGCCGCCCGCGCCAATGGCGCGGCCAGCGTCACCGAGCAGACCGATGCCTGGTGCCGCTTCGACCTGACCGGCGAGCGGCTGGCGGATGTGTTCGAACGGCTCTGCCCCGCCAATACCCGCGCCTTTGCCGGTGGCGAGGCGGTGCGCAGCGCGATCGACCATCTGGGCTGTTTCCTGCTGTGTCGCGCCCCCGATCACATCACGGTGCTGGGGCCACGCTCGGCCGCGGGCTCGCTGCATCACGCGCTGGTGGTGGCGATGCGCGCCGCGTTCTGATCAGACCGAGGGCACCGGCAGGTTGCCCTCGACCCTATAGAGATTGATCCGCTTGCGGTCCTGCTGCGGGGTCAGACCAAAGGTGTCGCGATAGTGGCGCACCAGTGGTTTGGCATTGGCATAGCCCACCGCCGTCGCCACCTCGGCAATGCTGTCATTGGTATACATGACGATCTGACGCGCCGCCTGCATCCGCAGGTGGCGGAAATAGCCGGTCGGGTTCTGGCCGGTGGCCTGTTTGAAACAGCGCTCCAGATGCCGGGGGGTGATGTGCAACCGCTCGGCGATCGCCGCGATGCTGGCGGGCGTGGTCAGGTTTTCGGCGAATATCTCGATGGCGCGCGCCACCAGCGGCGACATCTCGCCCTCGGCATCGGCCGCCTGATGGATCGGCAGCGCCTGTTTCACCCCCGCCTTGCGCATGATCGGGTGCTGGAACCAACAGGCGACCTCGTTGGCCACATTGGCCCCCAGTGCCGCCTCGATCAGGCTGAGCGCCAGATCGAAGGCCGCCGCCGCCCCCGAGGCGGTCAGCAGGCGCGGCGAGATTTCGATCACCTCGTTGCTGCGCTGAATCTCGGGGAACTCGGCGGCAAAGGCGGCCTCGTAACACCAATGCACCGACAGGCGCTCGTCGCGCACCACGCCGCTGCGCACCAGCGGAAAGACCCCACCGCTGATCGCGCCCAGCACGGTGCCGTGCCGTTCGATCCGGCGCAACAGCGAGGCGGTGCGCGGGTTCTCGAACCGGGCCACCGGCGCCGACAGCAGCACCAGATAGTCAAGCGCCGAGACCGTTTCCAGGCTGGCGTCGGGTTCGAATGTGATACCCGCGCTCGACACCACCTTGCGGGGCAGTTCCGATACCAGCCGCCAGGCGAAACTGTCCGACATCGAGATCTCGTTGGCCGCGCGCAGCGGCTCGATGATCGAGGTCAGGCAGGCCATGGGAAAGCCCGGAAACAGCAGAAACCCGATACGCGTGGTCATTCGGGGCGATCCTTTGACTTGTCATTCCGCATCAGGAATTTTATTGGAGAGAAAAAATTATGCAATGTGGTGAATACCGGCTAAGCTTGAAGTTGATCTGACGACCACGCAATGCAGGAAGAGCTTGAGGAAACCCCATGGATGCTGCAAAGGATCTCCGCATGACACAGCTTTTGCAAGATCCCCATAGCGTTCGCGAGGAACGCGAGAAGGTTCTCGAGGTCGCCATCGGCCGCGAGGTCCGCGCCTTTCGCAAGCAGCAGGGCATCACCGTGGCCGAACTGTCGAAACTGACAGACCTGTCGATCGGGATGCTGTCCAAGATCGAAAACGGCAACACCTCGCCCTCGCTGACCACGCTGCAGACCCTGGCCAATGCGCTGTCGGTGCCGCTGACCGCGTTCTTCAAGGGCTACGAGGAAAAGCGCGAGGCGATCCATACCAAGGCGGGCCAGGGCCTGGAGATCGAGCGCGCGGGCACTCGGGCCGGGCATCAATACAGCCTGCTTGGCCATATCGGGTCAAATTCCAGCGGTGTCATCGTCGAACCCTATCTGATCACGCTCAGCACGGAATCGGACACGTTCAAGACCTTTCAGCATGACGGGATCGAGATGATCTACATGCTCGAAGGCAAGGTCGACTACCTGCATGGCAGCGAGATCTATCCGCTGGAGCCGGGCGATACCCTGTTCTTTGACGCAGATGCGCCGCATGGGCCGGAACGTCTGGTGGAATTGCCGACGCGCTATCTGTCGGTGATCTGCTATCCGCAGCAGAAAAAGGGCTGAGCCGCCTGAACCGGGGCGCGGCAATCGCCCACCCCGGCCCTGTCTTGCGCGTTACGTCTGCAACGGCGGTTCGCTGTCCAGATCGGGCCAGATCCCCGGCGAGGTCGGCAGCCCGTCGTCATACCGGCTGAGATAGTCCAGCATCATCGGACGGTTGGCGATGAACCCCTTGTAGGTGGCCAGCTCCTCGGGCAGGTCGCGCACCACCCGGTGCAGGCGGCGGCCCCATTTCGGCACGCTCACCAGATCCTGGAACGCGATCAGATAGCAGCGGATCGGGAACAACAGCGCGTTTGAGCGCGGCAGCCGGTAAAAGGTCTGCAACTCGACCCTGAGATGCTGTTTGGCGCCGATATTCTCGGGCGTCAGCGTGGTCTTCTGCACCCCCCATTTGTGATAGTTCTCGGGGCTGGTATCGAGCAACGGGTTGACCGTCATGGTCCAGTTCAGCCGCCGTGCCGGCGCGCCCTGCTGGACGTTGAGCAGGAATTTCAGCGCCCGCTTGAAAATCCCCATCTCATGGGCCAGCGGCACCGGCGCGTGCCATTCGAAGAAATCCATGCCGATGTCGAAATCCAGGCTCCAGTCCGCCTGTGTCGTCACCATGCCCGCGTCCATGTACAGCATGTCGCCGCGCTGATCGAGCACCGCGTAATCGCCCTGCGCCTGCCGGGTGATGTATTCCAGCGGCCCACAGGGCAGCGTGGTTTCATCGAGGAAGGTGAAGGTGTGGTCGATCCCCATCGGCTTGTTGATCCAGCGCCAGCGGTCGCCGTCGCGGTGCAGCTCGAACAGGTCCGGGTAATCCTCGGATTTGCAGACCATGATCAGTTCCAGCGTGTCCCAGCCCGCCAGCGTCATATGCGGCAGCGACTGGCAGCGCAGCGGATCATCGGCCAGCACGATGGCACGGTCGGCCATTTCCGAGACGTAATGCTCGTCCACGTCGAACCGCTTTTCATAGACCGAGCCCGCCGGGCCGCCCCGGTGCTGCTCCATGTTCACCGAATACATGTAGCTGTCTTCGTGGAACGGGAAGGGAAAGCGCTTGATCGCCCAGTCCGAATTGCGGAACGAGTAATCGTCGCGAAAGGTTTCGGTGTTGAATTGGATCGTCATCGCGGTCTCCTCTACCGGTCCAGCACGAGGGTTTTGCCCACGAACCGGCTGACGCAGGGCATGATCTTTTTCCCGCTGGCGTGTTCGTCATCGTCCAGCCAGTGGTCGCGATGAACGAAGTCGCCATCGGAGTCGACCACATCGGTTTCGCATTGGCCACAGGCGCCGCCCCGGCACAGGAAGGGCGCGTCGACGCCACAGCGTTCCATCGCCTCGAGCAGGCTTTCATGTTCGCCCACCTGGATGGTGATGTCGGATTTGCACAGGCGCACCTCAAACGGTTTGCCGGGCTGCGGGGCCAGGAACTCCTCGGAATGCACGTTCTCGTCGGGCCAGCCATGCGCCGCGGCGGTGGCATGGACCCAGTCGATCATGCCCTTGGGACCGCAGACATAGACATGGGTGCCCAGCGGCTGGCCATCCAGCAGATCCTCAAGCCCGATGGCCTGATCCTGATCGTCGAAATAGACATGCACCTTGTTGGGATGCTTATAGGTCAGCTCGTCCACATAGGTGCCCAGCTCTCGCGAGCGGCAGGAGTAATGCAGCTCCCAGGCGCCGCCCATCCGTTCCAGATGCGCGATCATCGCCAGGAACGGCGTGATGCCGATGCCGCCGGCCAGGAACACATGCTTGCGCCCGCGCAGATCCAGCGGGAACAGGTTCACCGGAAAGGTGATGGTCATCGGGTCGCCGACCTTGACCTTGTTGTGCAGGAACAGCGAGCCGCCCCTGCCCTGGTCGTCGCGGCGTACCGAGATCGCATAGATGCTATTATCGCCCGGATCGGACATCAGCGAATAGGGGTTCAGCCGGGTCCGCTCGCCATCGCGCATCTCGACAACGGTATGGGCACCGGCGGAAAAGGGCGGAAACGGCTGGCCATCGCGGCGGGTGAATTCGAACCGGGTGACCAGCGGGTTGAGCGGCACGACGGCGCTGACGGTGACCTCGATCTTTTCGGCGCCTGCCTTGGCTTTCTGGGGGGCTGCACTCATTTGTAAAGCTCCACGGGTTCGGGGACATTGCCGGGATCCTCGGCGTCGATGCACACCCCCTGAAAGGCGGCCAGACGGCGCGAATAGTGATCGCGCACAAACAGGTTCAGCCCGCAATGGGAACAGACAAAGGGATCGGTGGTCACATCCTCGGTGATGCCCTTGCAATGCACGCATTGCATCCGCCGCGCGACCGAGCCGCGATGCTCGGTCTGGATCGCGCCATGGGGAATGCCCGCCTGCATCGCCTCGTTCTGGGCCTGCCCCATCAGCCCCTCGGTTCCGGCCAGATAGACCTGGAGCCCCATATGGGCATCCGACAGCACCCGGCGGATCCGCTGAACCGACGCAGCATAGCTTGGCCCCACATAGAATTGCGCCGGTCCCAGCGCGCGCAGCCGCTCGACATAGGTCTCGCCGGTGCCCTTGGGGATAAAGATGATATGGGCGGTGGCAAACAGGGCGGCATCGCGGGCCGCCAGATCCAGCAGCGCCTCGGCGCCCTCGGCATCGGCGATCATCAGATGCGCCTTGCCCGGCCGCGGCTCCAGCGTGCCATAGACCGGGCGGCTGGCGATACTTGGTGGAAACTGAAATTTGGACATCCCGTCGCTGTCTCCTTGTTGGTCCGATCGCAAGAAGAACAGGCGCCCCGCCTCCGGGGGCGCCTGCCCGGTGATCCTCAGCCCTTGGCGGCGCGGATGGACTTGTCCTTGTCGTAGAAAGGCATCTCTTCGGCGACGCAGGCGATTTCCGTGCCATCCTCGTTGCGCACGGTCAGTTTGGTGCCCGGCACCGCGCAGTCAACCGGCATGCGCGCGATGCCCACGTTATGGCCGTTCAGGTCCGAATTCATGCCAAAGGTGACGACGCCCACGACCTCGCCATCCTTGAGCAGCGGCGCGCCCATGTCGGCAGGCGTGGTGCCCTCGAGCTTGACGCCGTAGATCTTGAACCGCTCCTTGCCCTTGCGGGCATAGTGGTTTTCCGCGCCCCGGAACCCGATCTTGCCGGGCGAGACGGTGAATTCCAGCCCAAGCTCCCACAGCGAGTCGCCGCAGGTGTCGTCGGCAAAGGGATAGGTCTCGGAATTGTCGCCGGGATAGAACAACAGATAACTTTCGGTACGCAGCAGATCGAGGGTCGAGAACTGCACCGGGACGATGCCCATGTCCTTGCCATCCTCCAGGATCGCATCCCAAAGCGCGATGGCATGGCGCCCCTCGCAAAAGATCTCGTATCCGCGTTCGCCGGTATAGCCGGTGCGCGAGATCATCACCGGTTTGCCGAACAGCTTGGTCTGGATGATGCCGAAATAGGCCAGATCGCGGATGCCGGGCACGTGCTTGGCCAGGAAATCCACCGCGACCGGCCCCTGCAGCGACATGTCGTGCAGGTCGTCGTCAAAAATCATCGAGACATTCTTGCCATAGGCGGCCATCGCCAGGCTTTCATGACCGGTGCCGGTGCCATGCACCAGCATCCAGTTGTTCACCGACAGCCGGTAAATCACACAATCGTCGATGAACAGGCCGCGATCGTCCAGCATGCAGGCATAGACCGCCCGGCCCGGCATCAGCTTGTCCACGTTGCGGGTGGTGGCACGGTCGATCACGGCGGCGGCATGCGGGCCGCTCAGGTGGATCTTCTTCAGGCCCGACACATCCATCAGCCCGGCCTTGGTGCGGACCGCCTCGTAATCGGCCTTGGCCCGCTCGTCGGTGTGGTCATAGAACCACGCGGTTCCCATGCCGTTCCAATCCTCCAACTCGCCGCCGATTTCGGCATGGCGCTGCGCAAGCGCGGAGGTTCTGTAGATGATCGCCATCTCTGTGACTCCCTGATCTGTTCGGTTTGCATCATTCAGACCCATGTGCGGATAAAAATCAACACAAACGTAAAAAAAATTTCCTACCGGGAATATTTGCTCAATCGCTGAGCAGGTCGAGTTTCTGCACCTGCAAAAAATTTGAGCCTCAGTTAAATTTGTTGACACATAGCATAATCGAGAGCTTCCCTTTTAGGAAAAAAACTTTCGCAGCAGTCAGAGTTATCCAACCGGGGAGACAGAAATGGATGGAAATCTTAACGCACTGACGACGGTGTTTACCGAGTTCTACTACTGGGTGACGGTCGTGTTCATGTTCCTGATTCACGTCGGGTTCTGCATGTACGAGGTCGGCGCCAGCCGTCGGCGCAACCATATGCACACGTTAATGAAAAACGTGATGGTGATCCCGCTGGTCACCGTCACCTTCTTCTTCTTTGGCTGGTGGATCTATTGGGCCTTCCCGATGTTCCCCTTCTTTGGCGGGCTGAACACCGAAGCGGGTGCCGCCAACCTGCCCTGGGCCGAGACCATGGGGCCAAACGCCGCCGACCGAATCACCGGCGTGTTCTGGGCCGCCTTCCTGCTGTTCTCGTGGACGGCTGCTTCGATCGTCTCGGGCGCGGTGATCGAACGCATCCGGTCCTCGGCGCTTTGGGTGCATGCGGTGCTGATCGGTTCGGTCTGGTGGATCATCGACGCGGCCTGGGGCTGGCACTATGGCGGCTGGATGGTCCAGTATCTGGGCTATCACGACGCCTATGCCTCGGGCGTGATTCACGCCATCGCCGGCGGTTATGCGCTGGGGGTCATCATGGTTCTGGGACCGCGGATCGGCAAATTCGCCCCCGATGGCACGCCGCGGGACATCCCGCCGCATAACCCCTGGATGCTGACCATCGGGATCTTCCTGATCTATACCGGGTTCTGGGGCTTTTATGCCGCGTGCAACGTGCCCGCGATCTCGCCCGAGGCGATCGGCGGCCAGATCACCGGCACCACCTGGACGGCGACCAACATCTATCTGGCACCGACGTCGCTGTCGGGCATCACCTTCAACTTCCTGATGTCGCTCTCGGGCGGGTTGATGGCGGCCTATGTGGTGTCCAAGGGCGATGCGTTCTGGACCTTCTCGGGCGGTCTGGCCGGGGTGATCACCGCCTCTGCCGGCAATGACCTCTACCACCCGATCCAGGCCATGATCATTGCCGCCATCGGCGTGGTGATCGTCTATCGCCTGCATTACTGGGTCGAACGCCGCTTCAAGCTGGACGATGCGGTGGGCGCGGTGGCCGTGCATGGTTATGCCGGGTTCATCGGCCTGATCATCGCGGGCTTTGTCCTGTGGGGCGCACCTTCGTCGCCTTACGAAGGGTATGCCACCATCAACCCGGTCGGCCAGTTCATCGGCGCGCTGATCATGTTCTTCGGTCTCGGTTTCCTGCCCGCCTTTGTGGTGGCCAAGATGCAGGCCGCCGCGGGCGTGCTGCGCATCCCCGAGGAAGTGGAGCTTGAAGGCCTCGATTACGCCGAACACCACGCCTACGAGGACGCCAAGGAAGCCATCATCGAAGCCGACAAGGCCTATCTGGCCTCCAAAGTGTCGCCTGCGGAATAAGGAGAACAGGATATGTCGACAATCGGATATGAAAGCTGGGCCGTCGATCTGGCCGAAGTGGGCGCCATCTATCCCTTTCAGGGCTGGGAGGTCGCGATGACCGTGATCGGGGTGCTGTTCTGGATCGGCTGGCACCGCATCCAGTTCGTGCGCGAGAACGCACATCTGGAAAACGCCAAGAAACGGGCGCTGGACCATGAGCGCATCCAGAAAAGCGTCGAACGCTACTAGAGCGATCCCGGCAAGGCGTGCTCACGCACGCCTTGCCTATCAGTGAAATTTGTTTCACAGCAGTTGCGGCTTTGGTTTTCCGGTGCTAGCCTGCTGACAGAGCCTGGAAGACAGGCAGAATCACAATCTTGGAGCGTCGCCGAAATGTGCGGAATTGTTGGACTGTTCCTGAAGGACAAATCGCTAGAATCTCAGCTGGGCGTCCTGCTCACTGACATGCTGATCACCATGACCGACCGGGGCCCCGACAGCGCCGGCATCGCGATCTATGGCGAGCCCTCGCCCACCGTGTCCAAGGTCACGGTGCAATCGGAAAATCCCGACCGGGACTTTGCCGATCTGGCCGAAAAGGTGCAGCCGATGGTGGGTGGCCCGGTCTCGCTGAGCCGGCGCGACACCCATGCGGTGCTGAGCGTGCCCCATGGCACCGCCGAGGCCCTGCGCCGCCAGCTGCGCGAGGTCGCCCCCGATGTGCGGGTCATGTCCTTTGGCGACTCGCTGGAAATCTATAAAGAGGTCGGCCTGCCCCGGGATGTGGCCGCGCGTTTCGACATCGCCTCGATGACCGGCACCCATGGTATCGGACATACCCGCATGGCCACGGAATCGGCGGTCACCACGCTGGGCGCGCACCCGTTCAACACCGGCTCGGACCAGTGCCTGGTGCATAACGGCTCGCTCTCCAACCACAATTCGCTGCGCCGCAAGCTGCGCCGCGAGGGTATCCATATCGAGACCCTGAACGATACCGAGGTCGCCGCCGCCTATCTGACCTGGAAGATGCAGACCGGCGCCACCCTGGGTGAGGCGCTGGAAAAGTCGCTGGAGGATCTGGACGGCTTCTTCAACTTCGTCGTGGGCACCCGCGACGGCTTCGGCGTGGTCCGCGACCCGATCGCCTGCAAACCGGCGGTGATGGCCGAGACCGATCAGTATGTGGCCTTCGGCTCGGAATACCGCGCGCTGGTCAACCTGCCCGGCATCGAACAGGCCCGCGTCTGGGAACCCGAACCCGCCACCGTCTATTTCTGGACTCATGGCGACACCGCAACCCCAACCGGAAAGGCCGCGTAAATGCAGACTTACGACCTGGCAGCCGACGGCCTGCGCGGCCTGAACGCAACGCTGCAAGCGCAGTCGGACGAGACCAACCAAACCGAATGGACCATCGTGAACCCGCGCGGCAGCCATGCCATCGCCGTGGGGCTGGATGCGCCCATCGAGGTCAAGGTGATGGGATCGACCGGTTACTACTGCGCGGGCATGAACAAGCAGGCCACCGTACATGTGCATGGCTCGGCCGGGCCCGGCGTGGCCGAGAACATGATGTCGGGCACCGTGGTGATCGACGGCGATGCCAGCCAGTATGCCGGGGCCACCGGCCATGGCGGCACGCTGGTGATCAAGGGCAATGCCAGCTCGCGCTGCGGCATCTCGATGAAGGGCATCGACATCGTGGTGCATGGCAATGTCGGCCACATGTCGGCCTTCATGGCGCAGTCGGGCAATCTGGTCGTTTGCGGCGATGCCGGCGACGCGCTGGGCGACTCGATCTACGAGGCGCGTCTGTTCGTGCGCGGCTCGGTCAAGTCGCTGGGCGCCGACTGCATCGAAAAGGAGATGCGCCCCGAACATATCGAGCTGCTGCGCGACCTGCTGGCGCGTGGCGGCTGCGATGCCAAACCCGAAGAGTTCAAGCGCTACGGCTCTGCCCGCCAGCTCTATAATTTCAAAGTCGACAACGCGTATTGAGGGAGTCATGACCGTGAAAGACAACAAGGAAAACGCTCCCCCGCGGACGGTGCCGATCCAGTCGGCAACCTTTTCCAACCCGATCAACGCCGAGATCCGCCGCGCCGCGGCCACCGGCATCTATGATATCCGCGGTGGCGGGGCGAAACGCCGGGTGCCGCATTTCGACGATCTGCTGTTCCTGGGCGCCTCGATCAGCCGCTACCCGCTCGAGGGTTATCGCGAGCGTTGCGACACAAGGGTGACGCTGGGCACGCGCTTTGCCAAGAAACCGATCGAGCTGGATATCCCGATCACCATCGCGGGCATGTCCTTTGGCGCGCTCTCCGGCCCCGCCAAGGAGGCGCTGGGGCGCGGCGCGTCCGAGGCCGGCACCTCGACCACCACCGGTGACGGCGGCATGACCCCCGAGGAACGCGGCCATTCCACCAAGCTGGTTTATCAGTACCTGCCCTCGCGCTATGGCATGAACCCCGACGACCTGCGCAAGGCCGACGCCATCGAGGTCGTGGTCGGCCAGGGCGCCAAGCCCGGCGGCGGCGGCATGCTGCTGGGTCAGAAGATCAGCGACCGCGTCGCCGAGATGCGCAACCTGCCCAAGGGGATCGACCAGCGCTCGGCCTGTCGCCACCCCGACTGGACCGGCCCCGACGACCTGGAGATCAAGATCCTCGAGCTGCGCGAAATCACCGCCTGGGAAAAGCCGATCTATGTCAAGGTCGGCGGCACCCGCCCCTATTACGACACCGCGCTGGCGGTCAAGGCGGGGGCCGATGTGGTGGTTCTGGACGGCATGCAGGGCGGCACCGCCGCCACCCAGGACGTGTTCATCGAACATGTGGGCCTGCCGACGCTGGCCTGTATCCGCCCCGCCGTGCAGGCGCTGCAGGATCTGGGCGTGCATCGCGAGGTGCAGCTGATCGTCTCGGGCGGCATCCGCACCGGCGCCGACGTCGCCAAGGCAATGGCGCTGGGGGCCGACGCGGTCGCCATCGGCACCGCCGCCCTGATCGCGCTGGGGGACAACGACCCGAAATGGGAGGCCGAGTATCAGAAGCTGGGCACCACCACCGGCGCCTATGACGACTGGCACGAGGGGCTGGACCCCGCCGGGATCACCACACAGGATCCGGTGCTTCAGGCCCGGCTCGACCCGGTGGATGCCGGGCGGCGCCTGCGCAACTATCTCAACGTCATGACCCTCGAGGCGCAAACCATCGCACGGGCCTGCGGCCATAACAACCTGCACAATCTCGAACCCGAGGATCTGTGCGCGCTGACCATGGAGGCGGCCGCCATGGCCCGCGTCCCCCTTGCCGGCACCGAGTGGTGGCCCGGCAAGACCGGCGCAGGGTTCTGAGAGTGAAACCGGGGCGCGGGGCCATCCCGCGCCCTTTCCAATTCAAAAACAGACGACAACAGGGACGATAAGAATGACCATTGATCTGGCCAAATTCGCCAAGGACAAAGGCGTCAAGTATTTCATGATCTCCTTCACCGACCTGTTCGGCGGTCAGCGGGCCAAGCTGGTGCCCGCCCAGGCCATCGCCGACATGCAGGAAGACGGTGCGGGATTTGCGGGCTTTGCCACCTGGCTGGACATGACTCCGGCGCATCCCGACATGCTGGCGGTGCCCGATCCCTCGTCGGTGATCCAGCTGCCCTGGAAACCCGAGGTCGCCTGGGTCGCCGGCAATTGCGTGATGGAGGGCGCCGACGTCGCCCAGGCCCCGCGCAACGTGCTGCGCCGCCTGATCGCCGAGGCCGCCGCCGAGGGCATGCATGTCAAGACCGGCATCGAGGCCGAGTTCTTTCTGCTGACCCCCGAGGGTGACCAGATCAGCGACCCGTTCGATACCGCCGCCAAACCCTGTTACGACCAGCAGGCGGTGATGCGCCGCTATGACGTGGTGCGCGAGATCTGCGACTATATGCTGGAGCTGGGCTGGGGCCCCTATCAGAACGACCACGAGGACGCCAACGGCCAGTTCGAGATGAACTGGGAATTCGACGACGCCCTGTCGACGGCGGACAAGCACAGCTTCTTCAAGTTCATGACCAAATCGGTGGCCGAGAAACACGGGTTCCGCGCCACCTTCATGCCCAAACCGATCGAGGGGCTGACCGGCAACGGCTGCCACGCGCATATCTCGGTCTGGGATGCGCCGGGGGCGGCGTCAAAGGTCAACGTCTTTGCCGGTGCCGGTGACGGCCCCACCGGCGAGGTGGGCCTGTCCGAGCGCGGCAAGCATTTCCTGGGCGGCATCATGAAACATGCCAGCGCGCTGGCCGCGATCACCAACCCGACGGTGAACAGCTACAAGCGGATCAACGCGCCGCGCACCATGTCGGGCGCGACCTGGGCACCCAACACGGTGACATGGACCGGCAACAACCGCACCCATATGGTGCGCGTCCCCGGCCCCGGCCGGTTCGAGCTGCGCCTGCCCGACGGCGCGGTGAACCCCTATCTGCTGCAGGCGGTGATCATCGCCGCCGGCCTCAGCGGTATCCACTCAAAGGCCGATCCGGGCAAGCGCTGGGACATCGACATGTATGCCGAGGGCCACAAGGTGCGCGGCGCGCCGAAACTGCCCCTCAACATGCTGGACGCGATCCGCGAGTTCGACCGCGACAAGGAGCTGAAGAAGAGCATGGGAGATGAGTTCTCGGCCTCCTACATCAAGATGAAGATGCAGGAATGGAATTCCTTCGTGACCCATTTCAGTCGCTGGGAAAAGGAAAACACCCTCGATATCTGAGCGATATCAAGGGTGCCAAGGATCGGGCCGCTGCAAGTGCGCAGCGGCCCTTTTCATTGCGGAGTCAAAGGTTTGGATAGATAGGGAATTTTGCGCAGAGGGCTGCGACCTGGGCTTTGACCTTGTCCTCGACGGCCTCGTTGGCGTCTTCGCCATTGGCGGCCAGGCCATCGACCACCTCGATGATCCAGTCGGCGATCTGGCGGAATTCGGTCTCGGCAAAGCCGCGCGTGGTGCCCGCGGGGCTGCCCAGGCGGATGCCGCTGGTCACCGTCGGCTTTTCCGGATCAAACGGCACGCCGTTCTTGTTGCAGGTGATATGCGCGCGCCCCAGAGCCTTTTCGGTGGCGTTGCCCTTGACCCCCTTGGGGCGCAGGTCGACCAGCACCACATGGGTGTCGGTGCCATGGGTCACCGTGTCCAGACCGCCCTTGATCAACTGGTCGCTCAGCGCTTGGGCATTGGCGATAACCTGTTGAATATACGTCTTGAATTCAGGGCGCAGCGCCTCGCCAAAGGCCACCGCCTTGGCCGCGATCACATGCATCAGCGGGCCGCCCTGGATACCGGGAAAGATCGCCGAATTCACCTTCTTAGCGATATCTTCATCATTGGTGAGGATCATACCGCCACGGGGCCCGCGCAGGGTCTTGTGCGTGGTCGTGGTGGCCACATGCGCGTGCGGAAACGGGCTCGGGTGCTCGCCCGCCGCAACCAGACCGGCGAAATGCGCCATATCGACATGGAGGTAGGCCCCGACCATATCCGCAATCTCCCGCATCCGGGCAAAATCGATCTGGCGCGGAATCGCCGAGCCGCCGGCGATGATCAGCTTGGGCCGGTGCTCCTTGGCCAGCGCCTCGACCTGGTCGTAATCCAGCAGGTTGTCCTGCTGGCGCACGCCGTATTGCACCGCGTTGAACCATTTGCCCGACTGGTTGGGCGCGGCGCCATGGGTCAGGTGGCCGCCCGCGTCCAGGCTCATGCCCAGGATGGTGTCGCCCGGCTTGATCAGCGCCTGGAACACGCCCTGGTTGGCCTGGCTGCCCGAGTTGGGCTGCACATTGGCAAAGCCGCAGCCAAACAGCTGCTTGGCCCGCTCGATCGCCAGGTTCTCGGCGATGTCGACATACTGGCAGCCGCCGTAATAGCGCCGGCCGGGGTAGCCTTCGGCGTATTTGTTGGTCATCACCGAGCCCTGCGCCTGCATCACGGCGGCGGAAACGATGTTTTCCGACGCGATCAGCTCGATCTCGTCGCGCTGACGCCCCAGCTCGGACGTGATCGCCCCGAACAGCTCGGGATCACGCTCCGAAAGCGCCTCTGTGAAAAATCCGGTATCCTGGTGGCTCGCGTTCATGACAGCTCCTGAAAATTGCGGGGGGTCATCCCGTCCAGCCAAGGCCGGCCGAGATACAGTTCATGGTTTGCATCAGGCGGATGCGGCGGTCTTGCCCCGGATCGGCGCGCAGCGCTCCCAACAGGCCGATCTGGGCGGCATGAGCGGCGCGCAGCGTCGCGTCATTGCGAGCCACCCGTCCTAGGAAGTTGGGAAAGCGCACCCCATTCCCCTGCCCCGTCAGCATTTCGATGGCCTGGCGGCTGCACCCATGCTCGGCGCCGATCCGGGCAAAGATCGCCTCAGCCCCGGCCCGGTCCGACACCAGCGCGGCATAGCCCTCGGCAATGTCGAGCCGGGCCAGAACCAGCGATTTCTCGACCTCGTCCACGATCAGCCGGAACAGCGGCACCCGCTCGAACAGCCGGCGCAACTGCGCGCGGCCACGCTCGCCGCGCACGGTGCAGAAATCCTCGACCGCGCTGCCGAACCCGTACCAGCTGCTGATCATGTGGCGGTTCTGGCTCCAGGCAAACACCCAGGGGATCGCGCGCAGGTCCGCCAGCGATTGCGCCCCGAAGCGCCGGGCCGGGCGTGAGCCGATGCGCAGCAGCGCCAGCTCGTTCACCGGGCTGGCCTGGTTGAAATAGTCCAGAAAGGCCGGGTGTTGCAGCAGCGTCTGATACCGGGTCTGGCTGAGGCTCGACAGCGTCTCCATCACGTCCTCGGCCTCGGGATCGACCGCCTCGAAGGCGGGCTGGGCGCTGTGTCGCAGCACCGACGAGGCCAGCAGCTCCAGCTGCGCCGCAGCGGTGCCGGTATTGGCGTATTTGGCGGTCACCACCTCGCCCTGTTCGGTCAGGCGCAGGGTGCCGTTCAGCGTGCCGCGTGGCTGGGCGGCAATGGCGCGTTCGGTGGGTGCCCCGCCCCGGCTGACCGAGCCGCCGCGCCCGTGAAAGAAGACAGGTTTCAGCCCGCTGCGCGCCAGCGCCCGGGTGATCGCCCGCTGCGCCCGGTCCAGCGACCAGGTGGAACAGAGGAAACCGCCATCCTTGTTGCTGTCGGAATAGCCCAGCATGATCTCGATCTGGCCCGATCCGTCACGCAGGCTGCGGGCGGCGACAGGCACCTCCAGCACATCGCGCAGGATGGCGGGGGCGGCGCGCAGATCCTCGATGGTCTCGAACAGCGGCACCACCTTGAGCGGCAAGCGCTCGGCGCCAAAGCCGGCATAGCGCGCCAGCAGATAGACCGCCAGAAGATCGTCGGCCGAGCGTGTCATCGACAGGATGAAGGGGCCGATCGCCTGCGGGTCGGCACCGGTGCGTATCTCGCGCATCAGCTCCAGCAGGGCCATCAGCTCCGCCGCCTCGGGGCCAAGGCGCGCGCGGTTCACATAAGGCAGATCGGGTTTGCCCAGCTCGGCCCGCAGCCGCGCCGACCAGGCGGGCGACAGCGGTTCGGGGGCCTCGCCCGTGACCTGCCACAGATCGTGCAGCGCGCGGGTCACCACTTCGGAATTCTGGCGGATATCAAGGGTATGGGCGCGGAAGCCAAAGACATTGACCTGCCAGATCAGCGGTCGCACCAGCAGATCGGCCAACAGACCGGCGTCGATGGCTTGCAGCCCCCGGTCCAGCGTTTCCAGATCGGCGATGAAATCGGCGACATGGGCGTAACGGCTGCCCTCGACCGACTGGGCGATGGCGGCGGCGGCCTGGCGGAACAGCTCGTTGGGGTTGCGTTGGGCGCAGGCCGCCGGGTCATCCGCGCGCCGGGTCACGATCCGCTCGAGCGCGGCGCGTTCGGCGGGCGGCACAGGCACCAGCCGGTCCGACAGGCTCAGCCGCTGCACGATCTCGTCCAGCGCCGTGACATAGACGCCGCGCATCATGTCGCGTGAGCGTTCCAGCGCCAGGCGTGTCACCTGGGCGGTGACATTGGGGTTGCCGTCGCGGTCGCCTCCGATCCACGAGTGGAACTTCAGGCAGGCGGTGCCGGGAAAGCCGGGGCCGAATTCGGCCTCGACGGCGCTGCGATAGCGTTCATACAGCCGGGGCACCGCCGCGATCAGGCTGGTGCGATAGAATTGCAGGCCCCAGTCGATTTCCGCCGCCAGGCTCGGGCGCTCCATCCGCAGCTCGCCGGTGAGCCAGAGAAGGTCGATCTCCATCTCGAGCCGCTGTTCCAGCCGGGTCTCTTCCTGAGGACTCCAGCGGCGGGATTCGAACTGCACCAGATGGCGATAGATGCGCCGGTGAATTTCCATGACCGAGACCCGTTTGGCCTCGGTCGGATGGGCGGTGATGGTGGGGCCGACGGACAGCTTCGCCTCGGCCAAGAGGCGCCGCATCTCGCGCCGGGCATCGGGGTCGGCATCGGCCAGCGCGCGGGCGAAACTGCCCGGCACGTCGCGAGCGGCACCGCTGCGTTCGGCCTGGCGCGCCTCGCGGATGGCCAGATTCTCGTCCATGATCTGTTGCAGGTGAAACCAGATCGTCGCGGCCTGAAGATGTTCGGCATAGGCCGCCGCGTCCCAGAATTCGGCCCCGCCCTCGATCGCGCGCGCCACGACGGGCGCACGCCGCCGCAGCACCCGCAACCAGGCCAAGCGCAGGCGCGCATGCACCTCGGCGGCATAGACCGTCGCATCCGCAGAGGGCGCGGTTTCCGCCGCCGCCGGCATCAAAGCACCTTGTCGCGCGGGTCGCGCCCCTCGAAATAGTCGACCAGATTGTCGAGTACCCGCATGCCCATCGCCTCGCGCGTTTCACGGGTGGCGCTGCCCAGATGCGGCAGCATCACCAGATTGTCGCAATCGAGCAGCACCGGCGCGATGCGTGGTTCACCGTCGAAGACATCCAGCGCGGCGCCGCCGATACAGTCGAACATCAGCGCCTGCGCCAGCGCATGCTCGTCCACCACCTCGCCACGCGCGGTGTTGATCAGGAATGCATCGGGCTTCATCAGGTCCAGCCGGCGGCTGTTGATCAGGTGCCGGTTGGCCGCGCCACCAGGGCAGTGCAGCGAAACGAAGTCGCATTGCGGCAGCATCGCGTCGAGCGTCTCGACCTGGGTGGCGCCATAGCGATCCAGAACATCCTGCGGCACCGCCGAGCGGTTCTGCACCAGGATTTTCATGCCGAACCCGTGATGGGCACGCTGGGCCATGGCCTGACCGATGCGGCCGAAACCGACGATGCCCAGCACCTTGCCCGAGACCTTGGAGCCCACCAGATGGGTCGGGCGCCAGCCGGTCCACTGGCCGGCGCGCAGCTCGCGCTCGCCCTCGCCCGCGCGGCGCGCCACCATCAGCATCAGCGTCATGGCGATATCGGCGGTGCATTCCGACAGCACGTCGGGGGTGTTGGACACGGTGATGCCATGGGCGCGCACCGCGTCGGAGTCGATATGGCTGTACCCCACGCCGTAATTGGCCAGCAGCCGGGTTTGCGGCGCGGTCACATCCAGCGCCTCGGCCCCCAGCTTGTCGGTGACCGTGGGCAGGATCGCATCGAACCGGGCCAGGGCCGAGCGGAACTCGGCACTGGTCAGCGGGGTATCGGTGCGGTTGAACTGTGTGTCGAACCGTTCGGCCAGCTGCGCCTCGACGGCGGCGGGCCAGCGGCGGGTGACCAGAACGCGGGGCTTGCTGTTCATGATAACCGGCATGTTCATCACGCCGCCTCCCTCATGACCCTGGCGATGGTGTCGCCGATCACCGCCGGGTTGGGCGCCACGGTGACACCGGCGGCGGTGAGGATCTCGACCTTTTCCGAGGCGCTCTCGCCGAATGCCGAGATGATCGCGCCGGCATGGCCCATGGTGCGGCCCTTGGGTGCGGTCAGACCCGCCACATAGGCGATCACCGGTTTCGACACATGGTCGCGGATATAGGCCGCGGCCTCGGCCTCTTGCGGGCCGCCGATCTCACCGATCATGCAGATGACATGGGTTTCGTCATCCTGCTCGAACCGGTGCAGGATGTCCTTGAAGGACGAGCCGTTGATCGGGTCGCCACCGATACCGACCGAGGTCGAGACACCGATGCCGTGTTCCTTGAGCTGGGCGGCGGCCTCATATCCCAGCGTGCCCGAGCGGCCGATGATGCCCACGGGCCCGGGCAGATAGATATGGCCAGGCATGATCCCCAACAGCGCCTTGCCGGGGCTGATGGTGCCGGCGCAGTTGGGGCCGGTCAGCACCATGCGGCGCTCGCGCGGGTAACGGTACATGTAACGCTTGACCCGGATCATGTCCTGGGCCGGGATGCCGTCGGTGATGCAGACGCAATACCGGATGCCTGCATCGGCGGCCTCCATGATGCTGTCGGCGGCAAAGGGCGGCGGCACAAAGACCAGGCTCGCCTCGGCGCCGGTGCGCTCGACCGCCTCTTCGACGGTGTCGAAAACCGGCACGCCCTCGACTGTCTGGCCGCCCTTGCCGGGCACCACACCGCCCACGACATTGGTGCCATAGGCGATCATGTCGGCGGTGTGAAAGCGCGCCATCTTGCCGGTGATGCCCTGCACGATGACCGGCGTTTCCCTGTCGATGAAGATGCTCATTGCACAGCCCTCACAATGGTGTTTTCGGAAAGATCGTTCTGCCAGGCGCCCACCGCGCGTTCGGCGGCCTCCATCAGGGTGCGGGCGCGGATGATCGGCAGGCCGGACTTGGCCAGGATCTTCTGCCCCTCTTCCACATTGGTGCCCGCCAGGCGGACGATGACCGGCACTTCGACCTGCACCTCTTTCAGCGCCTGCACGACGCCCTCGGCGACCCAGTCGCAGCGGTTGATGCCGGCAAAGATGTTGACCAGCACCGCCTGCACATTGCTGTCCGACATCACCAGCCGGAACGCCTTGGCCACCCGTTCGGGCGTGGCGCCGCCGCCGATATCGAGGAAGTTGGCAGGCTCGCCCCCGGCCAGCTTGATCGTGTCCATGGTCGCCATGGCCAGACCGGCCCCGTTGACGATGCAGCCGATATTGCCGTCGAGCCCGACATAGGACAGGCCCCGGTCGGCGGCGCGGCTTTCGCGCGGGTCTTCCTGGCTCTTGTCGCGCAGCTCGCTGATATGGGGGTGACGGAACAGGGCGTTGTCGTCAAAGGTCATCTTGGCATCGAGCGCAAGGATGCGGTTGTCGCCGGTGATCACCAGCGGGTTGATCTCGACCATGGTGGCGTCATATTCGCTGAACGCCTGATAGCAGCCCTGAAGCGTGCGCACCATGCGCGCGGTCAGCGCCGGGTCGATGCCCAGCTTGAAGGCGATCTGGCGGCACTGGAAATCCTGCAGACCCACCGCCGGTTCCACCGTGGCGCGCACGATGCTGTCGGGCTTCTCGGCCGAGATCTCCTCGATCTCCATGCCACCCTCGGCCGAGGCGACGATCATCACCCGTTGCGAGCTGCGGTCGAGCACGAAGCCCAGATAGATCTCGCGCTCGATCGGCACCGCGCCCTCGACATAGACGCGATAGATGCCCTTGCCCTCGGGGCCGGTCTGATGGGTGACCAGCTTGCGGCCGAACAGGTTCTCGCAGGTCTCCTGAATCTCGGCATCGCTGGAGCAGACCTTGACGCCGCCCGCCTTGCCACGGCCCCCGGCATGTACCTGGGCCTTGACCACCCAGCGGTCACCGCCGATCTCGCGGGCGCGATACGCGGCCTGTTCGGGGCTGTAGGCCAGCGCGCCGGGGGGAATGTCGACCCCGAAATTCGCCAGGATTTCCTTGGCCTGATATTCGTGAATGTCCATGAGGTCTCTCCTCCTCGACCATGGAAAGGGGGCGCGCGGGGTTACTCCGCCGCGATCGCGTTGTCGTAATGTGCGTCCAGTGCGGCCAGCGCCGTGGCCTCGTCGCCTGCCCCGCCCAATTCGCGGATCGCTTCGGCAAAGCGGGTCACGATATCGGTGACTGCGGCACGGCTGAGCAGGTTCAGGATGCCGATGCGCACCTGTACCGGCGCCGACAGGGTCGGCCAGATACCGAAGTTGCGGGCGCGGCAGTTCTGCACCAGCTCCATCTCGCGGCCGCGCAGGTCGCCCGGCAGGTTCAGCACCACCAGCGAGGTCATGTTCGAGGTGACCTCGCATCCCAGCGCCTCGACCGCGCGGCGCAGCGCCGCCTCGTGATAGGCATAGTCCTTGGCCCGGTTGGCCACACCCTGTTGCAGGGTGATGCGCAGCGCCTCGTGAAAGGCGGCGACCGCATAGGCGGAATGGGTGCGGTGATAGGTGCCCTTGTCCACATCCTTGCCCTCAATGACGCCCCAGTGGCGCGCCTCGAGGATCGGGTGATGCACAAAGCTGCGGGTACCGGTGGCGCGCAGCGTCTGGATATAGCGGTCGGTGAAGGACACCGGCGCATAGGTCAGCGGCAGGCAGCAGATGCCCTTTTGCGGGCAGGACGCCCAGCCATGCACGCCCGGGAAATCGTCGATCCGGAAATCCTCGACCCCCAGTGACGACACGGCGTCGACCAGGCCCATCACGTCATGGCGTTCACAGGCGGCGCTGAACCCGGCAATGTCGTTGATCCGGCCCGAGCCGGTCTCCCAATGGGCCATGGCCGCCCATTTCGGCTTGTGCTCGGCCAGGGCGGTCTCGACGATCTCGCCGGTGACCGACTGGCCATGCGGGATATCGACGATCACAACCGAGGCGGGGCGCGGGTCGAGTGGATTGGCGGCCAGCTCCTCGGCGGTGGCGGCTTTCATGCGGACGGTCAGCCCGTCGATGCCCGAGAAGGTGCCGTTGGTGAACACCACCACCTTGTCGCCCGGCATCACTGCGCTGAACATCACGTCCAGCCCGCTCCAGCCGGTGCCGGCGACACCGAATGTGTGGATGTTGTCGGTGCCCCAGATCCGGCGCAGCATCAGCTTGCATTCGACCATGCCGCGCAGGACGTCGCCATGCATGTGATCGGCCAGACCCGCACCGCTGAAGGCGGCAAGCACGCGGGCATCGGTATTGCCGGGGCCAGGGCCCGCCGCGATGGTGGCCGGAATGTCGAGTTTGGGAAACAGCGTGTCAGCGGACATGTGGGCTCCTTGAGATTGGGCCGGGCCAGCGGGGCCGGTCGGATTACCCACAGTGATAAAATCTCTTGCCCGGTGAAAAAACGTCCGATACTCCTGCTTTTGGGCACCCAATAGGGTGGGTAGAAACCTACCCATTTTGGTATGTATCCCAGTGTATGCTGAAAAAGACACTACCCGATTGGGTAGGAAATTCGATTTCCGCCTTTGTGATCAGAAGGATAGCAAATCATGCCACGGATCGAAATCATGCTGGGGGACGGCAATCCGCTGGTGCTGTCGGCCATGTCCGAGGTGTTCGAGCGCGATCCGCGATTCTCTTTGGTCGCCACCACCGCCACCGCCGAGGGGTTTCTGGGCATGGCGATGCGGGTGCCGATCCAGGTTGGGGTGATCGACTGGAACCTGCCCGCGCTGGGGGCAGAGAAACTGACCGAGGTGTTGCGTGCGCAAGAGCGCGCGCCCCGCGTCGTCATCTATGGCCACGACCAGGACCCGGGCCTGCCGCGCCGCGCCATGGCGGTGGGGGCGGCGGCCTTTGTCTCGCGCTCGGCGCCGATCGACAAACTGGTGCAGACCTGCCTGGACGTGGCCGAGGGCAAGATGGTGTTTCCCTTCCTCGACGTGCGCGAATTGCGCGCCGATCCGATCAGCACGCTGTCGCGCAAGGAACGGCTCTTGCTCGAGGCGCTGGCCGAGGGGCTGACCAACAAACAACTGGCCGCGCGACTGGGCATCTCGACCAACACGGTCAAGTTCCACCTGTCGAATGTATTCGACAAACTGTCGGTAAAGAACCGCGCGCAGGCCATCGCTTTCTACTACTCTGCACAGGCAAAGGGCTGAGCGGGGAGAGGTCTGCCCACGCACTCGGTATACACTGGGATGCAAATTTTTTAATTGACAGGAAATCTATTTTTGCCAATGGCTGAAAGGGACACATCCCTCAGACACGCAGAAAAGGGTCCTTTCCCATGTCCTTCCACCCCATCGAACAAGCCCCCGCACGGCTCAACCGCTCGGAACTGGCCGTGCCCGGCTCGCAGCCGCAAATGTTTGAAAAAGCGGCACAATCCGATGTCGACGTCATCTTTCTGGATCTCGAGGACGCGGTCGCGCCCGACGAGAAGGAACAGGCGCGCAAGAACATCATCAAGGCCCTGAACGACCTCGATTGGGGCACCAAGACCATGTCGGTCCGCATCAACGGGCTGGACACGCATTACATGTATCGCGACGTGGTCGATGTGGTCGAACAGGCCGGCGAACGGCTGGATCTGATCATGATTCCCAAGGTCGGCACGGCGGCCGATGTCTATGCGGTCGACATGATGGTGACCCAGATCGAAGACGCCAAGGGCTACAAGAAACGGATCGGTTTCGAACATATCATCGAGACCGCGCTGGGCATGCAGAACGTGACCGAGATCGCCGGCGCCTCGAAACGCAACGAAAGCCTGCATTTCGGCGTGGCCGATTATGCCGCTTCGACGCGGGCACGCACCACGATCATCGGCGGGGTGAACCCGGATTACTCGGTGCTGACCGACCCGCTGGAGGATGGCAGCCGCGCGGTGCATTGGGGCGACATGTGGCATTATGCCCTGGCCCGCATGGTGGTCGCCGCCCGCGCCAACGGGCTGCGCCCGATCGACGGGCCGTTTGGCGATTTCCAGGACCCCGAGGGCTATCGCGCCGCCGCCAAGCGGGCCGCGGTGCTGGGCTGCGAAGGCAAATGGGCCATCCACCCCAGCCAGATCGCGCTGGCCAACGAGGTGATGAGCCCGTCTGAGGCCGAGGTCACCAAGGCGCGCCGCATTCTGGAGGCGATGGCCGAGGCCGAGGCCGCTGGCAAGGGCGCGGTCTCGCTCGATGGGCGGCTGATCGACTATGCCTCGATCCGTCAGGCCGAGGTGCTGGTGGAAAAGGCCCGCCAAATTGCCGGCAACTGACACGACAAGCCTGCGAACGGCGGCGGTCCGGGCCTTCCGGGCCGCCGTGCGCCGGGCCGATCCGGGCCTGGCGCTGACAGACTGCCTGCGCCGGACCGGCCTGCCCCGCCCCAACGGCGACGGCAAGACCATCGTGCTGGCCCTGGGCAAGGCCGCCCCGGCGATGATCCGGGCGCTGCATGGCCAGATCACGGGCCCTCGGGTGATGCTTTGCGTCACCCATCGCGAGAATCAGGAGCCGGTGGCCGGGGCCGAGGTGTTTCGCGCCGGGCACCCGGTGCCCGACGAGATCGGCCACCATGCCGCTCGCCGCGTGCGCGAGATACTGGCCGAGACCACCGCGCGCGACGTGGTGCTGGCGCTGATCTCGGGCGGCGGCTCGGCCCTGTTGCCGGCACCGCCCGACGGGGTCACGCTGGATCACAAGCAGGCGCTGAACCGGCTGCTGCTGCAAAGCGGGCTGGATATCAACGCGGTGAACGCGGTGCGCCAGCATGTGTCGGTATTGAAGGGCGGCGGGCTGTTGCGCCACGCGGCCCCTGCCCCGGTCACCGCCTATATCCTGTCCGATGTGATCGGTGACGACCTGCGCGCCATCGCCAGCGGCCCGACCGTGGCCCCGATCGCCAGCCGGGCCGAGATCCGCGACCTGCTGGAGCGCAAGGGAATCGCCGACGCGCTGCCCGACAGCATCCGCCGCCATCTGCGCCAGCCTGAAAGCGCCCACCCGCTGCCAAAAGCGGGCAATCACCTGATCGGCGGCAATCGCGAGAGCCTGGCGGCGGCAGCGGCGGCGCTGACCGTGTTTGGCGAGGTCCAGGTGATCGACGAGCCGCTGGTGGGTGACGTGGGCGAGGCCGCCGAGACCGTGGCCGCCGCCCTTGCCCGCGCCGCACAGGAAGAGGGGCCGCAGGTCCTGATCTGGGGTGGCGAGACCACCGTGCGCGTGCGCGGCAGCGGCATTGGCGGGCGCAATCAGGAACTGGCCCTGCGGCTGGCCGCGCTGATGGAGGACACGCCGCTGTCGCGGCCCTGGCTGTTCCTGTCAGCAGGGACCGACGGGCGCGACGGCCCGACCGAGGCTGCGGGTGCCTGTGTCGATGCGGGCACCCTGCCCCGCATCCGTGCAGCCGGGGCCGCGCCCGAGACCTTCCTTGCGCGCAATGACAGCAACAGCGCCCTGACCCTGTCGGGCGATTTGCTGGTGACCGGCGCCACCGGCACCAATGTCGCGGATGTGCAGATCCTGCTACTGGGTTGAGCGGTTCAGGCCGCGCCGTCCGCCGGGCAGCCAGCGGCGGCGCGCGCCTTGCCGTCGCTTTCCTCGCGCCAGTCGGGCACGTCATTGACCAGCATCAGCGCCGCCCGCCGCAGGGTGGCGCGGAACTTGTCCACCACCTCGCCACGCAGGCCGCACTCGGCCAGGGCCGCGTCGAAGGTTTTCAGCCACAGCTCGGCATCGGCCTCGCGGATGGGCACATGGGCATGGATCTCGCGCAGGTTCATATGGCCGAACCGCTCGCGGTAATAGGCGCGCCCGCCCAGAAAGCCGCTGAGGAATTCGAACTGCGCCTGCCGGGTATGGTTCAACCCGTGACCGCGAAAATGCAGCCGGTGCAGCGGCCAGGCCTCGGGGTCGGTCTCCATCCGGTCGTAAAAGGTTTCGACCAGGTCGCGCAGCGCGTCCTCGCCGCCGATGGATGTCAGAGCCGATGTCATGGGCCTATCCTGTCCTGCCTTGCCGCTGGCCCGCCTTGACCAAGGTCAAGAGCGGGGTCTGGTTTTCTGCGGGTCGTAATGGGCAAAGGGCACGATGGTCGCGGGCAGCCGTTTCTGGTGCCCGTCCAGCTTGCCGATCTCCACCCTGGTGCCGACCTCGTGGTGGGCCACGTCGACCCGGGCCAGCGCGATGTTCTTGCCCAGAATAGGCGAGCGCATGGACGAGGTGACCTCGCCGATCTGGGCCCGTCCGATATGCACGCAATCGCCATGGCCCACATCGACATTGCTGTCGATATCCAGCCCCACCAGCACGCGCGCGGGATGCTCCTTGCGCCGGATCAGCGCCTCGCGCCCGATGAAATCGTCCGGCTTGGACTTGAGCGGCACGGTAAAGCCGATCCCGGCCTCGAACGGGTCGGTCTGGTCGCTGAAGTCGTAGCCGGCAAAGATCAACCCGGCCTCGATCCGCACCATGTCCAGCGCTTCCAGCCCCATCGGGCGGATGCCATGGGCCTGGCCCGCCTCCCACACCGCGTCGAACACCGCGCCCGCATGTTTGGGGTGGCAGAAGATTTCATACCCCAGCTCGCCGGTATAGCCGGTCCGGCTGACCACCACCGGCACGCCCTGATCGTCGCCGATCCGGGCCGGGGCAAAGCGGAACCAGCCGAGCTCTTCGAACTTGGGCTGATGCGGCGCGGTCCAGATCACCTTTTTCAGCAGTTCGCGGCTTTCGGGGCCCTGCACGGCGATGTTGTGCTGCATGTCGGTCGACGAGCGCACCAGCACCTTGAGCCCCAGTTCGGCGGCCTTTTCCCGGATCCATTCGCCACCGTAGTCCGAGCCGCCGATCCAGCGGAAATTGTCCTTGCCCAGACGGAACACGGTGCCATCGTCGATCATGCCGCCATGGGGATAGCACATGGCGGTATAGACCACGCCACCCACCGGCAGGGTCTTCATGTTGCGGGTAAAGATATACTGGCACAGCGCCTCGCTGTCCGGTCCGGTGATCTCGAACTTGCGCAAAGCGCTGAGGTCGAGCACCACGCATTTCTCGCGACAGGCGTGATATTCCTCGATCGGGCCTGCGGTCGACATGCAATTGGCCAGCCAGAAGCCGTTGTATTCGATGAAGTTCTCGGTGAACCGGGCGAACCGGTCGTGAAAGCCTGTCTGTTTGGTCATTTTCGGTTCCGCGTCGGGGGTGGGCCGGTAAGCTACGGCGCGTTGAAAGGTCTCCTTGCCGCTATAGGTGCGGACATGGATGTCGGTCGGGTTCCAGCCATTGGCGGCCGAGGTATCGTCGGGACAGGCCGAACTGACGCAGACCAGATCGGTCAGCGCGCGCAGCAGCACATAATCGCCCGGGCGCGACCAGGGTTCGTCGGCATACATCACCCCGTGATCGTCCAGCCCGGTGTTGAAGAAGAAGTTGATCGCCATCCAGCCGGCCCGCCCCGCGACCCCGTGCGGCGCCAGCGCGGCGTTGAAATTGTCCGAACAGTTGATGTGACCGGGATAGCCGATATCGTCGTAATACTTGGCGGCACAGGCCAGCGCAAAGGCATCGTGGCGCCCGCAGGTGTCCTGAATCACCTCGACCAGCGGCTGCATCTCCTGATCATAGTATTTCGCGTGCAGACCCGGCATCGGATAGGCATGGCCCATCAACGTCCGGGTGGTGGTCACGTCCAGCGCATGGGCGATGCCCTTGTCCAGCTTGCGCGCGGCGAAACACTGGAAATCGGTGCATTGGCGCCCGTCCACATCGAGGATCTGGATATAGTCGCCCGCCTTGACGAAATAGGCCTCGGCAGTGGCGGAATGCACCCGGATATCGGCAACCGGATCGGCCAGCGGGTCGGGCAGCTCGAACCGGGCCGCGCTTTTCAGCACCGCGCGACGGATGAACACGGTCAACGGCGTGGCGGTATCCTGCGCCTGAAAATCCATGATGCCGCCGGGGGCCGCGATGATCACGATCCCCTCGCGGCTGGCGGTAAAGCTTTCGGTCGTGCCCGCCGGCGTGCTGTGTTCAAAAAGATGCACCGCGCCCGCCTGCGACAGGTTCAGGCCACGCGCCTCGATCCCCATCCGCAGGCCTCGCAACGAGGGATCGTCCGAGGTGAGCAGCGCCATCAGCCCCGAGGGAGCCCCCTGCGCCCGCGCCCCGATCAGCCCGGCATCGAAACCGCCAAGCAGGTCGGCACAGACGATCTCACACGGTTGACCGCCCTCGGTATTCTCGATCTCGATCCGGTCGCCGGTTTCCAGCCGAAGCAGGATTGCCCCCGCCCCCGGAACCACATAGCGTTCCGTTCCAGGCGGCAGCGAAAACACCCGCGGTTGCAGGATGGCGCTGGGCTTTGGCGGCCCGGGGATGATCTCGGGATATTTGGTATCCAGCACGTTGCCACTCCGGTCATTTGCATTAGCGGAAAATTTCTTTATTGAAGAGAATATATCTCGAGGACCCACCGTGCAAGCCATTCGAACCCGTTTCCGGCAGATTTCCACCCCGCGAGGCACGTCATGAGCGCGCTGGGCCTGGGGTTGATCGCGGCGCTCTGCTGGGGGCTGCATGACATCACCATCCGCTATCTCAGCCGAACCGTGCCATTGATGGGGGCGCTGGCGGTGGTGCTGGCGACCGGGCTGGGGTTTCAGGCCACGGTGCTGGCCGCAACCGAGGGCGCGCGCCTGCCGCAAGGCCCGGCGCTGTGGCTCTCGATCGGGTCCGGGCTGGCCTTTCTGGTGGCCAGTCTCGGCCTCTATTTTGCCTTTGAACGCGGGCCTGTGCGGCTGGTCGCGCCGATCATAGGCGCCTATCCTATTCTGTCGCTGCTGTTTGCCTTTCTGGCCGGGGCGCCGATCGGAGCCGATCAGGTGCTGGCGGTGCTGGTGATCGTGGGTGCGGTCGGCGTGGTGGCGGGCCTGTCCGATGACAGCGGCGACCCCGCCCCGCCCAAGGGGCCGACCATCGCGCTGTCGATGATCGCCGCCATCGGCTTTGCCGCCACCTTCAAGCTGGGTCAGATGGCCGCCACACTGGATGGAGAGTTGAACGCGACGCTGCTGGCGCGGGTCACGGCGCTGGTGCTGT
Organism: Ruegeria pomeroyi DSS-3; assembly: GCF_000011965.2. Taxonomy (NCBI): domain Bacteria; kingdom Pseudomonadati; phylum Pseudomonadota; class Alphaproteobacteria; order Rhodobacterales; family Roseobacteraceae; genus Ruegeria; species Ruegeria pomeroyi. Next base: position 1,650,815 of record NC_003911.12, on the reverse strand, counting down.
TGCTGGCGCTCATCGTGATTCGGCGCCAGACGCTGCGGGTGGGCGCCGCCGCCCTGCTGCCGCTGGTGGTGATGGGGCTGCTTGACGGGGTTGCCCTGCTGGCGGTGATCTCGGCGGGGGTGCTGGATCATCCACAACTGGCGGCGGTGGCCTCGTCCATGTTCGGCCTGATCACCATCGTGCTGGCCTGGGCCTTTCTGCGCGAAAGCATGAGCCGGCCACAATGGGTCGGCTGTCTGGCCGCCTTCCTGGCCATCGGCTATCTCGCCTGGTAAGGCGCCCGGTGCGGGTTCAGTGGATCCAGCCCGCCGCGCGCTGCTGCTGATGGGCGCGGATCGCGTTGCGCAGCAGGATCGCCACAGTGACCAGCCCGACCCCGCCCGGAACCGGCGTGATCCAGCCCGCCACGTCCTTGACCGCGTCGGTCTGCACATCGCCGACCACAACCGGGCCATCGGGACCGGGCACATGGTTAATCCCGATGTCGATCACCACCGCGCCGGGCTTGATCATGTCGGGTCCGATCAGATGCGCCTTGCCCACCGCCACCACCACCACATCGGCACGGCGCGAATGCATCGCATCCGAGCGGGTCATGTGGTGACAGACGGTGACGGTGGCGCCCTCGGCCATCAGCATCATCGCCACCGGCTTGCCCACGATCTCGGAATGACCGACCATCACCACCTCGAGCCCGGCCATGCTCAGGCCGGTCTCGCGGATCAGTTCGATCGCCGCCGCCGCCGTACAGGGCGCCATCGCCACATCGTTATAAACGATATTGCCGATCGAGGCGGGGTTCATCCCCTCGACATCCTTGAGCGGATGGATCGCGGCCTGAAGCGCGCGCACGTTGATATGATCGGGAACCGGGCGTTGCAGAATGATTCCAAGCACATCCGGGTCATCGTTCATCTCGCGGATGAGGCTTTGACAAACCTCCTGGCTGATCGAACGATCCCAGAGTTGCTGGTCGAAAGGCACGCCCACCGCGCTGGCGGCGCGCGCCTGGTTGCGCACATAGACCGCCACCTCGGGCACGTTGCCGATCGAGATCGAGACCAGTTTGCCGATCCGCCCGACCTGGTTCACATAGGCGCTCACCTCGGAGAGGATCCGCGCGCGCACCGGTTTTCCCGGCAGCAGGCGAGTATCCGCAACCGTGCTCACGGGGTTAGTCCGTCTGGTTCTGTGAGTTTGTTTGCGCGGGTGCAGGCGGTGAGGGTGTTGGCGAGCAGGCAGGCGATGGTCATGGGGCCGACGCCGCCGGGGACCGGGGTGATGGCGCCCGCCACCTGGGCGCAGCTGTCGTAATGGACATCGCCCACCAGCCTGGTCTTGCCGTCGCGCTCGATCCGGTTGATGCCCACGTCGATCACGGTGGCGCCGGGCTTGATCCAGTCGCCGGGCACCATTTCGGGCCGGCCCACCGCGGCCACCACGATATCGGCGCGGCGCACCACATCGGCCAGGTCCTTTGTGCGGCTATGGGCGATGGTCACCGTGCAGCTGTCGCCCAGCAAGAGCTGCGCCATCGGCTTGCCCACGATGTTGGAGCGCCCGATCACCACCGCGTCCATCCCCGAAAGCGAGCCGTGATGGTCGCGCAGCATCATCAGGCAGCCCAGCGGCGTGCAGGGCACCATGCTCTTTTGCCCGGTACCCAGAAGACCCACGTTCGAGATATGGAACCCGTCCACATCCTTGGCCGGATCGATGGCGTTGATCACCAGGTCCTCGTCCAGATGGCCGGGCAGCGGCAGCTGCACCAGGATGCCATGCACGTCCGGGTCACCATTCAGCCGGTCGATCAGCGCCAGCAGATCCGCCTCGGAGGTGTCGGCGTCCAGCTTGTGCTCATACGAGTTCATGCCGACCTCGACGGTCTGCTTGCCCTTGGAGCGCACATAGACCTGGCTGGCCGGGTCCTCGCCCACCAGCACCACCGCCAGGCCGGGGGTGATCCCATGCCCGGCCTTCAGCTCTGCCACATGTTCCGCCACCTGGCCCCGTATCCGGGCCGCAAAGGCCTTGCCGTCAATCACAGTTGCTGCCATTTGCTTTCTTCCTTGTTGCCGCCTTGTTGCCGCCTTGGGGTCGCGCCCGCCCGGGCCCGGCCTTCATACTTCCCGGATCACCCGCGCCTCGCGGGCGATCGACCAGTCCACCAGCTGCCGCCACAGATCCTCGATCAGGCCGGGGTCCAGCCCCTGGCCTTCGGCGGCGGCGCGGGCGTTCATGACCACTTCCTCGACCCGTTCGGGGATCCGCGCCGGCCAGCCATTGCCCTGCTTCAGCTCCACCGCCCGGTCGATATAGCCCGCCCGCGCGGCCAGCAGGCTGATCAGCTCGCGGTCCAGCCGGTCGATCTGCGCCCGCAGGCTGGTCATATCCGTGCAATCCTGCGGCGGGATGGATGTGCTCATGTCTTGAAACTCTCACGGCCCGGGATCGGTCCCGGGCCGTGAATTGCGCATATCGCGGCTCAGAACAAGCCCTCGATCTGGCCCGCGTCATTCAACCGGATGGTCTCTGCCGCCGGTTTGCGCGGCAGGCCCGGCATGGTCATGATCTCGCCGCAGACCACCACGATAAAGCCCGCGCCCGCGCTCAGGCGCACCTCGCGCACCGGCACCGAATGGCCCGTCGGCGCGCCGCGCCGGTTCGGATCGGTGGTGAAGGAATACTGGGTCTTGGCCATGCAGACCGGCAGGTTGCGATAGCCGGCCTCTTCCCATTCCTTCAGCTGGTTGCGGATCTTGGCATCGGCCAGAACCTCGTCGGCGCGGTAGATGCGCTTGGCGATGGTCTCGATCTTCTCGAACAGGCTCATGTCGTCGGGATAGATCGGGGCAAAATTCGCCTTGCCCGATTCGGCCAGTTCGACAACCTTGCGCGCCAGCGCCTCGGAGCCTTCCGAGCCCAGCTCCCAATGGCGCGACAGCACCGCCTCGACCCCGTGATTGGCGCAATAGTCCCTGACCGCCTGCACCTCGGCATCGGTATCGGTGACGAAATGGTTGATCGCCACCACCACCGGCACGCCGAAGGATTTGACGTTCTCGATATGGCGGCCCAGGTTGGCGCAGCCCTTGTTGACCGCGGCCACGTTTTCCGCGCCCAGATCGCCCTTGGCCACGCCGCCGTTCATCTTCATCGCGCGCACGGTCGCCACCAGCACCACCGCCGAGGGCGCGATGCCGGCCTTGCGGCACTTGATGTTCATGAACTTCTCGGCGCCCAGATCGGCGCCGAAACCGGCCTCGGTCACCACGTAATCGGCCACTTTCAGCGCCGTCTTGGTGGCGATGACCGAGTTGCAGCCATGCGCGATATTGGCAAACGGGCCGCCATGCACAAAGGCCGGGTTGTTCTCCAGCGTCTGCACCAGGTTGGGCTGCATCGCGTCCTTCAACAGCACGGTCATCGCGCCCTCGGCCTTGATGTCGCGGCAATAGACCGGGCTCTTGTCGCGGCGATAGGCCACGATGATGTCGCCCAGGCGCTTCTCAAGGTCCTTCAGATCCCGGGCCAGGCACAGGATCGCCATCACTTCCGAGGCCACGGTGATGTCGAACCCCGCCTCGCGCGGGAATCCGTTCGAGACCCCGCCCAGCGAGCAGGTGATCTGGCGCAGCGCCCGGTCGTTCATGTCCACCACACGGCGCCACACCACCCGGCGGGTGTCGATATCGGCCTCGTTGCCCCAATAGATGTGGTTGTCGATCATCGCGCTCAGCAGGCTGTGGGCGCTGGTGATCGCGTGGAAATCGCCGGTGAAATGCAGGTTCATCTCTTCCATCGGCACGATCTGCGCATAGCCGCCCCCGGCAGCACCCCCCTTCATGCCGAAGTTCGGCCCCAGAGACGCCTCGCGGATACAGATCATCGCATTCTTGCCGATCCGGTTCAGACCGTCGCCCAGACCCACCGTGGTCGTGGTCTTGCCCTCGCCCGCAGGCGTCGGGTTGATCGCCGTCACCAGGATCAGCCTGCCATCGGCGCGGTCCTGAACCGAATCGATGAACCCCTGGCTCACCTTCGCCTTGTCATGGCCATAAGGCAGCAGCTCATCCGCCGCGATCCCAAGCTTCGCGCCAATCTCCAAAATCGGCAACTTCCGCGCCTCGCGCGCTATCTCAATGTCACTCTTGTACGCCATCTGATGATTTCCCTGTTTCTGCTGTGGGTTAGACCGCGGATGCGGCGGTATCTGTGCGCTCGACCTTTACGGCTGCGTATTTGAACTCTGGGATTTTTCCGTAAGGGTCGAGGGCAGCGTTTGTGAGGATGTTTGCGGCGGCTTCGACATAGGCGAAGGGGAGGAAGACGTTGTCCTGGGCGATGGCGCGGTCGGCGCGGACCATGACCTGGACGCTGCCGCGCCGTGTGGTGAGGCGGATCATGTCGCCGGGCTCGATGCCCATGGCGCGCAGGGTGGCGGGGTGCATCGAGCAGTTGGCCTCGGGTTCGACCGCGTCGAGCACGCTGGCGCGCCGGGTCATCGAGCCGGTATGCCAATGTTCCAGCTGCCGCCCGGTGATCAGCACGAAGGGATAGTCCGCATCGGGGCGCTCGTCGGGCTCGACGATCTTCGCCGGGGTGAAGCGGGCCCGCTTGTTCGCACGCGGGAAGCCGTCGCCAAAGACGATGGCCTGGCCCGGATCCTCGGGGCTGAGCGAGGGATAGGTGACCGCCTCGCCTTCGAGCCGCGCCCAGGTGATGTTGTCGAGCGATTTCATGTTGCGCTTCATCTCGGCAAACACTTCGCTGGGGTGGCTGTAATTCCAGTCGAGGCCGAGGCGCCTGGCCAGTTCCACCTCGATCCACCAGTCTTCCTTTGCCTGCCCCGGGGGCGCCACGGCGGGGCGGCCCATCTGGACCTGGCGGTTGGTGTTGGTCACGGTGCCGGTCTTTTCCGCCCAGGCGCTGGCGGGCAGGATCACATCGGCATAGTTCGCGGTCTCGGTCAGGAAGATATCCTGCACCACCAGATGCTCGAGCATCGCCAGCGCGGCGCGGGCATGGTCGACATCGGGGTCCGACATGGCCGGGTTTTCACCCAGGATATACATGCCCCTGATGTCGCCATCATGGATCGCATGCATGATCTCGACCACGGTCAGCCCCTTCTGGTTCGAGAAGTCGCCCGAGTTCCACACAGAGGTAAAGGCCGAGCGCACGCCGTCATCGGTGACCGACTGGTAATCGGGCAGGAACATCGGGATCAGGCCCGCGTCCGACGCGCCCTGCACGTTGTTCTGACCCCGCAGGGGGTGCAGGCCCGCGCCGGGCTTGCCCACATTGCCGGTCATCAGCGCCAGAGAGATCAGGCAGCGCGAGTTGTCGGTGCCGTGGATATGCTGGCTGACGCCCATGCCCCAGAAGATCATGCCCGCCTTGCCCGCCGCAAATGTGCGCGCCGCGTCGCGCAGCTCACCGGCCGCGATGCCGCAGATGGGCTCCATCTTCTCAGGGCTATAATCGGCCAGATGCGCCTTCATCTCCTCCCAGTTCTCGGTGAACTGGTCGATATAGGCCTGGTCATACAGCCCCTCTTCGACGATCACGTGCATCATCGCGTTCAGCATCGACACATCCGCGCCCGGCTTGAACTGCAGCCGGTGGGTGGCAAAGCGGCCCATGCCGACGCCGCGCGGGTCGCAGACGATCAGCTTGCCGCCGCGCTTGGTGAACTGCTTGAAATAGGTCGCCGCCACGGGATGGTTCTCGATCGGGTTGCAGCCGATCACGATGGCCACATCCGCATTCTCGATCTCGTTGAAGGTCGCCGTCACCGCGCCCGAGCCGACATTCTCCAGCAGCGCCGAGACCGAGGAGGCATGGCAGAGCCGGGTGCAATGGTCGACATTGTTGTGGCCAAAGCCCTGGCGGATCAGCTTCTGGAACAGATAGGCCTCTTCGTTCGAGCATTTGGCGCTGCCGAACCCGGCGACATAGCTGCCCTTTTGCGCGCGCAGATCGGCCAGACCGCGAGCGGCAAAATCCAGCGCCTCTTCCCAGCTGGCCTCGCGGAAATGGCTGAGCGGATTGCCCGGATCCACGTTCAGCCCCTTGGGCGCGTCCGCGCGGCGGATCAGCGGTTTGGTCAGCCGGTGCGGGTGGTCGATATAGTCAAAGCCGAACCGCCCCTTGACGCAGAGCCGGCTTTCATTGGCCGGACCGTCGACGCCGGTCACATATTTGATCTTGTTGTCCTTGACCTTGAAGCTCAGCTGGCAGCCCACCCCGCAGAACGGGCAGACCGAGGTCACCTCGCGGTCGTAATCCTTGCTGTCGCCGGCCTGCTCCGCATCGAGCACGGTCGCCGGCATCAGCGCGCCGGTCGGGCAGGCCTGCACGCATTCGCCGCAGGCCACGCAGGTCGAGGCGCCCATCGGGTCGTTCTGGTCGAACACCACCTGCGCCCCGGCGCCGCGCCCGGCCATGCCGATCACGTCGTTGACCTGCACCTCGCGGCAGGCGCGCACGCAGAGATTGCAGTTGATGCAGGCATCCAGATTGACCCGCATCGCCACATGGCTGGCATCCAGAAGCGGCACATGCGCCGCGTCACGGGCCGGAAAGCGGCTCTCGCTGACCCCGTTCAGACCGGCCATGGCGTGGAAATGGCTCGAGGCGTCATGCGCCACCTCGGGCTGGTCGGCCAGCAACAGCTCGACCACCATCTTGCGCGCACCCTCGGCGCGGGCGCTGTCGGTGGTGACCACCATGCCCGCCGCCACCGGCCGGATGCAGGAGGCCACCAGCGTGCGCTCGCCCGCGACCTCGACCATGCAGGCGCGGCAATTGCCGTCCGGGCGATAGCCCGGGTCGGGCTTGTGGCAGAGATGCGGGATCACCAGGCCGCGGCCATGCGCCGCCTCCCAGATGGTCAGCCCCTCGGGCACGGTGACCTCTTCGCCGTTGAGGGTAAAGCTCACCATCTCGACATGTGCGCCGTCGGCCATCTCAGATCTCCTCCGCGAAGTGTTTCATGGTCAGCCGGATCGGGTTCGGCGCCGCCTGGCCCAGACCGCAGATCGAGGCATCCGCCATCACCTGGCACAGCTCTTCCAGCAGCGGCTGGTCCCAATGTTCGGCCTGCATCAGCTTGACCGCCTTTTCGCAGCCCGCCCGGCAGGGGGTGCACTGACCACAGCTCTCGTCCTCGAAGAAGCGCAGCATGTTCAGCGCCGCGTCGCGCGCGCTGTCCTGCTGGCTCAGCACCACCACCGCCGCCGAGCCGATGAAGCTGCCATGGGGCTGCAATGTGTCGAAGTCGAGCGGAATGTCATCCATGCTCGCCGGCAGCAGGCCCGAGGACGGGCCGCCCGGCTGATAGGCCTTGAACACATGGCCCGCCGCCATGCCGCCCGCCGCCGCGATCACGTCGCGGATGGTCGAGCCCGCCGGCAGCAGATGCACCCCCGGCCTGGCCACCCGGCCCGAGACCGAATAGCTGCGCAGGCCCTTGCGGCCGTTCTTCTCGACCGAATTCAGAACCTCCGGCCCCTCGCGGCAGACCCGCGCAACCCAATGCAATGTCTCGATATTATGGACCAGCGTCGGACGGCCGAACAGCCCCACCTGCGCCACGAAGGGCGGCCGGTGCCGGGGCAGGCCACGCTTGCCCTCGATGCTCTCGATCATCGCGCTTTCTTCGCCGCAGATATAGGCGCCCGCGCCCCGGCGCAGGTCGATATAGCCTTTGGCCACGATCCCGGCCGCCTCCAGCGCCGCGATCTCGCGCCGCAGGATCTCCAGCACGGCGGGGTATTCGTCGCGCATGTAGATATAGCAGGTCTCGGCCTCAACCGCCCAGGCCGCGATCAGCATGCCCTCGAGGAACAGATGCGGCACCCGCTCCAGGTAATAGCGGTCCTTGAAGGTGCCCGGCTCGCCCTCGTCACCATTCACCGCCAGGTAGCGCGGACCCGGATTGGCCCGCACAAAGCCCCATTTGCGCCCCGAGGGGAAACCCGCGCCGCCCAGGCCGCGCAGGCCCGCCGCCAGCACGCTGTCCTGCACCGCTTCCCAGTCGCCGCCCGCGCGCAGCCCCTTGAGCACCGCGTAACCGCCCGCCGCCGCATAGGCATCGAACGTCTCGTATGCGGGCAGATGCGCATGGGTATCGCCCGCCGCGATCGCCGCCCGCACCTTTTCCGGCGTGGCGTGATCGATATGGTTATGGCCCAGCTCCAGCACCGGCGCGGTGTCGCAGCGCCCCATGCAGGGCGCCCGCAACACCCGCACCTGGCCCGGATCGAGCCCCTCTTCCAGCGCCGCGCGCAGCTGCTCGGCCCCGGCCAGCTCGCAGCTCAGCGAATCGCAAACCCGGATCGTCAGCGCCGGCGGCGGTGTCTCGCCCTCCTTCACCACGTCAAAATGCGCGTAAAAGGTTGCGGTCTCGTAAACCTCCGCCTGCCCCAGCTTCATCTCGAACGCCAGAGCCGCAAGATGATCCGCCGAAAGATGCCCGCAAGCGTCCTGGATCAGATGCAGGAACTCGATCAGCAAATCCCGCCGACGAGGACGATCCCCCAACACACCCCGAACAGCCGCCAACGCCTCATCGCTGTAAACACGACCCTTCGGCAATCGACGTCCACGACCACGTCCACTCTTCCATACGCCCGCGTCATCCAGTGACATCCGTCAACACCTCCTGCGGCACACGACATACCACCGCATGCAATATTCTCTATACTCAATTTATTTTCCTGACAGTCAATACGAAATTGGCCCTTTTCCGTGATCATCCGCAGGCCCGAACAGGGCCGCGCGCGGTGCTGTCACCCAAAATCAGACCGGAACCACCTGAATTTGCGCAAGATTGGTTCTTTTTGGTTATTCGGCAGGCAAGCCAACAAACGCAACAAGATACGAAGGGGCAAAAATATTTCCCTAGGGTTAAAAAGATGTTTGAAAAGTGCCAATTTTGGGCCATCATCCCCGCACCGCCTCTCAGATCGCCAATCTGGTCTGAATTGGCCCACAAGACGCTGGCACTGGTCGCCCGATTGGTCCCCTGAAACGCCAGCCACACCCGGCAAAGCAAGGCCGGAGCCAACTGAGAACCAAGAGGGAAACAAGATGTCACTGGACATAAGCGCAATACATGCAGAACAGGTCACGCTGAATTCACTGGTGCAGAACCTGCTCTATGCCTCGGGCACGGTCGGGGCCATTCTGGTCGTGGTCGGGCTGTTGCTGATCGACGCGGGCACCGCCCGGCGCAAGAACCTGTTCAACTCGACCATCGAGAAGACGCTGGGCTTCTTCCTGGGCTTTGCCACCTATTACGTGATCGGCTTCGGCATCTGGGCCTCGCAGTATTACATCATGGTCGATGCCACCATGACGGATTCGATCAAGGACTGGTGGCTGGGCGGGGGCATGACCAACTCGCTGGCCCATCACGTGGACCCGGCGCTGTTTCCGGGGCTGAACACCTTCCAGATCTTCGTCTTCTTCCTGGCCGTCTTTGCTGGGATCATCAACATCCTGCTGCATTTCTCGGTCTCGGAACGGATGAAGGCCTCGGCCTATTACATCACCTGCGTGGTTGCCGCGGTGGTGTCCTCGGTGCTCAGCTGGGCCACCTGGGGGTCGGTCGGGCCGCTGACCAATGCGGGGTTCCACGACTTCTTCGGCGTCGGTTTCGTCTATCTGTTCCCGGCCGGCATGGCGCTGGTCTTTACCCCGAAGCTGGGCGCGCGCCCCGGCATGATGGAGCCGCATGCCCGCGTTTCGGCCTACCTGGCGCCCAGCATCGGGCTGTGTGCACCGGGCCTGCTGCTGATCTTTGGCGGCCTGCCGATGGTGATCATGTCCTGCCTGTTCTTCTTTGATCCCGAGGCGCTGGCCGTGAGTGTGACCATGGCCGATACCAGCGTCGGCATCGCGCTGAACAACTATGCGCTGGTCTGGGCCGGCGGCGCGGTCACCGGGCTGATCCTGGCCTATCGCTCGGGCAATTATGCCTACACGCTGCTGGGGCCGCTTGCCGGTTACGTGGCGGGCGCGTCGGGCTTTGACGTCTACCTGCCCTGGCAGGCCTTCCTGATCGGTCTGGCTGCACCCTTCATCGCCTATGCGGTCTACGAGTTCACGCTCAAGCGCGGCATCGACGAGCACAAGCTGTTCCCGCTGTTCCTGGGCTGCGGCACCTTTGGCATGATCGTGCTGGGCGTGTTCAAGGCGGGCACGCCGCGCGGTGGCTATCTGGGCTTCGAAGAGGGCGCCTATGCCTTCCAGCATGGCCAGATCTCGCTGGGGATGCAGCTGGTGGGGATCGCGGTCTGCATCGGTGCCGGTGTTGTCACCGCGCTGATCCTGTCGGTCATCCTGGAAAAGACCGTTGGCCTGCGGGTGGACGAGCATGACCAGATCGACGGTCTGGACAAGAAGATCTGGGATCTGGAACCGGATGTGCATACCCATGCCGACAGCGTCCCGCGCGCCTGATCGCTGAGACACCAAAAGGGCCCCGGCATGTGCTGGGGCCCTTTGCTTTGCGCCGCCGCGCTTGTGGTTGGCCGGGCGATTGCCCTAACATGGTCACCAGCAAGAGCAGGACGCGCGCCGCAACGAGGGCCAAATGAACCAGACACTGAAGGCAGAGATGCCGATCGGCCAATCCATCGGCGAAACCGTCCGCATCGTGGCGGATACGCTGTTCGCGCGCATCAGCTCGGGCGAGTATCCGCCGGATTCGCGCCTGCCCAGCGAACGGGCGCTGGCCGCCGAGCTGGGCGTGTCGCGCAACACGGTGCGCGAGGCGCTGGATGTGCTGGAAAGCCGCGACATGATCCGCCGCCGCCAGGGCAGCGGCAGTTTCGTGACCTATCAGCTGGACAGCAAGGACACCCCTGCCCCCGGCTCGGTCGGCGAACGCACCAGCCCGCTGGACCATCTGATCGTGCGCTCGATCATCGAACCCGAGATGATCCGGCTGGCGGTGATGAACATGACCCCAAAGGAGCTGGACGAGCTGGCGCAGACCGTCGCCCGGATCGAATCCGTGCGCGCCGATCAGGCCGAGTTCACCCGCTGCGAAGAGGATTTCTATCGCCGGATCGCGCGCTCGACCCGCAATCCGCTGCTGGAATCCTGCTATGAGCTGACGATCGAGGTCTGCCGCCAAAGCTTTCGCACCGCGCTGATGCGCAAGCATCTGACCCCGGACCGCATCCAGAATTATCAGACCCGCTTCAACTCGCTGTTCAACGCCATCGCCACCCGCGATGTCGAGGCAGCGGTCGAGATCACCAAGCTGCATCTGGTGGAAGAACAGAAACTGTTCCTGCACGAGGGCTGAGCGCGCCGCGGGCGCCTTAGGCTCAGGATCCATTCATCCTGAGCCTAGTCCACCAGATCGCGGGTGGTCAGGCCGGTCTGCGCCTCGCCGGTTTCCAGCCTTTGCTGCCACATCTGGCCTGCCGCCTGCATATGGCGGCGCAGCATGTCCTCGTGCTTGTCGAGCCAGGCCGGGATCGAGCCGAATTCGACGATCCGGGCCTTGCCCTCCTGTATGCGCACCACAGGCCAGTCGCCCACCAGCGCGTGGTCGATGCCAAAGATGCTTTCGCCCCACCAGCGCGCCGGACCAAAGGCATGGGTGACCGGGTCCATCTGTTTCATGGTCGCCAGCACCGAGACCGGGTGGACCGAGGCGACCTTTTCGACCGCGGCATGCCAGATATCCAGGATGGCGACATATTCCCAGCTCACCGCGCTCCAGTTGCCGGGATAGCGGGCGTTGTATTCCTTGAAGAAGGTGCTGGGCCGGTTGAAGAAGAACGCCTTGCGCGCCAGTTTCGGGTCGTCGAAATCGGGAAACTGGAACAGCGCGCCTTCCATGAACTCGGCCGAGGTGCGCGCGACCAGCCGCTGGTAATTGTCCAGCGTGCAGGACAGGATCTGCCCGGAAAACCCCTTGGCATGGGCATATTCCGTCATCGCGTGCACCATTGGCGTGTAACTGGTGCACCAGCACAGCACATCGGGCTGGGCATCCAGCATCGGCTGCACGATGGTGGCGACATCGGTCATCTCGGGGTCGTATTCCACCTCTTTCACCACCGGCACGCCTGCGGCCTCGAAGGCGGCGCGATAGGTGGCGATCGAGGGCAGGCCCAGCGCGTCCTTCTGGCTGCACATGGCAACCCGGCGCAGCTCGGGCCGGTTGCGCGCCAGCCAGTCGACCCCGGTCACGTTATAGATCGGGTGCACCTCGGAGGGCGCGATCAGATAGCGGGTATCGGGGGACAGGTCACTGGGCAACAGTGTCGAGGTCAGCACCTTGTTGGCCGTCAGAAAGCCGCGCAGCGGGGTAAAGGTATCGCCCCCCAGCATCATCAGCAGCTTCACCTGCTCGGTATGCACCAGATGGCGCGCCCCCTCCATCGCGCGCTCGGGGTCATAACCGCAGTCGAAAGGCACGATGCTGACCGGATAGCGGCGCCCGCCAACCAATATGCCCCCTGCCCGGTTCAACCAATCTTCCCACAAACGGCAGCCATGCAGGCCCGGCAGCCCCCAGGAGCTGACCGGCCCGGTCAGGGGCGCCAGAAACCCGATCTTGATTGGATCGCTCATCCCCACCCGGTCCTGCGGGAAGAGAGAGGTGACCGCCATGCGATGTGCGAAACTGGAGGATAGCATACCAATTTCTACCACTCCGCCGGGCAATGTCAAAAGGAGATCACCTTTATCAGTGGGGAAATTTTATCCCTGCGGTGAAAAATCGTTGACAGACTGGTCCGTGAAAAGCAACATCTGGTTCAGACCAAAAAGAACCAATTGATCCAACCAAGCAGGGAGACCGACATGACCACCAGCAAACGTGTGGCGATCATCGGCGCGGGACCGTCCGGCCTGGCGCAATTGCGCGCCTTTCAATCCGCCGCCGCCAAGGGCGAGGAGATCCCCGAGATCGTCTGTTTCGAGAAACAGGACAACTGGGGCGGGCTGTGGAATTACACCTGGCGCACCGGGCTGGATGAAAACGGCGAGCCCGTTCATTGCTCGATGTATCGCTACCTGTGGTCGAACGGCCCCAAGGAAGGTCTGGAATTCGCCGACTATTCGTTCGAAGAGCATTTCGGCAAGCAGATCGCGTCCTACCCTCCGCGCGCCGTGCTGTTCGATTATATCGAGGGCCGGGTGCTGAAGGCCAATGTGCGCGACTGGATCCGGTTCAGCACCGCCGTACGCTGGATCGACTACAATGACGAGACCGGCCTGTTCAAGGTCACCGTGCATGACCACACCAATGACCGCGTCTATTCCGAGGAATTCGATCATGTGATCTGTGCCTCGGGCCATTTCTCGACCCCGAACGTGCCCCATTACGAGGGATTCGAAACCTTCAACGGCCGGCTGGTGCATGCCCATGACTTCCGCGACGCGCGCGAATTCGCGGGCAAGGACATTCTGGTCGTCGGCTCCTCCTACTCGGCCGAGGATATCGGCTCGCAGTGCTGGAAATACGGCGCCAAGTCGATCACCTCATGCTATCGCTCGGCGCCCATGGGCTTCAAATGGCCCGACAACTGGGAAGAAAAGCCCGCGCTGGTCAAGGTCGACAAGAACACCGTGTTCTTCTCGGACGGCACCTCGCGCGAGGTGGACGCGATCATCCTGTGCACCGGCTACAAGCATTTCTTCAACTTCCTGCCCGACGATCTGCGCCTGAAGACCGCCAACCGCCTGGCCACCGCCGATCTCTACAAGGGTGTGGTCTATGTCCATAACCCCAAGATGTTCTATCTAGGCATGCAGGACCAGTGGTTCACCTTCAACATGTTCGACGCCCAGGCCTGGTGGGTGCGCGACGCGATCATGGGCAAGATCGACCTGTCCAATGTCACCAAGGAACAGATGCTGGCAGACGTGACTGAGCGGGAAACCCGCGAAGAGGCCAGCGATGACGTGAAATACGCGATCCGCTATCAGGCCGATTACGTCAAGGAACTGGTGGCCGAAACCGACTATCCCAGCTTTGACATCGACGGCGCCTGCGAGGCCTTCTTCCAATGGAAGAAACACAAGGGCGAAGACATCATGGCCTTCCGCAACAACAGCTATACCTCGGTCATCACCGGCACGCTGGCCCCGGTGCATCACACCCCGTGGAAGGACGCGCTGGACGACAGCATGGAGGCGTATCTGCGCAACTGATACGTCCGGGGCGGGCTCGAAAACCGCCCCGGATGTCCCGGCACCTCCGTTTGCCCGCGGAGGTCGCCACACTCGCCCGTTCGGCCCATCCGTACCGGCGACACTCCCGCGGCAGGTTCGATTCTGTTCTCCCCGTCTTGCCGCGGGACCCTAATGGGGCAACGGCCCGGTCAGTTCAGACCCAGCCGCGCCTTCTTGTCATCGGCCCATTTCATGATGACCATGTCAAAGGTCAGCGCCATCAGCGTCACGCAGATGCCCAGGACAAAGTTCTTGCCCAGATCGGTCCCCGCCAGGGTGCGTTGCAACTCTTGCCCCAGGTCTTGCGTACCGATGAAAGCGGCGATGATCACCATGAAGAAGGCGAACATGATCGCCTGGTTGAACCCCACCGCCATGGTCGGCAGCGCCAGCGGCAGCTGCACGTTCCACAGTTTCTGCATCCGGGTGGCGCCCGCCATGTCGGCGGCCTCGGTCATCTCGTCGGGCACATTGCGTAGCCCCTCGATCGTGTAGCGCACCAAGGGCACCATCGAGAAGATCAGGATCGACATCACGACCGAGGTCGCGGTGATGCCGAACAGCATGATCGCCGGGATCAGGTAGATGAAGCTGGGAAAGGTCTGCGCCGTATCACAGGCCAGCAGCACCGCATTGGCCGTCTTTTCCTTGCGCGCCGCGACAACGCCGATGGGCACGCCCAAGAGCAGCGCGATACTAACCGCTGCCAGCACCGAATAAAGCGTGATCACCGAACGGTCCCACCAGCCGGTCAGCGCGACGAGGCCGAAGAAGGCCGCCGCCAGCACCGCCTCGCGCCGCCCCGCCACCAGCAGCGCCGCCGCCGAGATGAACAGAACAAAGGCCACGGTCGGAATGCTGAGCATGAAATCGCGCAGCGGGTTCAGCACCCAGATATTCAGCACATAGCGGATCGAGTTGGTGATCGCCTGTACCGCGTCGATGGCCAGAAAGCCCTTGATCAGCGTGTCGATCTCCTTGCCTTGCGACCAGGATTGCTTGCGCCCGACCTCGGACAGGATCGGCACCACCTGCGCGATCAGGGTAAAGCCGACAAAGGCGCCGATCGCCATCAGCAGGAACTTGTGCCGGATCCAGAAGGGCGTGCCGCGCTCGAAATGCTCGGGCAGCTTGACCACCCAGGCCTTGGACATGCGGTCCAGCGTCACCGCCAGCAGCACGATGGTCACCCCGATCTCGAACGAGCGGCCGATCTTGAAACTGCCCATCATCGCCAGCAGCTTGGCCCCCAGCCCCGGCATGCCGATAAAGGCGGTCAGAACCACCATCGCCAGACACAGCATGATGACCTGGTTGACACCCACCAGAATCTCGGTCCGGGCGGCGGGGATATAGACATGGCGCAGCATCTGCCAGCGGGTGCAACCGCTCATCTTGCCGGCCTCGACCACTTCGGGGCTGACCTTTTGCAGGCCCAGCGTGGTCATCAGGATCATCGGCGGGATCGCATAGACGGTGGTCGCCACCGCCCCCGCCGTTGGCCCGACCTTGAAGAAGATCACCGCCGGCAGCAGGTAGGTGAAAAACGGCAGCGTCTGCAACACCGCCAATACCGGGCGCAGCACCGCGTCAAAGCTGGGCGATTTCCAGGCCGAGATGCCCAGAACCAGCCCGATGGCAAAGGCCAGCGGCGCCGCAACGACCAGCACCGACATGGTCTGCATCGCGATGTCCCATTGTCCGATCATCGCGGTCCAGACAAAGGTGCCCCCCGCCAGCAGCGCCATGCGCCAGCCGCCCAGGTAATAGCCCACCACCGCCGTCATGGCGGCAATCGCGCTCCAGGGGATGGGGCCGATATTGGGCCAGCGCCGCTTGCCGAACAGCAGGTTGGCGGTGGCGTCCAGCACCACCTCAAGCCCGTCGGTCAGCAGACGGGTCAGCGCCAGCAGGCCCAGATCGTCCTTGACAAAGTTGAAAATGGCATCAAGCCAGGTTGCAAAGGGCGGAATGATCGCCTCGGGCAGCCGGTGCAGCCATGCGGGCAGCAGCCCGGCATAGTGCAACAGCGTCATCATCACCGCCAGCCCGATCATGGCCAGACCCAGGGTCTTGCGCGGCAGCGCCGGGGCGGTGCCGGTCGTCTCGGTCGTGGTCACGCTCATCAGCTTGCCTTCAACAGGATGTCGAGCGCGCCCTGACGGTCGAGCGCCCCGATCACCTGCCCCTTGTCGGCAACCGGGATCAGGTCGCGGCTGTCGTTGACCAACAGGCGCGCCAGCTGCTGCACGGTTGCCCCGGCCTCGACCGGCTGGCCCTCGCCCACGACCCCCGCGCGCGCCAGAACACCGGCATGCACCACACGGGCCTTGTCGATCTCTTCGGTGAACTTGGCGACATAGCCGGTGGTCGGGTTCATCACGATCTGATCGGGCGTGTCGCATTGTTCGACCGCGCCGTCCTTCATGATGGCGATCCGGTCGGCCAGGCGCAGCGCCTCGTCGAAATCATGGGTGATAAAGACGATGGTCTTGCCCAGCATCGCCTGAAGCCGCAGGAATTCGTCCTGCATCTCGCGCCGGATCAGCGGGTCAAGCGCCGAAAACGGCTCGTCCAGGAACCAGATATCGGGTTCGATCGCCAGGCTGCGGGCAATGCCGACGCGCTGCTGCTGGCCGCCGCTCAGCTCGCGCGGGAAATAATCCTCGCGCCCGGCAAGGCCGACCAGTTCGATCACCTCGAGCGCGCGCTTGCGCCGGGTGTGGCGGTCCTGCCCGCGCATTTCCAGCGGAAAGGCCACATTGTCCAGCACCGTGCGGTGCGGCAACAGGCCAAAGGACTGGAACACCATGCCCATCTTGTTGCGGCGCAGCTCGATCAGGTCCTTCTCGCTCAGATCGCCGATGATCTGGCCATCAACCTCGATACTGCCGCCGGTGATCTCGTGCAGGCGCGAGAAACAGCGCACCAGTGTCGACTTGCCCGAGCCAGACAGGCCCATGATCACCAGCATCTCGCCCCGCGCCACATCCAGCGAGACATCCCGCACCCCGGCGATATAGCCGTCGGCGCGAATATCGTCGAACGACCGACCCGGTTGCAGCGTCTTCAGGTAACCAACCGGATCCTTGCCGAATATCTTCCACACATTCCTTGCCGAAATGACAGGACTGCCCATGAACCTCACCTTTCAAGAGAAATGGCTTGTCCGACCGCAGGTGCCGGACAAGCGCGATGGTCTGTCGTCGTCAGGTGAACGGCTTAGCCGTCCAGCCAGGGGCGCCAGACATCCTCGTTGGCTTCCAGCCAGGCCTCGGCGGCCTCGTCGGGCTCCATCTCGTCGACATCGACCAGCTTGGCCATCTCGGCGATCTGCGGATTGGTGAAGGAGATACGGGTCAGCACCGCATAGGCATCGGGCCATTTGGCCTCCATCCCCTCCCAGGCGGCTTTCTTCAGATAGCCGGTGGCGGGGTTGCCGCAGTCATAAAGCGCATCGGGGTTGGGGCCGACCGCAGGGTCCTTGTCGCAGCCATCGACCCATTCGGGGAATTCGACGAATTCGCCGGGCCAGACCGCTTCGGCAAAGTTCGGGGTCCAGTTGAACACCACCACCGGGCGCTTGTCGGCCTCGGCGGCGCCGATCTCGGCCCAGAGCGCGGCGGCGGACCCGGCGTTGATCACCTCGAAGTTCATGCCCAGGGCCTCGACCCGCTCCTTGCCATGCTTGAGCCAGTCGACCGGACCATCCAGATAGCGGCCCTTGTCGCCGGTCTCGGCGGTGGCGAACACGGCGGCGCAGTCATTCAGCGCCTTCCAGTCGGGCAGACCCGGGCAGGCGTCCTTGGTCCACATCGGGTACCACCAATCCTCGCGGGTGACGGCGTCATGATCGCCCACATCGACGATGCCGCCCTTTTCCAGCGCGGCGCGGAACGAGGCGCCAAAGGCCCCTTCCCACACTTCCAGTTCAAGGGTCACATCGCCCAGGCGGACCGATTCATAGACCGCCTGGCTGTCGGTGGTCACAAATTCGACGGCGACGCCCATCTCTTCGAAGATCTGGCCCACCACGTTCGACATGACGATTTGAGAGGACCAGTTATGGATCGGAATAACGATTGGATCGCTGCTGTCGGCCAGCGCGGCCAGCGGGCACAGCGCCAGCACACCGGTGGCGAGAGCGGTGGTAAATGTCTTCATGTTTTTCATTCTCCCTGTTGGGCCCGGATCATTTGCAGCGATTTCTCGAAACAATCGCACGCCGCCGAACCTGGAGAGAGTGTCTCCAAAACTTTACTTTCTGTCAAATATTTTTCACCGCAGGATAATCAGTGTTTTTCTGAACCCACCAAGATGCTGTATTCTTGTGCAAATACGACCAAATCGAACGGCCCCGCATGAGTGTTGGCGCGTAGAGCCCGAACTCATGTCAAAGCAGAGCGAATCGCTCAAGAAAGCTCATGAAAAACATGAGAACATTCGCATTGCGCGTTGATTTTGAATACATATCTGGATGCGACTTGGCAGGTGCACAGGTGCGTGCCAATCCAGCGCGCCCCTGGAGACACGGCCGTCAAGCGGTTCGCACCCCCGGCGCCACCGATGCGGCCAGCAAATCGCGGGTATAGGCGTGTTCGGCGCGCATGTCGCGCAACGCGGCCACATCCATCACCTCGACAATCTCGCCGTCCTTCATCACCGCAAGGCGGTCGCACATATGGCCGATCACCGACAGGTCATGGCTGACCATCAGATAGGTGAGGTTATGTTCCTCGCGCAGATCGGTCAGCAGGTTCAGGATCTCGGCCTGAACCGAGACATCCAGCGCCGAGGTCGGCTCGTCCAAAAGCAGGATCTCGGGCTCGCCCGCCAGCGCGCGGGCAATCGCCACCCGCTGGCGCTGACCGCCAGACAGCTGGTGGGGATAGCGGAAGCGGAACCGCCCGCCCAGCCCCACATCGTCCAACAGGCTGCGAACCCGGGTGTCGATATCGGGGATGCCATGCAGATGCAGGGTTTCCGACAGGACCTGATCCACCGAATGGCGCGGGTGCAGCGAGGCGTAGGGATCCTGAAACACCATCTGCACCTTGCGGAAAAAGGCCCGGTCACGCTTGCCGCCCGCCAGCGCCTGCCCGTCGATGGTGACCCGCCCGGACCAGTCCGGCGCCAGCCCGGTGATCGCCCGCAGGATGGTGGACTTGCCCGAACCGCTTTCGCCCACCAGGCCAAAGCTTTCGCCGCGTGCCACCGAGAAACTGGCGCCGCGCACCGCGTCGACCCGGTCGATGCCATGGCCGAACCAGACGTTCAGCCCTTCGATCTCGATCATGTTCATGCCCGCCCTCCGACACTTGGCGCATCGGACCAGGCAGGATCGCGGCTCAGCACCTCCAGCTTGGCGCGCGGCTGATCCAGCCGCGGCAGCGAATTCAGCAGACCCCGCGTATAGGGATGGGTCGCCTGATGCAGCTTGTCGGCATCACAGACCTCGACGATGCGGCCCGCATACATGATCAGCACCCGGTCGCAGAATTCCGACACCAGATTGAGATCGTGACTGATAAAGATCAGCCCCATACCGCGCTGTTTCACCAGATCGTCCATGATGTTCAGAACCTGCCGCTGTACCGACACATCCAGCGCCGAGGTCGGCTCGTCCGCGATCAGGATCTGCGGGTTGGGGATCAGCATCATCGCGATCATGATCCGCTGGCCCATACCGCCCGACACCTCGTGCGGATAGGCCCGCATCACCCGTTCGGGGTCGCGGATCGACACCGCCTCGAGCATTTCCAGCGAGCGTTTGCGCGCCTCGGCCTTGCCCACCTTGTTGTGCAGCAGATAGGCCTCCATGATCTGGTCGCCCACGCGCATCACCGGGTTCAGCGAGAATTTGGGGTCCTGCATCACCATCGAGATCCGTTCGCCCCGCACCGCGCGCATGTCCTTTTCGCTCAGGTCCAGCAGGTTCTGCCCTTCCAGCGCGATCCGGTCGGCCTCGATCATCCCCGGCGGGCGGATCAGGCGCAGGATGGCGCGGCCCGTCATCGACTTGCCCGAACCGCTTTCGCCCACGATGCCCAGCCGCTCGCGCCCCAGCGAAAAGGAAATGCCGCGCACCGCCTCGACCACGCCCTGACGGGTTGGGAACTTGACCCACAGGTTTTCGACCTCCAGCAGGTTCATTGGCTGCCCTCCTTGGGGTCGAGCACGTCGCGCAACCCGTCGCCCAACAGGTTGAAGGCCAGGCTGACGGTAAAGATCGCCAGGCCCGGCATGGTGGCGACCCACCAGTGATCGAGGATGAAACGGCGCCCCTCGGAGATCATCGCGCCCCATTCCGGGCTGGGCGGTTGCGCGCCAAGGCCGAGAAAGCCCAGGCCCGCGGCAGCCAGGATGATGCCGGCCATGTCCAGCGTCACCCGCACGATCAGCGACGAGATGCAGAGCGGCCAGATATGCCGTGTGATGATCCGCACGGGACTTGCCCCCTGCAGGCGCACCGCGCTGATATAGTCCGAGGCGCGGATGGTCAGCGTCTCGGCCCGCGCCATGCGCGCATAGGGCGGCCATGCGGTCAGCGAGATCGCCAGCACTGCGTTCTCGATCCCTGCGCCCAGTGCCGCCACAAAGGCCAGCGCCAGAACCAGCCGGGGAAAGGCCAGAAAGATATCGGTGATCCGCATCAGCACCACATCGGCCCAACCGCCGACATAGCCCGCCACGGTGCCCACCAGCAGCCCCGCCACGGGCGCGATCAGCGCCACCAGCGTCACGATGTAAAGGGTGATGCGGCTGCCATAGATCAGCCGGCTCAGGATATCGCGGCCCAGACTGTCGGTGCCGAACGGGTGGCCGGGGCTGCCCAGCGGCTGCAACCGGTTGCCCAGGTTCTGCACATAGGGATCATGCGGAGCGATGAGTGGCGCAAACAGCGCCATCAGCACCAGCGCCACCAGGATGCCCAGCCCGAACATCGCCATGGTGTTGCCGCGCAGGGTCAGCCAGCCCTTGTAAAGGCTGGCAAGCCGGGCGTGACGGCGCGAGGTCGGCTCGTCGGTCAGCAGCCATTGCCGCAGGGTGAGTGTTTCGCTCATTTCGACCTCGGATCGAAGACCCGGTAAAGCAGGTCGGAAAACAGGTTGAGACAGATGAAGATCAGCCCCACCACAACGGTTCCGCCCAGCACGGCGTTCATGTCGGCGCTGAGAAGCGCGGTGGTGATATAGCTGCCGATCCCCGGCCAGCTGAAGATGATCTCGGTCAGCACGGACCCTTCGAGCAGGTTGGCATAGCTCAGCGCGATCACGGTGATCAGCTGCACCCGGATGTTGCGGAACGCGTGACCCCAGATCACCTGCCGTTCGGACATGCCCTTGACGCGGGCGGTGGTGATGTATTCCGCCGACATCTGTTCCAGCATGAAGGACCGCGTCATGCGGCTGATATAGGCCAGCGAGTAATAGCCCAAGAGCGTCGCGGGCAGGATGATGTGCGAAAACGCGTTGCGGAACACGCCCCATTCGCTGGCGATGGCACTGTCGATCAGGATCATGCCCGTGCGCGTGGGCACGATGTCCTGATAGAAGATATCCAGCCGACCGGGCCCGCCGACCCAGCCAAGCACGCCGTAAAAGATCAAAAGGCCCATCAGGCCCAGCCAAAAAATCGGCATCGAATAGCCCACCAGCGCCACGACGCGGGCGATCTGGTCGATCCAGCTGCCCCGGCGCACGGCGGCGATGACGCCCAGCGGCACGCCCAGCAGCACGCCGATCAGCGTGCCCAGCGTGGCCAGTTCCAGCGTGGCGGGAAAGACGCGGGCGATATCCTCGGAGACCGGGCGCGCGTTCAGCAGCGACATGCCGAAATCGCCATGCAGCACATCCCAGAGGTAATAGAGAAACTGCACCAACAGCGGTTTGTCGAGGCCAAGCTGCTCGTACACCGCATCATAGGTGGATTGGCTGGCACGCTCGCCCACGATCGCCAGCACCGGGTCGATCGGCATCACCCGACCGATGATGAAGGTGATGAGCAGCAGCCCCAGCATGGTGATCGAGACCGACCCGAGGGCCACCAGGACCCCCTTCAGCCAAGGGCTGAGAGACGCGCGAACGCGCCTCTCACGATTGTTTTCGCTCAGTGCCATTTACTTGGTGACTTGCCAGTAAGACGCCGAGGTGATGGCCTGCCCGGTCGAGAAGTTCATCACGTTGTCGCGCTGCGCCGATTGCTCGATCTGCTGGAACATGATGACAAAGGGCGAGGTTTCGCGGAACTCGGCCTGAATCTCCTCGTACATCTTGGCCCGCATGTCGCGATCGTTTTCAACCACGGCGGCGTCCGTCTTGGCGGTCAGCCCGCCGGTGTCCCAGCTGTTGCGCCAGGCCAGCAGACCGGTGGCCTGTGCCGCGTCCGAATTGTCCGGGTTATAAGCGAAGGTGCCCGCATTGGTGTGCGGATCGGGATAGTCCGGACCCCAGGCGCCCAGATAGACATCCAGTTCCCGCGCCCGATAACGGCTGAGGATCTGCTTGGCGGTGCCGATGGTGATGTTCATCTTGATGCCCACCTGCCCCAGCGCGTTCTGCAACGACTGGGCGATCTCGATCCGCTCCTGCGCCTCGCGCACGCCGACCTCGATCTCCATGCCTTCGGGGATGCCCGCCTCGGCCAAGAGCGCCTTGGCCTTTTCCACGTCATAGGTAAACGGTGCGGCGTCCGAGGCCCCCAGATAGGTCTGCGGCAGGAAGTTCTGGTGAATGGTGTACTGACCGCTGAGGAAGCTGTTCTTCATCCCCTCGTAGTCGACCAGATACTTGAAGGCCTGACGCACCTGCGGCTTGGACAGTTCGGGGTGTTTCTGGCTGAGCGAGACATACATCAACCGCCCCTTCAGCTCTTCGTCGATCTTGACACCCTCGGCATTGCGCGCGCCGGCGATATCCTCGGGGTTCAGGTTGCGGGCGATGTCGATATCGCCGCGCTCCAGCAGCAGGCGCTGGCTGGCGCTTTCCTGCACATGGCGCACGATCACGCGCTCCATCGCCGGGGCACCCCGGTAATAGTCGGGGTTGGACTGGATGGTGATGCTTTCATTCGGCTTCCAGCTGACCAGCTTGTAGGCGCCCGAGCCGGCGGTGTTGGTCTTGAGCCAGGTATTGCCCATGTCGCCATCCTGCTCGTTGGCCATGACGACTTCCTTGTCGACAATGCCGCCGATGACCGCGGTCAGACAGTTCAGCACAAACGAGGTCGCATAGGGCTTGTCGGTGGTGATGGTCACCGTATTGCCCTCGGCCTTGATGGTCTCGGCCGCGTTTTCGGCGGTAAAGCCGAACTGGGTCAGGATGAATGCGGGCGTTTTGTTCAGGATCACCGCCCGTTGCAGCGAGAATTCCACATCCTCGGCGCGCACCGGATTGCCGGAATGGAACTTCAGCCCCTCGCGGATGGTAAAGGTGATCGAGCGTTTGTCCTCGCTCACTGTCCAGCTTTCGGCGATCTCGGGCTGATAGCCTGCTTTCAGGTCCATCGGGTCGAAATTCACCAGCCGCATATAGACATTGCGGCTGAGGTCGGAGCCCGCGAATTCAAAGCTTTCGGCCGGGTCCAGCGTGGTAATGTCGTCGATCCGGTGCGCGATCACCAGCATGTTGGGCGGGGTTTCGGCCATCGCCATCGGCGCGGGCGCGGTCATCAGGACCGCCGCACCCAGCACGGCACTTGATAGAAGTCGGTTCAAAGCGTTCATTTGTCTTTTCCTCTCCTGTTATCTTGGTCTTGGTCAATTCCGGCCGCGCTTACCCGCCCCAGGTCCGTTCCAGAACCCTGAGCCAGTTGTCGCGGCACAGTTTGTCGATCAGCACCGCACCATAGCCATGGTCTGCCATGGCCTGGCGCAGCACCGGCAGGTCGGCAACCGTGGTCAGTGCCTCGGGCACGATGGCGCCGTCGTAATCCGAACCGAGGCCAACGCCGTCCTCGCCCAGGATGCCCATCATGTGATCGAGATGGCGCAGCATGGTCTCGACCGGCACATCGCTCAGCTTGCGCCCATCCGCGCGCAAAAAGGCCACCGCGAAATTCAGCCCCACCATCCCGTCACTCTCGGCAATCGCGCGCAGCTGATCATCGGTCAGGTTTCGCGAGATAGGACAGAGCGCATGGGCATTGGAATGGGTCGCGACCAGCGGTTTGTCGGAATGGCGGGCAACATCCCAGAACCCTGCCGCATTCATGTGCGACAGGTCGACCAGGATACCCAGCTGATTGCAGCGCCGCACCAGCCGGATGCCGTGATCACTCAGCCCCGGCCCGATATCGGGCCCCGAAGGGAAGCGGAACGGCACCCCGTGGCCAAAGATCGTGTTGCGGCTCCAGACCGGCCCCAGCGAGCGCAACCCGGCCGCGTGCAGCACATCCAGCATATGCAGGTCGGGGTCGATCCCCTCGGCCCCTTCGATGTGGAAAATGGCGGCGATCCGTCCCGCCGCCAGCGCCGCGCGCATCTCTCCCACGCTGCGGCAGACGCTCAGCGCGCCCTGGCGTTCCAGCTCGAACAGGATCGCGGCCTGGCTCAACACCACCGGCAGCGCGTCCTCCCAGTCGATCGGTTCGGGCAGCGGCAGGTCATAGCTGACATTGGTCATCTCTGCATCGCGGGCTTCGCGATCCATCGGCGAGGGCACGTAAACGGCAAAGAAGCCGCCGCCAAAACCGCCCGCCTGCGCCTTGGGCAGATCAAGCGCGCCGTCGCGCCCGGTCAGGAAGCTTCCCGCCTGCGCGAGCCCGCCCGCGCGATACAGCTTGAGCAGGACATCGTTATGTCCGTCGATGATCGCCGGATGCGTTGCCGGCATGATGACCCTCCCCCGATGGCGGTTTCCCGGATGATAGAAGAAGAAATTTGCATGGGAGAGGAAAAACTGTATGAGTTGAACTCATAAATCTAGTCTGATTTTGAGACCACTCCATGACCAGACCCAAGACCTGGCATTCGCTGCCCGAATATTTCGCCTTGCGCGCGCTGATGCAGACCGGCACCACCACCGGCGCCGCGCATCAGCTGGGCCTGTCGCAATCGGCGGTCAGCCGTTCGATCGCCAGCCTGGAAAACCGGCTGGGCAGCCCGCTGTTCGAGCGCGAGGCGGGCCGGCTGCGCCCGACGCAAGAGGCGGTGCGCCTCAACCTGCGGCTCGATCCGCTGTTCGAGGCGCTCGACCGGATCGACGGACAGACCGAACCGGTGCGCGAGACGCTGCGCCTGATCGCCCCCCCCTCTTACGCGCACCGGTTTCTGGTGGCGCAGATCAGCAGTTTCATGGAGATGAACCCGGCCTTTTTCGTCAGTTTCGAGGTCAACACCTCGGACGAGGTCACGCGCGGCATTCTGGACGACCGCTTTGACCTGGGCATCAGCGGCATCGAGCAGAGCCGCGCGGGCGTCAAGACCATGCCCTATCGGGTCTCGGGCGCGGTCTGTGCGATGCCGACGGATCACCCGCTGGCAAGGCGCGGGCAGATCGGGCCGGCCGACCTGCACGGGCAGGACATGATCGCGCTGACCCGCCGCCATGTGCGCAGGGGCCAGCTGGAACGGCTGCTGCATCAGGCCCGCGCCACACCGCGTATCGTGGCCGAGGTCTCGACCTCGTTTGCCGCCGCCGATCTGGCGCGCGAGGGGGTTGGGGTGACGGTGATCAACCCCTTCCCCATCTACCATTACCGCGCCGGTGATCTGGCCTTTGTGCCCTTTGCCTCGGATCTGGAGTACCGCAGCTATTTCCTGGTCTCCGAGACCCGGCCGATGACAAGACCCGCGCGCGCCTTCATGCGGCATCTTCGCCTCAACACCCCTCCCGACCCGTTCTCGCGCAAGGCCTGAGCCGATGCCGGGCCCGGTATCGGCGCCCTATTGCCCTCGAGAGAGGGCACCGAGTTTCGAACCCGTCGGAACAAAAGTCTGAATTCAGACTTTTGCCAAGACTTTTACTTAAAAGTCTTGCCCGCTAGCCGCGCACGGGCGCCCATTTGGTCGAGCGTACCCCCATGGCATAGCGCAGCAGCGCCCAGAAGATCGCCGCGTGCCCCATCACGAACAGCACCGCGACCGAGGCCCCCGGCAGCCGCTTGCCCCAGACGGTGCTCACCGCGGCCAATGCCACCGCACAGAGTACGATCTGCGCCAGGAAGGTCACCACATAGAACATGCCCTGATCCAGCAGCGCGATATTGGAGAGGAGCAACAGCGGCAGAAGCACTGCGACCAGCCGGCGCAGCACCTTGTGACAGAAGAGCTGCACCGCATAGAGCCCGGTCCGAGCCGGGTTCATCAGCCCGCCGTAATGCATCAGCCCGCGCCAGCCGCGCTCGGTCGAGCGCACCCGCCGCCCGAACTCGCCGCGCAGGTTCGAGGTCACCGCCTCGCGCGCCACCGCGCCGGGCGCATAGGCCAGACGATAGCCGCGCGCCACCACCCCCAGCGAGATCGCCAGATCGTCGGCCATATCCGCCGGCACCACCCCGACCAGCCCCCGGCGCACCGCGTAAAGCGTGCCCTGGGCCGAAACCGTGCCCGCGATCCGGTCTTCGGCCCGTTTCAGCGCATTGTCGTAACGCCAGTAAAGCCGCTCGGCCCGCGCCATCAGCCCGTCACGGCCCTTGATGCCCAGCTGGCCGATGCTGCCCCCGACGCCGGGGTCGGCAAAGGGTGCCAACAGGCGGATCAGCGCATCCTCATCCAGCAGGCTGTTGGCATCCGAAAAGATCACGATCTCCCCCTCGGGGATCATCGCCAGCCCGTGATTGAGCGCTGCCGCCTTGCCGCCATGCTGCGACAACCCGATCACCTGGATATCGCGGTCGCCCGCTGCCGCCGCCTCGGCCTCGGCCAGGGTGGCATCCTCGGACCCGTCCGAGACCACCAGCACCCGCACCCGGTGCGCGCCCCTCCGCTGCGCCCTGAGCGAGCGGATCTTGGCGCCGATATCGCGCGCCTCGTTGCGCGCGGCAATCAGTACTGTGGCCGACTGCGTCACCGGCGGATGGGTCGGGCGGTCGCGCACCAGCCGCGCCAATCCGATCCACAGCAGGCCATAACCAACCAGCGAAAACAGGATCAGCCCCAGGCAGGTCCAGAACAGCAGCGTCATGACCCCTGCCCCGCATCCGGACGCCAGCCGCGCGCCAGCTGCGCCGCGCGCGCGCAGAGCGCGGCCAGTATCCAGGTGTATTTGATATCCTCGTTCGGCATGAACAGGCTGGCAAACATGAACACCGCCATTGCAACCCCCAGCGCCTGTGCCAGTACCTGCACCTCGCTCACCGGGTGCAGCCCCGCCTTCAGCGCCGCCCAGGCCGCGCTCAGCAGCGCGCCCAGGAACAGCGCGATGCCGACGATGCCGGTTTCCACCGCCACCTCGAGATAAGCGTTGTGAAGCTGGCGCGCCTCGGCCTCGCGCCCGGGATACCAGCGGAACGCGTCGCTGGCGTAATTGACCGGATAGGCCCCCGGCCCCAGCCCGGTCACCGGGTTTTCCGCCCAGAGCGACAGCCCGATCTGGTTGTAGCTGAGCCGCCGCAGCAGCGAGCGGTCCGCCGTGTCGCCCTCGCCCAGGAAATCGCCCAGCACGCCGAACCGTTCGACCAGCGTGTCCGGCGCGTTCAGCACCGCAAAGACCAGCGCCCCGACAGCCGCCAATGCCACCGCCGGGAACAGCCGGTGATGACGCATGCGAAAGCCGATCAGCCCGATCCCCATGGCCACGGCAATCGCGCCCGATCGCGCGCCCATCATCGGCAGCGCCACCAGGCAGAGCAGCGAAATCAAGACCCACAGCCGGCGCCCGCGCCGGTCATGAAGCGCCATCACCAGCGCCAGCATCAGGCTGACCGCCATCAGATGCGAGGCGGTGGTGGGGTTATAGGCCGAGGCCCCGGCCGAGCGCACCGCCCCCAGCCATGCGGCGACATCGCCCTCGTCCGCATAGGGCAAGAGCCGCAGCCCGAACACGGTCTCGAGGATGACGAAAACCGCTGAAATCGCGCCGCTGGCCGCGATCACCAGCACCATGCGCCGCAGGTGCCGGGGCGCGGTGACGGTCAGGCCAAGGATCGGCACCAGCAGCAGGGTCTGCAGGAACCCCTTGGTATGGTCATAGGAATAGGCCCGCCAATCCGAGGCCAGATACGAGACACACAGCCAGATCGCGAACAGCAGGGTGAACATCGCGGTGGGCGACAGCCGCAACCGGCCCTGCATCAGCGGATGGCGCCGCACCGTCAGCACAAGCGACAGCAGGACCAGCGCGCTGACCAGCTTGAACAGCGAGATCGGCAGGTGTCGATCAACCAGCAGTGCGATCCCGTCGAGCTGGGCCAGCGCCACCAGCAGATAGGCGCCCAGCACGGTGTTGCCCAGTACGGCAAATCCGGCCAGCGCCCCGGCCAATGCCCCCACGGCCAGGGCCGGGCCGGACAGCGCGGCGGCGGCGGCCAGCAGCGCGCCGCCAAAGCCCAGCGCCAGCTGCCGGGGCGCCGGGATCATCCCACGCGCCCCCGGATATCGACAAAGGCCACCGCCACCGGCAGCGCGCGCGACAGGGCGCGCAGCTGGTCGAGATAGTCGCGCAATTCACCCGCCGACAGCTCGTCCCGGCCCAGCGTGATCAGCACCGCCGCGCTGGGCGGCATGTTGCCCGGACGCACCGCGCGCCGCAGCAGCCCGGTATGAACCTGATCGCTATAGGGGTAACATTGCATCACCCGGCGGCCCACCGCCTCGGCGCGGCGCGGGTCCGAGATATCGAGCACCGCCACCATGTCGTCGGTATCGAGCGCATCCCAGTCCAGATAGGGCCGCGACAGCTCGGATGCGGTGGCGCCCTTTTCCTCGGCCGCCGGTGCGCCCGTCAGCTCCGCCGCGCCCAGCGCCGCCGGAGACAGCACCCGCAGCCCGGACACGCCGGACAGATCGGTCTGGGTGCGCAGACGGGTCGCCATGTAATCGCGGCTGAGTACGAGCATCATCGCCAGCAGGAAGCCCGACATCGCCCCCATCACGGTCCGGTTCACCACCTTGGGCTCTTCCGGAAGCGCCGGCGGCGTTGCCAGATCGACGATGCGCAGGGTCTCGATGCTTTCGGCCTCGCTGATGCGGACCTCCAACAGGCGCGCGTCGATATCGTTCAGCTGCCCCCGGGTGCGCTCGATTTCCGAGTTCAGCCCCTCGAACCGGGTCTCAAGCTTGGCCAGCGCCGCGATCCGCTGTTCCAGCCGGGCGACGATCTTGTCGCTTTCGACCACGGCGGCGTCCAGTTCCACCTCGCGCAGGCGCGACAGGTTCAGCTCTTCCTTGGTGGTCTGGGTCAGCCCGTCATGCCGGTTGAGCGGCCGGTCGGGCAAAAAGGCGCGCAGCTGCGCCTGAATGGCCAGCAGGCTGCGGCGGTCGGCATCGCGCTGGGCGGATTCGGCAAACAGGCGGGCCAGCAATTCGCGCCGCTCGGTCTCGATCTCGACCACGCCCGAGGCGGTGCGCAGCGCGTTGCGCTCGTCAATCAGGTCGGACAGGCGGCGCTCGGTCGCCAGTTTCTGGGTCTCAAGAAAGCTGGTCAACTCGCCGGTGGTGGCGGCCACCTGTTCGCGGCTGCGGGTGCGATAGACCCGCGCCAGCACATTGGCCAGCTCGGCGGCGATCTTCGGATCCTCCCAGGCCACCGAGATTTCCATCACAAACGAGCTTTCGACCATCCTGAGTTCGATCGCGTCCTGGATCTCGGTCACCAGATCCTTTTCACCCGCCGCTGCTCCGGCACTGCCGGAGTTGAGCCAGCGCAGACCGGCCTCGACCTGTTGCTTGGCGGTCTTGGCAAAGGCGAGCAGCGCCGGGATCTGCTGCTCTTCGGGCGCGGCCCCCGCGGCGCCGAACACCTCGAGCCGGGCGCGCTCGGCGATCTCGCGGCTCTTGAGATATTCGATATGGCTGCGGGTGATCACATTGGCACTGTCCAGCGAGGACGAGCGCACATAGACCTGCGAATAGCGCAGTTCGGCATCGGTGGGCTGGGCGGTCACCTTGGCCGAGGCCCGGTAGACCGGCGAGAAGTTGAGCTTGTAGACCGCATAGGCACAGGACAGCGCCGCGCAGCCCAGCATCAGCAGCAGGATCATCCGCCGGCTCTGCCGCATCAGCTCGGCCACGTGACGGATGGCGGCACCCGCCTCGTTCTGGCGCGGTGCCTCGTTTGCGCCGTCGCGCGGCCCGGTGGGGTCGGCGGGCCGGGTGCGGGCCGGGCTGGGCAGGTCGTGGATCAACTCTAGTCGCGACATGGCGAGGGATTCTCCTGCATATGGGTCATCGTGTCGGCGCCAAGCGGCACCGCCAGCGAAGGCCCGGAATGAGAGGCTGGCGGCGGCACGAGGCCGCTCCACACCCAGCGGGGAAATTCGAGGCGCCGGCGGGAGGACGCCCCGGCGCGCAGACGATCAAGCAGCCACAGCGGCACCAGCGCACACAGCACCCCGGCAAGCGCGATGGCGGCATGGTCAATCCGGGTCAGCGACGCCGCCGCGTCGGGCCCGGCAAAGCTGCTGTTGGGCGCGTATTCGGGCGCAAGGCCGGGCGCGGACGGCAGGCCCAGCGCCGCGATCATCGCCGCCACCGAGGCGGCTCCGCCCGCCACAAAAGCGCGATATTCAAGCGTGACCACCCGGTCCGGGAAATGGTGGGCAAAGCGGCGCAGAACCCGCCGGTGATAGGCGTTCGACAGCGCGCCGCGCAGCACCGCGGGCAGCCGGGCCAGCCCGGCGCGCGGCACCCGGCCATAGGCCCAGAGCCGTGAGCGCACCAGACCGGCGCTGTCGCGGTGGATCGCAACAAAACGCGCATCGGGATAGGCGGCGGCGATCCGCGCCGCCTCGTGCACATGATGGGGCGATTTCTCGACCCAGGCCAGCGCACCCTGCTGGCGGGCATGGGCACTCATCGCCTGGCGAAAGAACACCTCCGGGTCGCCGATCCGCTCCAGCCGGTGGCAGTCCTCGGCCGTCAGGTCCAGCAGGCGGCCATAATCGCTGTCCAGAAAGGCCGCGACGGCGCGCGCGCGGGCGGCGGGGTCGCGCCAGTCCCAGGCGCGGGCGAAATGCGAGAAAAAGACACTCTCGTGGATGCCGCGATGATGCGGGTCGGTTGCCGCCGCCACATCGGGATGCGCCGCCAGCAGGTTGCCGATCAGCGTGGTGCCAGATCGTTGCAGGCCCAGAACAAAGATGGGGCGCGGCGCGATCATGGCGTCACCGTGCGGGCGCCCTGCGGCGCCTGCCCCTTGCGCGCGGCGGCGAACAGCTCCAGCTGGCGCCGGGCATTGACCCGCAGGTCGAACTCGCGCTCGACCAGCGCGCGCCCCTTCCACGCCAGTTTGCTGGCCGCCTCGGGCGCGTCATGCACCTCTGTCAGGGCCGCCGTCAGCCCCGCCACATCGCCCGGTTCGGTCAGCCAGCCGGTCTCGCCGGGCCGGATCAGTTCGGGGATGCCCGAGACATTGGTCGAGATGGCGGGCCGGGCATAGGCCAGCGCCTCGATCATCACATTGGGAATGCCCTCGGTCCGGCCATTGGGCCCGATGATCGAGGGCGCGACACAGACCGAGGCGGCGCGGTAGAACCCGTCGATCTCTCCGAATGGCCGCTGGCCGAGAAAATGCACCCGGTCGTTCAGGCCCAGCTGGGCGCTCAAGGCCTCAAGCTTGGCCCGGTCCGGCCCGTCGCCGACGATGTCAAGCTGCCAGCCCGGCCGGTCGAACCCGGCCAGCGCCTTCAGCAGCACATCCACACCCTTGCGCTGTTGCAGCGAGCCGACATAGAGGATGCGGAACCCGTCTTCGGGCGGCGGCGGCGCGCTGGGGGTGATCGCCGAGACATCGACGCTGGAATGGATGACGGCCACATCCTGCTGGCGGATGCCCGGCACATGCTCGGCCAGAAAGCGGCTGGCATAGGTGCTGACCGCCCGCACCAGCGCAGCGTCGGCGAATTTCTGCTCCAACAGACGCTGACTGCGAAAGATGTCATGCGCCCGGCAGCTGATCGAATAGGGCACGCCGGAGACGCGATGGGCGATCCAGGCGGCGGTGGCGGGATGGCCGGCAAATTCCGCATGGATGTGATCAGCGCCCCAGTCGCGCAGCTCTTGTCCCAGCCGCATCGCCGCAGGCAGCAGCGCCAGCGACTTGGCCGCGAATTTCGCCTCGCGCCCCTGATGCAGCGCGATGCTGCCCGCCAGCCGCGCGGCGGTCAGCGGATGCGCCGCCAGGGCCGCCAGCGAGCGCGGCGACACCAGCGGCACATGCCGCGCGCACCGCCCCGCCTCGGCGCCGAAATCGTGCAGGATCTGATCATTGCGCCAGGGCGCCAGGTGATACAGGCGCAGGTCCACCCCGGCCTCGAGAAAGACCATCAGGTCGCGCAGGATGAAGGTTTCGGTGGTCTTGGGAAACTCGGTGACGATGACGGCCAGTTTCATGACATCCCCTCCTGCAAGGCGCCCGATCCGGTGCGGCGCCCATGGGAACGGAGCCGCACCAGCACCCGCACAATGCGGCGCAGCGCGCCCACTGCGCCCAGCACGGCGACCCATCCCACGAACCCCTGGAAACAGCGGATCTGCGCACGCACCGCCAGATCGTCGATCCAGCCGCAGCGCAGGCCCGCGTAATCCTCGCCGATATGCAGCCGCGACAGGGTCGCCGCCGGGTCCGTCGCGGTATTGCGCGCCTGACCAGCCGTGGTGGCAAGGAACCCCGCCTGTTGCGCCAGCACCCTCGCCCGGTCGCTGGTCTGATTCTGCGGCCAGCAGAACAGCACCGGCGCGCGGCCCATCTCGCGGGTGATCAGGGTCCGGCTGGTGGCCAGAACCGCCCGCACCCGGGCGTCATATGCCGCATCGCTTTCCTGCCCGGTGGCGGGCGACCAGCCCCGCGCGGCCAATGCGGGCGCGCTGATGGGCACGGCACTGCCCAGCGGCACCGGGCGGCTGCGGCGCAGGTACCAGTCATGCTTGTCCCCGGGCATCCGCGCCCATTGCATCCACGACAGCCGCCCCGCATTCTCGGGCGTCAGGTGGTCCACCGTCTCGGGCCCGGTGGCGATGCGGCCATGATCGGTACCATGCGCCTCGATGCGAAAGGTGCCCTCGGCCTCGAGCGCGCGCAGCTCGTCCCAGCTGAGGTAACCATCCCAGCGCAGCGGACCGTCCTGCCCCAGCATCGGGCGCAGGGGCTGCGGCGGCGCGATGAAGTCGGTGGACACGAACAGCGTGGCACAGGCGCCATGGCGGCGCAGGATCGGCGCGGCGGCCACCCAGTTGTCCAGATAGCCATCGTCGAAATGCAGCGCCAGCCAGTTGCCCGGCACCGGCCGCCCCGCCAGCCGCGCCCGTACCAGCGTCTCGCTGTCGACGACCTGCAGCCCCATGCGGCGGAACAGGCGCAGCTGCCGGTCAAGCGAGGCCGGCCGGATCGAGATCTCGGCCCGCCACGGCAGCCAGGCGGCGTTGTCGCTGACACTGTGATAGGTGAGCACCGGAACACCCGGTTCCAGGCGCCAAAGGCGCGCCGCCACCAGATAGCCGGAAACCGCCGCCAGCAGCCCGAAGGCCCACCCCGCCGCCCCGGTCAGCGCCGCCACAGCGCCACCGGCGAGGCCGCTGACCAGCGCCACCGCCAGCAGCCGCACCAGCAGGCGCCGGCGCGTGGCGCGGCGGGCGGTGGTATGCGCTGTCAGGGAGCGGGCATCGGACATCACACCACCTCAGGTCGACAACACGGTCTCGTCGAGCAGATAGCGCTCGATCCGGTACCGCTGATAGGGGCTGCCCGCTGCATAAGAGGCATGGCACAGGAAACCGGATTTGCCGACACCCAGCGGAAACACCGATTTCACCTCGACCTCGACACTGATCCGCAGGTGCCGGCCCGAGGCCAGCTTGCGGTCGATGGTCAGCGCATAGCGCCGGCGCCGGGGCGGCAGCGGGCTGACGAATTGCACGATCTGATCCGAAATGCCGACCACGCCGGCAGTTACGGTCTCGCCTTCCATCTCGAACTGCGCCACCGTGTGGCGCGGCCGGTGAAAGCCCGAACGCAGGAAATTGAACCGCATCGCCGGGCTGCCCAGGTGCAGAACCATGTCCAGCACCCCACGCCCGGCCCGGCGCAGCACCGTCACCCCCACATGCAGCACGAAACCCAGCGTCGCCCAGTAATTCATCGGCGCCCGGCAACACAGCGAGTTGAACCGCCCGCGCAGCCGCTTGCCCGCCGAATGCGGCAACAGCGCCTGCGACATGCCCACCAGGCCCGGCTTGACGTTGAACCGCAGCGCAAAGCCGCTCGCCTCGCGCATATAAAGATCAAGCAGTTCGGGGCGCACCGGACGCGGGCCGAAAAAGACCATGTCGCCCCTGAGGATGTTGATCAGCTGCGGCAGTTCGTCCAGCCGGGATTTGCGCAGATAGGATCCGATATTGGTTTCCAGCAGGGTTCGCTTTGGCAATGTGGACCGGCTGGTCTGTGCTGCCGCATCGGGCACGAGTGTTCTGAATTTCAATATCTTGAATGGCTTGCGGTCCTTTCCTAAACGGACGCCCGAGTAGAAGACCGGACGCCCGCTGGATAACAGCACCAGACAGGATAGAAACAGCAGAACCGGAGCCACCGCCATCACGGCCAGCGCCGCCAGCACCCGGTTGAGCGCCGCGTCGAACAGCGGATATCGCGGCACATAGCCCGACCTGACGGTCGCCGGCGACATCAGCCCACGTGGCGCCGCTGGCCCCTTGTGTGGTCGAACCAATGGGGGCTGCGCAACAAACGCCCCGTCGCGCAGCCCCTGCACCGAAGGCGCTTCGCGGTACACTTGTGCCGGCAACGGAGCGATGGCGTCAAACAGCCGACGCCCCCCGTCGACACCGGCAAGGTCGGTATCGACCTTGTAGATGTCTATCTTCATCTGCCAAACCCCTCATACCCGTCTCGCTTGCCCGAAAATGGGCTCCCCCTTCGAAACGGTCACAATGTCGCCACCTTATCGCCACATTAACCTTGAACATAACGGGCGGTTGGAAACAGTCTGTTTCCGATACAGTTCAGCTCGATGGCCATTATTGTTTTGCCTTAATATGAGAATGTTAGCCCCCTCGCAGCGTGGTTGTCACCCGTATACAATTCCGGGGCGATACGATTATGGATAATTCCCCTGTCACGCCTCCCCGGCTTGCCATTGTGTTGCCGCATTTGCGCTCGGGTGGCATCGAAATTTCGACCCTCGCGCTGATCCGGCAGTTGCAGGACCGCCGTTTTCGAATCCGCCTGATCCTGGGCAGCCGTACCGGCGAACTGCTGGACCAGATCCCCGAAACGGTCGAGATCGTCGATCTGGGTGGGCGACGGGCGATGGCCTCACTCTGGGCGCTGCGCGCGGCGCTGGCGGGGATGGACGCGGTCTATTCCGGCACCAATGCGCGCAATATCGCGGCACTGCTGGCGGCCCGGCTGCTGCCCGCCCACCAGCGCCCCGTGGTGATCATCAGCGAACACAGCTCTCCCGCCGCCTATCTGGCGATGGCACGCCATCCCGGGCCACGCCGCTGGCTGATGCGGCGGCTCTATCCGCTGGCCGATCTGCTGGCGGTCCCGACCGAGGGGCTGGGTGCTGACTGGCTGGCGGCGCTGGCGCTGGACCGGCCCGCCGTCGCCACCCTGCCCAACCCGGTCCTGTCGCCCGAGGCAATGGCCCTGGCGCAGACGGTGGCTGAGGGCAACGGCCCGCCGCGCGATCCGGCGCTGGTGCTGGCGGTGGGGCGGCTGCATCCGGCCAAGGGGCATGCCGACCTGATCCAGGCCTTTGCCCGGGCCCTGCGCACACGCCCCGAGTTGCGGCTGACGCTGCTGGGCGAGGGCGCGGCCCGGCCTGAGCTGGAGGCGCTGATCGCGGCGCTGGGCTTGCAGCACGCGGTCACGCTACCCGGCTACAGCCCGGATGTGGCGCGGCATATGGCGGGCGCCGGTCTGCTGGTCCTGCCGTCCCATCGCGAAGGATTTGGCAATGTGGTGGTCGAGGCGCTGGCCCAGGGCACGCCGGTGCTGGCCACCGATTGCGACGGACCAAGGCGGCTGTTGGCGCAGGCGGGCGCTGCGGGCCGCATCGTTCCCATCGGCGATATCGACGCGCTGGCGCGCGGCATTGTCGAAATGGCGGGCCAGCCCGAACCGCTGCGCGCCGCGCAGACCGCCGCCCCGACCCTCTCGGCGCGCTATGCCCATGCCGCTGCGGCCCAGACCTTTGCCGATTGCATCGCCCCCCTTGCGGCGCGGCGCCGGGGGTGACAGCCTGAGGCGACCAGAGCCGAGGCCCGGATGTACCCGCTGTTCAGATCGCTTGTTCTCCTGTTGATCGCCGCCACCGCGGCGCAGGCGGCGCCACTGGTCGAGCATCATGCCACCGCGCCCGACCTGATGGCCCGCCCCGACCTGCGTCTGCAACAGCAGAACGGCACCCTTGCCCCCGCCCCTGATCCGGTCGGCGCCCGGCAGGTGATCCGGGCACGGGCCGGAGCGAAACAGGCAGGCAAGGTGGGCAAGGCGGCGCTGATCCTGCCTTTCGATCCGCTTGGCCCGGGCAGTCGCATCCGTGTCACAGCCGAGTTGTTCCTGCCCCCCGGCACCCCCGCCAACTCGATCCATCTGTTTGATCTGGAATGCAAATTCTGTGGCCAGCCCGGCAATCCGGGCCTGCGGCTCTACCTGCGTCATGGTCGCTTGCGGGTGGATCGCAAGAAGATCGGCGGCGGCCATGCCTGGGCCGATGACAGCGCGCCCGCGCTGACCAGCGGCCGCTGGCATCTGGTCACCTGGGACCTGCGCCTGGGCACCGATGCGGCGCCGGGCCACTCGCAAGTCTATCTCGACGGTAAAAGCGTACTCGACAACCGGGGCCGCACCCTGCCCGATGTGCCCGCCGAGCGTGCCGCCATCGACCGGTTACAGATCGGGATCACCGCCAATTCCAACCCCGAGACCGTCACGCTTTATCTGGGGGCCGTCACCTTGGAACGCTGGCCCTGAGCGCGCAGGCGCTCGACCCCGTCGAGCGCCCGGGCCAGCAGCGGGCGCAGGACGAACCGGTGCATCCGGGGCAGGACCACATGGCGTTGGGGAAACCCGTCCTTGAACCGCTCGCGCCCCTCGGCCCCGGCATCGCTGCGGGGTACGCGCGGGTCGTCGCGCCCGGCCAGGTCCAGCCAGCGCGGCCCGTCCGGCTCGGCGTTCCCCGCCCAGCGCCGGATCGCATACCAATAGACCAGATAGGACCGCGGCAGGCGCGCATCGGGATCGGCCCAGCCGTTGGACATGTTAAGCAGGCGCGGCCCGTCGCGCAGCAGGGAAAAGGCCCCGACCGGGGCGCCCTCGGCCTCGACCATCACCAGCGCGCCGCCATGGCGGGCGATCCAGTCGCGCTGCGCCTCAAGCCCCGGCAGCCCGCGCGTGGTCAGATCGCGGGCGCGGGCAAAAGCCTCGGTCCAGTCACGCACACGCACCATTTCGGCCCCGTCCGCGACCGGGCGCAGGGTCAGGCCCAGCTTGTCGAGCTTGCGCAGATTGCGCCTCGCATGAGCTGTGCAGGCGGCAAAGATCTCCTCGGGCACCGGGGCAAGGTCGATCAGGCCGGTGCAACTGTGCAGGCGCTGACGTGCAGGCGGGGCCACCTGCCCGCCCAACCGCGCCAACACCTGTTCGACCGTCTCGGCCTCGGCATCCTCCCAGCGCGGGTTCATGGCGACGGTGATCAGGCCCGCATTGCGCAGGGCGGGCAGAAGCACCCGCAGCACCGGCTCCAGATCGGCGGGGGCGGCCACCACCGGACCGCGCCGGAACGCGCCAAGCGCCAGGCCGCCCGGCACCGGGCTGAGCCGCAGCACGCCATAGGCAGCCAGCCCGCCCGCGTCGCGCTCGACCAGCACATGCCGATAGCTGTGCCGCCCGCCTTCGCCCTGCATCACGTCGGGCCAGTCGGGATCCTGAAGGTAGCTGTAGCCGGGGCTGGCATCGCAAAAGGCCCTGACCGCGGCGTGTTGCGCGTGTGTCAGGTCAGGGCTCAGCACCACTTTCACGACACCACCCCGCGCCGGCCTTTCTGCCATCCGCTGGCCTTGCGGCGCAGACGCCGCAGCCCGCGCGCGGCGAAAAAGGCCGCCAGCGTCGGATCGCCCCGCCGATGGATCAGCACCCGCTCCAGCGGGCGTTCATCGGTCGAAACCTCACGCACCAACCCGTTGCAGCGGGTAAAGTCGAAGCCCGCCGCGCCACCCTCGAACGCGTCGCGGACACTTTGCATGATCGAGTTTCGCCCAACTGCAAGATCGGCGTATTCCTCGTTGAAATCATTGGCCATTCCGTAGTGCATATTGTCATGCACCAGCACGAACCGACCCGAGATCGCCACTTCGCCGACCTGCCGGGCGGCAAGGTAACAGGCCTCGGGGCCCAACCGCTCGAAAAGCTTCTCGACAAAGGCCACCCCCTCGGGCGCGGCCCCGTAGCCGGTACCGGTCAGCCCCTTCCACGAGGCGCGCGAGGCCGCCAGATAGGCATCAAGCGCGGCGCGCCCGTCCCGGTCCGAGCGCAGATCACGCACCTCCATCTCGGCCAGCTTGCGCTCGCTGCGCCGGAACACCTGCCGGGTCTTGGACTTGAGCCCGCCCAGATAGCTGTCGAAATCGCCCTCGGTCGTCACACTGCAGGCGCGCATCGTCGCCTTGCGCCGTACCGCCAGCCCGGCCCGCCGGGCCGCGCGTTCCAGTGCCTCGGCATCGGGGGTTTCCAGCGGCTCCAGCCGCCAGAAGCTGAGCCAGTCGGGCCGCAGCAGCGCCGCCAGCGCCGCGTCGGCATCGGGCAGATCGGGATGCAGCAACCATTGCGCCATGCCGGCCCGCCCCTCGCCCATGGCGGCAACCGCGCGGGCCTGCCCGGTGTGAAACATCGGCAGGGCACCCACCAGCGCGCCCTTGTGGCGCAGCAGCGAGACCGCCAGCCGCCGCCCCTGGCCAAAGG
Source organism: Ruegeria pomeroyi DSS-3 (assembly GCF_000011965.2). Taxonomy (NCBI): domain Bacteria; kingdom Pseudomonadati; phylum Pseudomonadota; class Alphaproteobacteria; order Rhodobacterales; family Roseobacteraceae; genus Ruegeria; species Ruegeria pomeroyi. The sequence goes on along the minus strand of NC_003911.12, from coordinate 1,611,531 downwards.
TTTCGGCCCAGCTCAGCAGAAAGGCATGGCTGGCAAAGACACCGCCACCGCCGCAGGCCTCGGCCAGCGCGCGCCACTCGTCCTCGATCGCGGCGAACCCGGCCGGATCGGTGATGCGTTCATAGGCGTACATCCGTCCCCCTCGACGGTTTCCGCCCCTGCCCGCAGCAACAGCTGCCGGGTGGGACGAATATTTCATGTTGCAAGCAAGGGCGGAAAGCATTCAACCTGAATTTCGATGATTTGTACCGAAACACTTTGTTTCCCGGCGGCAGGGACCGCCGTTTTCCCTTTGCGGGCGCGGCCTCGGCCCCCGCAGAAAGGCCTGACCTGATCATGTCCGCCGCGCGCCTTCTGGCCAATATCGTGCTGATGACCGCCCTCAAGCTGGTCGGGCTTTTGCTCAGCGTGCTGCTGATCGTGCTGCAGACCGCCGCCTTTGGCACCACCCCGGCGGCAGATGCCTATTTCACCGTGCGCCGGTTCGTGCTGTCGGCCATCGCCATGACCTTTGAGGCCACCAACCAGCTGGCGGTACCCGAATTCGTGCGCGAGGTGCAGGGCGGCGGTCATTCCGGCATGCGGCGGGCGCTGATGCGCTTTGGCATCCCGATCATCGGGCTGCTCTGCCTGATCGCGCTGGCGCTCTGGGTCTTTGCCGAGCCGGTGGTGCGGCTGCTGGCCCCGGGCTTCGATGACGACCGGCTGGCAAAGGCGGCCGAACTGCTGGGCGTGGTCGCCCTGTGCCTGCCGCTGACCGGGATCGCGGCGCTGGCGGGGGCGTTCAACTTTGCCCGCCGCCGCTTTGGCCTGACCACGCTGGCGCGTCTGCTGCCCCGGGTGGCGCTGCTGCCGGTGCTGCTGGTCGCGGGGGCGGCGGTGACGCCGCTATCGCTGTCCTGGGCGCTGGTGATCGGGGTTGCGCTGATGGCGCTGATGATCGCGGTGCAGGGCTGGCGCGACCTGCGCCGGATGGGCGGCGGCGGCCTCACCACGCCGCGCCGCCCGAGCACGCCGCGCCGGGCCGCGGCGGTCACGATCAACGCCGCCGCGCAGATGGCGATGGGCTGGGCCGATGCCGCGCTTGCCTCGCTGACCGGTCTGGGCGGCGTCACCATCATGTTCGTCGCCCAGCGCCTGCTGAGTGCCGCACCGGGCGCCGTCAACTCGGCGGTGAACTCGGCCTATTACACCGAATACTCCCATGCCGCCGGGGCCGAGGCCGGTGCCCGCCCCAGCATCGCCGCCGCTGTTCGGATCAGCCTGTTCCTGACCCTGCCGCTGGTGGCTTTTGTCATGATCGCGGCCACCCCCCTGATCACCTTTCTGCTGGAGCGCGGCGCCTTTACCGCCGAGGATACCGCCGCCACCGCCGATCTGGTCCGGTTCCTGGCGCCGCTCTTGCTGGTGAACGCGGTGCTGGCCGCCTTTCTGCCCGCCGTTCTGGCCGATGACGGGCTGCCGCTGGTGCGGGTCTTCCTCTGGTTCTCGGCCGCCGCCCTACTGATCCGCTTTGCCGCCGGTTTGCCGCTGGGCGCGCTGTTCGGCCTCAAGGGCGTGGCAAGCTCGATCCTGCTGGCCTCGACCGGCTCGGCCTTGGTGCTGGCGCGCGCGCTCCATCGCCGCCATGGCACGCTGGGCAGCTGGCAGGACCTGCGCCAGATCGCGCTGATGATCGGGGCGGCTGTGGCTGCGGCGCTTGTCTCGGCCCTGCTTTGGCAGCCATTCGGACTGGGCGATCTGGTGCTGCTCTGCGCCCATGCGCTGACGGTTGCAGCACTGTTCCTGGCCGGATGCGCCTTGTGTCGTCTGCCCGAGATCGAGGCCCTGTTCGCGCTGCTGCGCCGCAGGCGGCACCGGGGTTAGCGGCCATTCTGGAAACAGACAGTTTCCAAGGTCGTCGATTACCGTGGCCACGAGGCAAGTTATTGATTAGGATATACGTATCCGGTTGCCCCGGGGGGTTCGAGGACGCCGGTCGCAAGAAGCGTAATCCAGAGGTGGGGGCCTTGCCGATTTCGCTGAACTGCCATGTGGTGCGCTTGTTGCATGGCGCGGGTTCGGCGTTGCCGTATCTCAGGATTGCCGCACAATCTCGGAGGGGGAGATATGGGCGTGCTGACATCCGAACTGGACAAGCTGCTGGCCGTGGCGCTGTTGTTATGCGCCTCGCTGCTGGTGCGACAGGCCGTGATCTTTTCCGGTCAGACCTGGATCCGAACGTTTTCGCATACGCTGACCTTGCTGCTGTTGCCGCTGGTCACCTATTCGCTGACCTCGGTCATCTCGGGCAATATCGCCCTGTCGCTGGGTATGGTGGGGGCGCTGTCGATCGTGCGGTTCCGCAACCCGGTGAAATCGCCGCTGGAACTGGTCACCTATTTCCTGATGATCTCCTGCGGGATCGCCGCAGCGGTCAGCGTCTCGTGGCTGGTGCTTCTGGTGGGCAGCGCGGTGGGCACCCTGGTCGTGGCCGAACTGTTCAACCGCTGGTCGCGACGGGTGCGCGGGGTGGCGCTTTACACCACCTCCTTTACCGAGGGCAACGCGCTGCACACGCTCGAGGTGTTCTCCGAAACCGAGATGCCGGACCTGCTGGCCCATGCCGCGCTGGTCGGGTTTGACAAGACGCCCGAGGGGATCGTCTATCGCTTTGCCAGCCCCTCGCGCCAGGATCTGCTGACGCTGAGCGGCGCGGTCAACGGCCAGACCGGGATCACCCGCATCGCCTTTGCGGCGGCCTGAGTGCCATGTGGCGGCGGCTGCGTCCCCTGGCCCTGCTCCCCGCGCTGCTGCTGGCGCCTGCGGCCGAGGCGGGCTGTGACTTTGCCACCGGGCAATACCGGGCGGAACTGGCCGATATCGCCTCGATCCGGCGGATCGAGGTCAATGTCGACAAGGCCCGCAAATGGGCCCGCAACGGGCTGCGGATCATCACCTCGGAGGGTGAGCAGATCGCCCCGAAATACAAGCGCAGCTTTGCCGGAACCGTTTCGGTGTTCTACGATTTCGGCCGCTGCGACTTTGCCGCCCGGCTGCGCCAGAACGGCGATTTCAAGGATCACGTGGAACTGGACCGGGGCCGCCTGCTGCAAAGCCTGAACATCCGCCTGGACGAGGGCAACATCGCCCATGCGGTGCGCTTCAAGCTGTTCCTGCAAAAGACCCGCAATGCCGAGAATGAGGTGCTGGCCACCCTGCTGTTGTCGCGGCTGGGTTTTCTGGCGCCGCGCACCCGGGTGGTTGACGTGGTGCAGAACGGCACCCCGGTGCGGATGCTGTGGCAGGAAACCGTGGCCAAGGAGTTTCTGGAGCACAACCGCCGCCGCGAGGGGCCGCTGCTGGAGGGCGACGAGGCCTTGCTGGCGCTGTGGTCGGACCGGGGCGGCTATCTGCTCGAGGATCTGGGGCTGGCGCGGGTGGTCAACGGCAAATGGGTCGAACGCGGCGCCGCCTCGGTGGCGATGACGGTAGAGGCCTTTACCCGGCTTCAGACCGCCTATGCCACCTATGGCAACAGCAATGCCCTTGACCCCTCGCAGGCGCTGACCGGCCTGCCCTTGCCGGACACCACCAGCGCCGAGGCCGCGCGCATCTGGTGGGACTATGCCGCGCTGATGTTCGCGATGCGCGCCAGCCACGGGCTGCGCCCGCATAACCGCAAATTCTACTGGAACGCCTTTTTGCAGGGGATCGAGCCGATCTATTACGATGGCGAGGTCGATCTGAAGCGAAGCAAACCGCGCTATCTGCGCGCACGCGACAGGACGCTTTATGCGCCCCATTTCACCGCCGACCGGATGGCGCGGCTGGCTGCGGCGGTGGCGGCGCTGGATGGCGAGGCCTTTGGCGCGCGCTACCGGGCGCTGTGCGCTGGCGGCTGTGCGCCCGAGGCGGGCGGGCACTTTCTGACCGGTGTTGCCGCCAATCTGCCCGCGCTGGTTTTGCCTGCCGAGGGCGCCCCGCCCGCCCTCGCCGATCCCTGGCCCGGTTTCACCGCGCGCCTGTTCGATCACCTGCCCGAGATCCGCAGCCGCGACATCGCCGCCCCCGACCCGGCCAGCGGCATCGCAACGGCGCAGCTTTGCACGCGCGGCGGCTGCACCGCCCAGCGCCTGGACCGCGAAACCCTGGTCGAGGCGCTCTCGGGCGCCGTTATTGACGGGGTTGAACCGGTGATGACCCTCGGCGCGCAGGCACCGGGTGGCATGGTCTATCGGACCACGCCCTTGACCGGTTGGGATCTTACCCTGCGCCACAGCCCCGGCCTGAAGGTCACCAGCGACCCGCAGGGCGGGCGGCTGGTGCTGACCCAGACCGCCCCCGATGACTGGGCGCTTCTGATGGGCGACAGGCTTGAGGGGGTCGAGATCGCGTTTCGCGGCCTGCCGCCGCCCCCGGCGCTGAACGGGGGCGACGCCGCGCCCGAGCAGCGGTTCAACCCCTATGGGCTGACGGGCTGCCTGACCCTTTATGGGATGCGGCTGTCGCAGGTGCGGATCACCGCCACCGGCGGCGGCTGCGAGGACAGCGTCAACATCGTCTCGGCCCGGGGCGACATTGCCCTGCTTGACGTTCAGGATGCCGTCTCGGATGCGGTGGACATGGACTTTGCCGATCTGCACGTGGCCGAGGCGCGGATCACCGGGGCGGGCAATGACTGCCTTGACCTGAGCGGCGGTCAGTACCGGTTCGACCGGGTGCTGGCCAGCGCCTGCGGTGACAAGGCGGTATCGGTCGGCGAGGCAAGCGAGGTCGCCATCGGCGATCTCGAGGCCAGCGCCAGCGCCATTGGCATCTCGTCCAAGGACGGGTCGGGTGTGACGGTGGGTCAGGCCCGTATCGGCGCGACGCTGCATTGTTACGAAGTCTTCCGCAAGAAACAGGAATTCCCCGGCGCCTATCTGCGCCTCGATCCCGCGCCCTGCTCCGGCCCGGCGGGCCGGGTCGATGCAGAGTCGGTTCTCGACCTGCAAGGGGACAGCGGATGAGCTTTCGCATCGAGGAAAAGATCGTTCTGACCGCCAGCGACATGGCGCGCCTGCAAGCTGACCTGCAAGCCCGGGGCATGGTGCCGCTTTATCCCGCGCGGCTGATCCGCTCGGTCTATTTCGACACCAGCGGGTTGCAGATGTTCTCGGACTCCGAAGAAGGGGTGCTGCCGCGCAAGAAGGTGCGCCTGCGCCGCTATCCCGAACAGGCCGACGCGGGCGCGGTGCTGGAGACCAAGATCTCCTCGGTCGAGGGGCGGTTCAAGACCGCCCTGCCCGTCGCCCCCGAAACCGAGCGGCGGCTGTTGCGCCAGGGGCATTTCGACCGCGATTACGGCACTTTGCAGGCGATGGTGGCGGTCAGCTATCGCCGCGCCTATTACAGCCTGGATGGGCTGCGCATCACCTTTGACCGCGATATCGCCTATGCCCGCCCCGATGGGCAGACGGCGCGGCGCGAGGCCTGGACCGTGTGCGAGTTGAAGGCCCCCGCCGAGGCGCCGCTGGATGCGCTGCACCATATCCTGCCGGTGCCCCGGCGGCGGTTTTCCAAGTTTTGTAACGGGGTCTCGGCCGTAATCGCCCGGGCGTGACCAAGGCCGACGCGACGCTTTGACACCGGGTTTTCTGCACAAAAACCCGGGCCGCCCATTGAAACACAATCAATTTTCTGAATATATATGGGACAAGCGGCCTCAACCCGTCGTCCAGACCGGTTGGCCGAACCGAAAGGTGCCTCATGAAAATGATCCTCCCCGCCCTGCTCCTTTGCCTTGCCGCGCTGAGCGCGGTGCCGGCGCTGGCCGAAACCACCGCCCGCCGCGTCACCGTCACCGAATGGAAGACCGTCTTTGCCAAGGTCGAGCCGCGCGACAGCCTGCCCGCCCGCTCGCGCCTGGGTGGCACCTTGCAGGAAATCACCGTGGCCGAGGGCAGCGCCGTCACCCGGGGCCAGCAGATCGGCACCACAGTGGACGAGAAGCTGGAGCTGGAACTGCGCGCCATCGACGCGCAACTCAGCGCGCTTGGGTCAGAGCTGAGCAATGCCGAGGCCGAGCTGGCGCGCGGCCAGAACCTGCTGGAACGCGGGGTGACCACCGAACAGAATGTCGACGCACTGCGCACCCGTGTGCAGGTGATCGAGGGCCGTATCGGCACCACAAGCGCGCAGCGTGACGTCCTGCTGCAACGCACCGACGAGGGCCGCATCCTGGCGCCGATCTCGGGCACGGTGATCGACGTGCCGGTGACCGAAGGCTCGGTCGTGCTGCCGGGCGAGATGATTGCGGTGATCGGCGGCGGCGGCTTCTTCCTGCGCCTCGCGGTGCCCGAGCGGCATGCGGATTTCCTGGCCGAGGGCGACAGCATCGCCATCGCTGGGATCGAGGGGGCCGAGACCGGCACCCTCGCCAAGCTCTATCCCCAGATCGAAAATGGCCGGGTGATCGCCGATGTCGAGGTTGCGGGCCTGTCGTCCAAGTTCATCGGGCGCCGGGTGCTGGTGCGCCTGCCGGTGGGCCGGGCCGAGGTGGTGGCGGTGCCGCCCGCGGCGGTCGCCTCGCGCATGGGGCTTGATTTCGTGCGTGTCGCCAGGCCGGATGGCAGCGCCAGCGAACGGGTGGTGGTGATCGGAACCCCGGTCGAGGCCGAGGGCGAGCCTCTGGTCGAAATCCTGTCCGGCCTCAAGGGTGGCGAAGTGCTGGTGGCCGGACATGAGTGAGGGATCACAGAACACGCCCCTGGGGATCGCGGGCGGGCTGACACGCGGTTTCATCGGCTCGGCCCTGACGCCGCTGATGATCCTGGCGGCCCTTGCCATGGGGCTGGTGGCGCTGATCAGCCTGCCGCGCGAGGAAGAGCCGCAGATCTCGGTGCCGCTGGTCGATATCCATATCCAAGCGCCGGGGCTCAAGGCCGAGGATGCGGTGAAACTGGTCACCGAACCGATGGAGACCATCGTCAAGGCGATCGGCGATGTGGACCATGTCTATTCGCAGACCGGCGACGATTATGCCATGGTCACCGCCCGGTTCCTGGTCGGTACACCCGCCGATACCGCCATCCTGCGCGTACATGACAAAGTGCGCGCCAACATGGACCGCATCCCGGTGGGCATCGGTGAACCGCTGATCGTCGGGCGCGGCATCGACGATGTGGCCATCGTCTCGCTGACCCTGTCCCCGCGCGACGGGGCCGGGGATGTCTCGGCCAACGACCTGACCCGCATCGCGCGCGAGTTGCAGGTGCAGCTGGCCAAGATCGGCGATGTGGGCCTGACCTATCTGGTGGGCGAGGCGCCCGAGGCGATCCGCATCGCGCCCGACCCCGAGCGGCTGGCGCTTTACGGCGTGACGCTGCAACAGCTGGCGGCCAAGGTCGAGGGCGCCAACCGGGCACTGGCCACCGGGCTGGTGCGCGACGGTGGTGAACAGATCGCGCTGGTGGCGGGCGAGACGCTGCACGCGCCCGCCGAGATCGCCAACCTGCTGCTGACCACCCGCGACAACCGGCCCGTCTATGTGCGCGACGTGGCCGATGTGCGCTTTGTCCCCGACACGTCCGAGCGGATCGTGGCCAATGTCACCCGCGACGACAGTGGCGGGTTCCGCCGCAGCCCGGCTGTGACGCTGGCGCTGGCCAAGCGCGCCGGGGCCAATGCCGTGGTGGTGGCCGAAGAGATCCTGCACCGGGTGCATCTGCTGGAACACGATCTGATCCCCGACAGTGTCGAGGTTACCGTCACCCGCGACTATGGTGAAACCGCCAATGAAAAGGCCAACGAGCTGCTGTTCCACCTGGGCCTGGCCACCGTGTCCATCGTTGTGCTGGTGCTGTTCTCGATCGGCTGGCGCGAAAGCATCGTGGTCGCCGTGGTGATCCCGGTCACCATCCTGCTGACCCTCTTTGCGGCCTGGGTCATGGGCTACACGCTGAACCGGGTGTCGCTGTTTGCGCTGATCTTTTCCATCGGCATCCTCGTCGATGACGCCATCGTGGTGATCGAGAACATCGCCCGCCACTGGGCCATGCCCGACAGTGCCAGCCGCACCCAAAAGGCGATCCGCGCAGTGGCCGAGGTGGGCAACCCCACCATCGTCGCCACGCTGACCGTGGTGGCGGCGCTGTTGCCGATGCTGTTCGTTTCGGGGCTGATGGGGCCGTATATGAGCCCGATCCCCGCCAATGCCTCGGCGGCGATGATCTTTTCCTTTTTCGTGGCGGTCATCATCACGCCCTGGCTGATGGTCAAGATCGCGGGCCGCGCGCCCGCCCATGCCCATGACGCAGCCGCCCAGCACGGCGGCGCGCTGGGGCGTCTCTATCGCGCGGTGGCGCGCCCGCTCTTGCGCACCAAATCCGGCAGCGGGCTGTTCCTGCTGGTGGCGGCGGTGTTGTCCTTTGGCTCGCTGGGCGCGCTTTATACCCGCGACGTGACGGTCAAGCTCTTGCCGTTTGACAACAAGTCCGAGCTGTCGGTGGTGATCGACCTGCCCGAGGGCGCCTCGGTCGAGGATACCGACGCGGTGGCGCAACAGGTGGCGCGCCGGGTGCTGGAACTGCCCGAGGTGATCTCGGCCCAGACTCATGCGGGCGATGCGGCACCTTTCAACTTCAACGGGCTGGTGCGCCATTACTATCTGCGCGCCCGGCCCGAGCTGGGCGATGTGCAGATCAACCTGTTGCCCAAGGATGCGCGCACCCGCACCAGCCACGACATCGCGCTGGATATCCGCGAGCGGCTGTCCACGCTCGACCTGCCAGAGGGCACGGTGCTGAAAACGGTCGAGCCGCCCCCCGGCCCGCCGGTCATCGCCACCCTGCTGGCCGAGGTCTATGGCCCCGATGCCGACAGCCGCCGCGCCGCTGCCACCCGCATCCGCGAGGCCTTTGAAAGCGTGCCTTTCGTGGTCGATGTGGACGACAGTTTCGGCACTCAGGCCCGCCGCCTCAGGGCGACGGTCTCGACCGATCAGCTGGAATTCTTCGGCGTGCAGGAGCGGGACGTCTTCTCGACCCTGGCGATCTTGAACGCGGGCCAGACGGTGGGCTATTCGCACCGGGGCGAGGGCCGCCGCCCGATCCCCATCGAGGTCGCGCGCGACAGCGCCGACCGGGTGGTGGACGAGCGGTTCCTGTCGACCCCGGTTCCGGCCAATGTGCTGCCCGGCGCGCGCGGCGTGGTCGAGCTGGGCGATGTGGTCGAGCTGCGCGAAGAGCGCGCCTCCTACCCCGTGTTCCGCCACAACGGGCGCGCCGCCGAGATGGTGATGGCCGAACTGGCCGGTGACTTCGAGGCGCCGCTCTATGGCATGCTGGCGGTTGCCGAGGCGCTGGACGCGATGGACTGGCCCGAAGGGGGCAAGCCCCAGATCCGCCTGAACGGCCAGCCCGAGGATGAAAGCGTCATCACCCTGCTGTGGGACGGCGAATGGGAGGTCACCTGGATCACCTTCCGCGACATGGGCGCGGCCTTTGGCGTGGCGCTATTGGGCATCTACATCCTGGTGGTGGCGCAATTCGGTTCGTTCCGGCTGCCGCTGGTGGTGCTGACGCCGGTGCCGCTGACCTTTCTGGGCATCATCATCGGGCATTGGCTGTTCAATGCGCCCTTTTCGGCGCCCTCGATGATCGGCTTCATCGCGCTGGCGGGGATCATCGTGCGCAACTCGATCCTGCTGGTGGATTTCATCCGCCACGCCAATCCCGAACGCGACAAGATCGAGACGCTGATCGAGGCCGGGGCGATCCGGTTCAAGCCGATCCTGCTGACAGCGGTGGCGGCGATGATCGGGGCGGCGGTGATCCTGACCGACCCGATCTTTCAGGGGCTGGCGCTGTCGCTGTTGTTCGGGCTGCTCAGCTCGACCCTGCTGACGGTGCTGGTGATCCCGGCCATCTACCGCGTGTTCAAGACCTGAGCGGGCGGTATAGAACCAAAGTGCCATTGCCCTTCGCGCCGCCATCTGGCCCAATGCGGCGCGGAGGAGAGAGAGATGTTCAGATACGGGCTTTCCCTGTGCGCCACATTGCTGGCGGGTGCGGCGCTGGCCGCAGATACGCCGCAAGTGCCACTTGACGATCCCTTTGCCTCGGGCATGTGGGAGGATCACCAGATCGCGATCCTGGGCGACCCCGCAGATATCCGGTTCGACGACCGGGTGCGCGTGTTTGCGCCCGCCGCCGCCGAGGATGCGTTTCACGTCCCGCTGCTGATCGACGCCACCGCCATCCCCGATGTCGAGGAGATCGTGGTCACCGCCGATTACGGCCCGATCCCCAAGATCCTGAGCTATTTCCCCGGCGAGGCGCAGGCAAAACTGGCGCTGCGCTTCAAGATCGACCAGGCCACCGCCGTGCGCGCCTCGGTGCGCACCAAAAGCGGCAGCTGGCATGTGGGCGGCACCCTGATCGACGCGGCGGGCGGCGGCTGTACCGCACCGGCCGAGGCCTATGCCTCGGACGACTGGGAGGAGAAGTTGGGCGAGATCCACGGGCGACTCTGGGCCGCCACCGGGCGGGCCCGGCTGATCGTGGATCACCCGATGGATACAGGGCTGGCCGATGGCATCCCGGTCTTCATCATCCGCGACCTCAGCTTTACCAACGACGCCGGGCAGGAACTGGCCCGGCTGGCGCTGAGCGAGCCGGTGAACGAAGACCCGGCCTTTACCCTCTATTTCGACCCCGCGCGGATGCCGCCGCTGCTGCATGTGAGCGGGCGGGACAACAACGGCAACCAGATCGCGGGCACCCTGACGGGCGAGGAAGTCAACTGATGCCCAGCCGCCGTGCCCTGCTGGCCGGTGCCGCCGCCGGGCTGGGTCTAACCGCCCTGCCCGCCGCCCCGGTCTTTGCCCAGGCAAAGCTGCGCTATGATCTGGCGCCAATCCCGGTGCTGCCCGGTGTCTGGATGATCGAGGGCGTCACCGACTATTTCGACAAGGTCAATGGCGGCGCCATCGTCAATTGCGCGGTGCTGCAGGGGCAATCGGGGCTGATACTGATCGACAGCGGCCCCTCGCGCCGCTATGGCGAGGCACTGGCGGCAACCCTGCGCGCGCTGGACCTGCGTGGCGTGTCGGCGGTGGTCAACACGCACCACCACCCGGATCATTTCTTTGGCAACCAGGTCTTTGCCGACCGCCCCATCCTTGCCTTGGGCGACACGCTTGCAGCCGCCCGCCGCGACGGCGACGCCTTCGCCGACAACATGTACCGGCTGCTGGGTGACTGGATGCGCGGCACCGAGCCGGTGCCGCCCAATACCGCGCTGGACGGGGGCGAAGTGACCATAGACGGTCGCCGGTTTGCCACGCTGCCGCTCAGCGGACATACCGAGGCCGATCTGGCGCTGGTCGACGTTGAAACCGGGCTGCTGATCACCGGCGATCTCGCCTTTCTGGACCGCGCGCCCACCACGCCGCATGCGGATCTGGCAGGCTGGCAACAGGCGCTCACCACGCTCGAGGGGTTGGGCGCCCCCGCCGTGCTGCCCGGCCATGGCCCGTTCGACCGCACCGGCGCGTCGCTGCGCCAGACCCGCGCCTATCTGTCCTGGCTGGAGGCGACATTGCACGATGCCGCGCGCACCGGTCTGGACATGGTCGAGGTGATGGATCTGCCGCTGCCACAGGAGTTTGCCGCGATGGGTGCGCAACCGCAGGAGTTTCACCGCTCGGTCGCGCATCTGTTCCCCGGGGTGGAACGCGCGGTGCTGCCGCGGGCGAACTAGCGCCCGCTCAGTCCACCGGGACCGGCACTGGTTCAACCGGTTCCAGCGGCCAGCCCAGTTCGCGCCAGCCATCGGTGCCCAGCGGAAACCAATAGACCTGAAGGTATCCCATCCCGGCGATCCGCTGCGCCGCGTTCCAGCTCATCCAGCAATCGGCCACGCAGAACACCACGATGGCGCGCGCCTTGCTGCCGCCGGTCAGCCGCTCCAGCTCGCGCTCCAGATAGACCTGCAAGGCGGCATCCAGGACGCCGCGCCCGACCTCGGGCAGCCAGACCGCGCCCGGCAGGCTCTGGCGCGGCTCGGGCACCAGCCAGGTCCCGTCCAGCTCGTCATAACGCGACTGCGCCGCGCCATAGACATCCAGCGCCAGTGCCCCGCGGGCGATCAGCTTGCGCGCCCAAAGGGCCGAAATCTTGCGGGCGGGCGGTGGAATATCCTCGGGCACCGGCGCCCGCTGACGGTCGATCCTGAGGCCGGTTTCGGGATGGAACAAATCGGGCTTGCGCGCAACGATGGCAGCAGAGGTCTCGGCCCAAACCGCCCCAGATAGCCCGGTCAGGGCAATTGCCAGCAGTGCAGCCGCGATCCGCATGCACGATCTCCATTGCCCCCGCGGGCGATTGGGACCGGGTTGGCACGCGCTGTCAAGCATTTTGCTCAAATTTTCGGACCGCCCCCGCTGCGCACCATTTGTCGGGACCGCGTGCCAGAGCCCTACCCCTAAGACCTTGGTCCAATGTCTTGGCCCCAAAACCCGGCCTAGCCTTGGCGCCATGCGCGCGCTTTTCCTTTCCTTCTGCCTGATGCTGACGACCCTGGCTGCCGGGGCTGATCCGCTGACCCCGGACCAGATCGCCAGCTATGTCAAACCGCCGCTGCTGCTGGGCGAAGAGGTCGACGAGACCGGGGTGTACGCGCTGATCGACGTCTATGGCAAACCCGCGGGCTATGTGTTCGAGACCGAGCCGCTGGCGCCCCTGCCCGGTTTTTCCGGCGCTCCGGTCAACCTCCTGGTGATGCTCGATGCGACGGGCAGTTTCATCGAGGTACGCCTGATCGAGCAGAACGAGCCGATCTTTGTCTCGGGCCTGGGCGTGGCGCCGTTCGAGAAGTTCCTGGAGCAGTATCGCGGCCTCAACATCGCTTCGCCCATGGTGGTGGGGACACCGTATGGCAACAGTGGCGGTGGCGCCTCGGCGCTGACCTATCTGGACGGGGTGACCAAGGCCACGGCCTCGATCCGCATCGCCCATGAAACCGTGCTGGCCGCCAGCCTGGCCGTGGCGCGCGAGCGCATGCAGGGCGTCGCCACCGCGCCGCCGCGCGCGCCCGACCTGGACCATGACGAGCCGCTCGACTGGGCCGCGCTGGTGGCCCAAGGCATCGCCAGCCATCACCTGGTCAGCAACGCCCGGGTGCAGGCCGGGTTCGACGGCACGCTCTGGGCGGGCGATGATCCCGAGGCGCTGGCCGATCCCGAGGCCGCCCATGTCGATCTCTGGATCCTCGATCTGGGTCCGCCCGCGATCGCGCGCGCGGTGCTGTCGGCGCAGGCATTGGAAGAGTTGCAGCAGTTTCAGGCGCTGTCGCCCCATGACGAGCCGCTGTTGCTGATCGAAAGCGCGCGCCATGGGCTGGTGGGCGAGGATTTCGTGCGCAACACCGCCCCCGATCTGATCTCGGCGCAACAGGGTGGCCTGCCGGTGGCGCTGCGAGATGCCGACCTGTTCGTCGAACTGGCCCCCGGCCTGCCCGAAGGCCGCGCGATGATCCTGCGGGCCGATCGCCGGCTGGGTTTCGATCCGACCTCGGAGTGGGAGCTGACCCTGCAAATCCAGCGCGCCCATGGCAGTTTCCAGCCGGTGATCGGCTCCCGCAGCTTCGGTTTCACCCATGCCACGCCCGAGCGGTTCTTTCTGTCCGAAACCGGTCCCAGCGCCCTGCCGCCCTGGCAGGAGGCGCTGCGCGGACGCGCCGGCGATCTTGGCCTGCTCGTGGTGTTTCTGGGGGGGCTGATTCCGGCGCTGCTGCTCGGGCAAAGCCGTTTGGCGGGTTTGCGTACCTTTGTGCCGCTGCGACTGGGCGTGCTGGCGGTCACCCTGGGGTTTGTCGGCTGGTGGGCACAGGGTCAGCTGTCGGTGGTGACGCCGCTGGCGGTGCTGCGCGGTGCCCTGGATGGCGGCAGCCTGGCCTTTCTGCTCTATGATCCGGTCTCGCTGCTGCTTTGGGGCGCAGCGGTGCTGGGCTTCCTGCTGTGGGGGCGCGGATTGTTCTGTGGCTGGCTCTGTCCCTATGGCGCGATGCAGGAATTCGCCCATCACCTGGGCCGCTGGCTGCACCTGCCGCGCCTGCCCCTGCCCGACGCCTGGGACCGGCAGTTGAAATGGCTGAAATACGCGGTGCTGGCCACTCTGGTGGCCATCGTGCTGCTCGCGCCGGCCGAGCTGGAAACCGCGGCCGAGGTGGAGCCGTTCAAGACAGCGATCACCACCTTCTTCCTGCGCGAATGGTATTTCGCCCTCTATGCCGCTGCCTGGATCGCCCTCTCAATGGTGACCTTCAAGGGGTTCTGCCGCTATGTCTGCCCGCTGGGTGCGCTGATGGCGATTGGCGGGCTGTTGCGCCTGCGCCGCTGGATTCCGCGTCGCCCCGAATGCGGCAGCCCCTGCCAGCTCTGCCGGGTACGCTGCAATTACCGTGCCATCCGGCCCGATGGAGAAATTGCGTATGATGAATGTTTCCAATGCCTTGACTGCGTAACGATCCACGACTCGCCAACCCAATGCGTGCCGCTGATCCTGGCACGCCGGCGCTCCGAGGCGCGGGCGCAAAATCTCTGGTGAGATTTTGTTTACAGAGTTTGCTTTTGCAAACTCTGTAGTGTTGCGTTGTTTTTGGGGGTGCGCGCGCCTTGGCGCGCGCGGGTGTTGATGTCAGGCCATGGCCTGGAGGGCGCGGCGGGTGAGGACGCCGGTCAGGTGGGCGCGATAGGGTTTGGTGCCGTGCAGGTCGGCGATCATGCCATCGGCCTCGGGCGCCATACCATCAATCGAGGCACCGCTGGCCAGCGCCGCCTCGGCGGCGCTCCAGCGGAACACCCCGTCCTCAGACGCGCCGGTCACTGCCACCCGCGTGCCGTCGGCCGTCTGCGCCGCGAACACGCCCACCAGCGCGAAGCGCGAGGCGGGCTGGACGAATTTCTGGTAATTCGCCTTCTCGGGCACCGGGAAGCGCACGCTGGTGATGATCTCGCCCTCTTCCAGCGCGGTGGTGAAGAGGCCCTGGAAATAGTCGTCCGCCGCGATCTCGCGCCGGTCGGTCACGATGGTCGCGCCCGATCCCAGCGCCGCCGCCGGGTAGCAGGCCGAGGGGTCGTTATTGGCCAGGCTGCCGCCGATGGTGCCGCGGTTGCGCACCGCCGGATCGCCGATGCCCCCCGCCAGCGCCGCCAGCGCCGGATAATGCGCCGCCGCCGCGCGCGCCACCTCGGCATGGGTGGTGCCGCCGCCGATCGACAGCGAGCCATCGTCGTTCCTGCACACGCCCTTCATCTCGGCGATGCCGCCCAGCGACACCAGCTTCGCCGGCGCCGCCAGCCGCTGTTTCAACGTCGGGATCAGGGTCTGCCCGCCCCCCAGCGCCTGCGCCTCCTCGGTCTTCAGCGCCGCCACCGCCTCGGCCACGCTGCCGGGCCGCTCAAACTCGAAATTATACATCTCGTTCCTCCTCCAAGAGGGCCGGGTCCTGCCCTTTCCCCTTGCTGAAAATGTCCCGGGGCGCGCGCGGGGTCAGCCCCGCGCGCGCGCCCTCTCGTCTCAGCCCTGCATCGCCGACCAGACCCGCGAGGGGCTCATCGGCATGTCGATATGGGTGACGGTCTTGCCGCCCGATTGCAGCGCGTCGATCACCGCATTGACCACTGCCGGCGGGCTGCCGATGGCCCCGGCCTCGCCACAGCCCTTCACCCCCAGCGGGTTGTGGGTGCAGGGCGTGGCGCAGGAATGATCCACCGCATAGAACGGCACATCGTCGGCGCGCGGCATCGCGTAATCCATGTAGGATGCGCTGAGCAGCTGCCCGGTCTCGGGATCATAGGCGCAGTTCTCCAGCAGCGCCTGGCCGATGCCCTGGCCGAGACCCCCATGCACCTGTCCCGACACGATCATCGGGTTGACGATATTGCCGAAATCATCGGCCGCGCTGAACCGCTCCACCGTCACCTTGCCGGTGTCGGGGTCCACCTCCACCTCGCAGGCATAGGCCCCGGCCGGATAGGTGAAGTTCGACGGGTCGTAGAACGCCGTCTCCTCCAGCCCCGGCTCGATATCCTCCAGCGGGTAGTTGTGCGGCACATAAGCCGCCAGCGTCACGTCGCCCCAGGCCACGGACTTGTCCGTGCCCGCAACGCTGAACTGGCCGTCCTTCAGCTCGATATCGGCCTCGCTGGCCTCCATCAGATGCGCCGCGATCTTTTTGGCTTTGTTGATGATCTTTTCGGTCGCCCGCACCATGGCCGAGCCGCAGACCGCAAGGCTGCGCGAACCATAGGTGCCCATGCCGAACGGGATCTTGCTGGAATCGCCATGCACGATCTCGATCATGCTCTCGTCGATGCCCAGCATCTCGGCCACCACCTGCGGAAACGCTGTCTCGTGGCCCTGGCCGTGGCTATGCGCCCCCACCATCACCGAGATCGAGCCGGTGGCGTTCACCCGCACCGTCGCCGCGTCGTAAAGACCGGCGCGCGCGCCCAGCTGCCCCACAAGGTTGCTGGGCGCGATGCCGCAGGCCTCGATATAGCAGTTGATGCCCAGGCCCCGCAGCTTGCCGCGTGCCTCGGATTCCGCCCGCCGCGCCGCAAAGCCCGACAGATCGGCAATCTCTTCCAGCTTGTCCATCGTGGCGTTGTAGTCGCCGGTGTCATAGACCACCGCAACCGGCGTCTGATAGGGGAACTCGGTCACGAAGTTCTGCCGCCTCAGCGCGATCGGGTCGACCCCCAGCTCGCGCGCCGCCTTGTCGATCACGCGCTCCAGCTGATAGGTCGCCTCGGGCCGGCCAGCGCCGCGATAGGCATCCACCGGCACCGTGTTGGTGAACACCGCCTTGACGTTCACATAGATCAGCGGCGTCTTGTAATTGCCTGCCATCAGCGTGCCGTGCAGCCAGGTCGGCACGCTTGGCGCAAAGGTCGACAGATAGGCGCCCATATTGGCCAGCGTCTCGGTCCGGAGCGCGGTGAAGTTGTTCTGCGCGTCCAGCGCCAGCTCGATCCTGGTCACATGGTCACGCCCATGTGCATCCGACATGAACGCCTCCGACCGCGACGAGGTCCATTTGACCGGCCGCGCCAGCGCCTTGGCCGCAAAGGTGCAGAAGGCCTCCTCGGCATAGTGGAAGATCTTCGAGCCGAAGCCGCCCCCCACATCGGGTGCCACCACCCGCAGCTTGTGCTCGGGGATGCCCAGAACGAAGGCCCCCATCAACAGGCGGATCACATGCGGGTTCTGGCTGGTGGTGTAAAGTGTCGAGTCCCCCGTTGCCCGGGCATAATCGCCGATCGCCACCCGCGGTTCCATCGGGTTGGCCACCAGCCGGTTGTTCACCAGCTCCAGCGTGGTGACATGCGCCGCCTCGGCAAAGGCCGCGTCCACCGCGCCCTTGTTCTCTTCGACGAAGCCCCAGTCATAGCAAAGGTTCGAACTGAGGTCGTCATGCACCTTGGCCGCGCCCTCGGCCAAAGCGGCCTTCATGTCGATCACCGCCGGCAGTTCCTCGATCTCGACCCCGATCGCCTCGGCCGCGTCACGCGCCTGATCGGGGGTCTCGGCCACAACCGCCGCGATCGGGTCGCCCACATGGCGCACCTTGCCCTGGGCCAGGACCGGATGGCCCGGCTCCTGCATCGGCTCGCCATGCTTGTCGGTCACCTGCCAGCCGCAGGGCAGACCGCCCACGCCCTCGAAATCGGCGCCGGTAAAGATGCGCACAACCCCGGGCATCGCCGCCGCAGCGGCCGTGTCCAGCGACACGATCCGCCCATGCGCCATGTCCGAGCGCAGGAAATGCACATAGGCCTGGCCGTGAAGATTGATATCGTCGGTGTAATTGCCGGCGCCGGTCAGGAAACGGACGTCCTCGCGTCGCTTGCTGCTGGCTCCGATGCCACTGTCCTTGGGCATGTCTGATCTCCTCCCTCGTGTGGAAATGCCGCTCGATCCGCCCTGCGGGCGTCCTCGCGAAGAGGCCCGTTCAGGGCCGATAAGCGGTCCCTGGTCCTATTCCGCCGCGATCCCGCTCACATCCTGACCGGATGCCGCCATGATCGCACGCACGATGTTGTGATAGCCGGTGCACCGGCACAGGTTGCCCTCCAGATGCGCGCGCACCTCGGCCTCGCTGGGCGTCGGGTTGTCCTTCAGAAGCGCCGCCGCCGACATCACCATGCCCGGCGTGCAGAACCCGCATTGCAATCCGTGATGATCCTGAAACGCCTGCTGCAGCGCGTTCAGCGTCCCGTCGGGTGCAGCCTGCCCCTCGATCGTGGACACCTCGCTGCCCGCCGCTTCGACAGCCAGCATGTTGCAGGACTTCACCGCCACGCCGTCCACATGCACCACACAGGCGCCGCACTGGCCCGTGTCGCAGCCCACATGCGTCCCTGTCAGCGACAGGCCTTCGCGCAGAAAATCGACCAGCAAGTCACGGGGCTCAACCTCACCTCGCACGCTCCGGCCATTCACAACCATGTTTATCTCAGGCACGACATTCCTCCCTTGTCTGTCTCTCTTTCAGGCAATTCAACCGGAAATAACCCGTTTGAACCAGCCTTTCTTTTTTGCATCGCCAGAGGCTTCGGCCTCTGGGCTCTCCGCCTCACCCGGCCCCTCGAGCACTTCCTGAAAGCGGGTAAAGAACTGGTCGGCCATCTTGCGGGCGAACCCGTCGATGATGCGGCTGCCCAGCTGCGCCAGTTTGCCGCCAACCTTGGCCTCGACCTCGTAGGACAGGATGGTGGTGCCATCCGCGCCCTCCTCCAGCCGCACCCGGGCCGCGCCCTTGGCAAAGCCCGCGGCCCCGCCCTTGCCTTCGCCGCTCAGGGTCAGGCTTTCGGGCGCCACCATCTCCGACAGCGTCACGCCGCCCTTGAACGTGGCCTTCACCGGCCCGACCTTCTGGACGACGGTGGCCTCGAAACCCTCGTCGGGACTGCCGCTCATCTCCTGGCAGCCGGGCACGCATTCTTTCAACACCTCTGGCGAGAGCAGCGCCGCCCAGACCGTGGCCCGGTCCGCCGCGATCACCTTTGAATCGCTCAGTTCCATGTCGTTCGTCTCCGTCCGTTGCGACCACGCTACGCGGCGCGGTCGGGTTGTTCCATTCGACCTTGGGTGTAGACGCCCCCGCGCGAGGACGCCCGCAGGGCGGATCGAGCGCCCGCTCAGCGCAGTTCGGGCGGTGAAAATGTCAGCCCGTATGCGCCAAAAATCTCTCCGATCCGGCCATCGCCGATCCCTGCAACGATAGCGTCATCAACCGCGTAGGCCAGAGGGCGATAGGCGAAATGCACCGCCACCCCCACCGTCCAGCTGCCGGTGGCAAAGCCCGGCAAGGGCGGGCTGTGCACGTCCAGCTCGGGCGTCAGCCCGTGTTCCAGCTGCGCCAGCGGCCCCATCACGGTCTTGACCTCGCCCGTCGCCAGCCCCGCCATCGCCGCACCCATGTGAGGATAGCGGCGGATATTGGCGCGCAGCTGGCCGCCGGGAAAGGCAGTCAGATAGAAATCGGCGATCGAGTCATTCTCGACGCCGACCGTGTCGAAGCGGAAATAGGCCGGTACCGGCTTGTCTTCGGGATACTCGGCCCGGCCAAAGGCGATGCCCATCCGCTCGACATGATATTGCCCGGTGAACACCACCTGTTCGACCCGGCAGGCAAAGTTGCTGTCATAGGGCACATGCAGCATCACGTTGGCGACCCGTCCGCCCACGATGGGTCCCTTCCAGACCCAGTTGCGCAGATCGGCCTCCAGGTTCTCGCCCGCCGCCACCAGGGTGAACCGGGCCTCCACCCCCAGTTCCTCGGCAATCAGCCGGCCCAGCTCGATATCGACGCCGCGCACGGAACCGTTCTCTTCCCAGCTCCAGGGCGCAAAATCCTCGTAGGCGGCGAACGCGATCCAGCCGCGTTCCTGTATGGCGTCCAGATCGGCGCCGACGATGTCGCGCCCGGCATTCTGCGGGCGGGCCTGGGGCACGTGATCGCCGCAGCGGGTCTGTGCCCAGGCCGGCAGGCCGGCCCCAAGCAGCAGCACCGCCAGCGCAGCGCCAAGCGTCCCCGCCCGCGCCATGCTCAATGCGCCGCCGACAGGCCGATGGTCAGCGCCTCGGCGGCGGCGACAAAATTGGGCGCCGCGCCCGAGATCAGGCTCGCCGCGCGCGAGGCGGCACTGTCGGCCACCGGCGCGCCCGAGGCGGTCTCGACCTCGGCGGCGATCTCGCTCAACTCGGCGGCCAACGCAGCCGCATCGCCCTCGCCTGCCGCCAGCTGGTCGCGAATCTCCTTCAGCCGCGGCGTATGGGCGTCGAGCGCCCCGTCGTCGGGCCGGGTCTCGATATAAGTACGAATGGCCCAGGCGGCCTTCTGCCCCAGCAGATCGCCAAAGCCGGGCATCTTGGTGATCCCGTTCTGGGTATAGCCATGGCGGAACCGCTCGACATACCACTCATCGCCATATTCGGCAGCCTCGAGATAGCGCAGGTCCGGCGCCAGACCGCCCGACACCACGCCCAGCCCATGGCAGCGCGCGCAGTTCTGGTTATAGCCGGAATCGCCGATCCGGATGGCGGCGGCCCAGACCTCTTCCCCCGCGGTCTCGGCGCGATAGGGGTTCTCGATCAGCCAGTCCTCGCCCACTTCGGGCAGGGCATCGGTATTGACGGGTTGTGGCGCAACATCGCCATGCGCCAGCGCCATCCCCGCGCTCAGGCACAGGCTCAATGCGCCCGCTTTTGCAGCGTTGATCATCTGCGGTCCTCCAGTCTCCTCGTTCGGGGCCGGTGATAGCGCCTCGAACCCGTCCCCGGTATTCGACCTTGGTTTGATCTGCCGGGGAATGTGGACTTTGGTCGAATAGAACCGCCCCGCGCGGGCGCCTTAGCCTTGGCCGACAAGGGAGAGAGAATGCGCGTGCACAGCCTGCTGAGACCGATCATCGCCGCGCTGGCGATGGCAATGGCCGCCCTGCCCGCCCTGGGCGAGGTGCAGCTGCGCGTGGCCTATCTGCGACAGGAGGTCGAGCGCCCGCCGGTCCTGTCCAATCTCGACCCCGAGCCCGCCGGGCTGGGCCTTGACGGTGCCCAACTGGGGCTGGAAGACAACCGGACCAGCGGGCGGTTTCTGGGCCAGACCTATACGCTCGACACGTATGAGGTACCGATCGGCGGCGATCTCGAGGCGGCCGCGCGCGCGGCGCTGGCCGAGGCGCGGATGCTGGTCATCGACGCCCCCGCCGAGGCTGTGCTGCGCATCGCCGACCTGGCCGAGGCCGAGGGCGCGCTGTTGTTCAATGCCGGTGCCGAAGAGAGCGCGCTGCGCGACGCGGCCTGCCGTGCCAACCTGCTGCACACGGCGCCCTCGCTGGCGATGCGGGCGGATGCGCTGATGCAGGTCCTGCAGCGCAAGCGGTTCTCGCGGCTGGCGATGATCACCGGCCATGGCGCCCCCGATCTGGCATTTGCCGAGGCGCTCAGGCGCTCGGCGGCCAAGTTCGGCCTGAAGATGGTGGCCGACAAACCCTGGCCCTTTGACGCCGACATGCGCCGCAATGCCAGCCAGGAAGTGCCGCTGTTCACCCAGGATTTCGCCGAACATGACATGCTGCTCATTGCCGACGAGATCGGCGATTTCGGGCGCTACATCGCCTATAACACCTGGACCCCACGCCCGGTGGCCGGGTCCGAGGGGCTGGTGCCCGTGGCCTGGTCGCGGGTGGTGGAACAATGGGGCGCGGCGCAGCTGCAATCGCGGTTTTGGGACCTTGCCGGGCGCGACATGCGCCCGCGTGACTATGCCGCCTG
Source organism: Ruegeria pomeroyi DSS-3 (assembly GCF_000011965.2). Lineage (NCBI taxonomy): Bacteria > Pseudomonadati > Pseudomonadota > Alphaproteobacteria > Rhodobacterales > Roseobacteraceae > Ruegeria > Ruegeria pomeroyi. The sequence continues at coordinate 1,589,725 of NC_003911.12, read as the reverse complement.
GGCGGCGCTGCGTGTGCTGGGCGAGGCGGTCACCCGCACCAACAGCACCGACCCCGCCACCCTGCGCGCCTATATCCTGTCGGACGCCTTCGAACTGGCCGGGTTCAAGGGCCGCCCGATGAGCTTTCGCCCCTGGAACGGCCAGCTGCGCCAGCCGATCCCGGTGGTTACCGAACGCGCGGTGGTGATGCAGGCCCCGGTCGAGGGCTTCCTGCACCAGCGCAGCGAGCTCGACACGCTGGGCCTCGATGCGCCCGAATCCCGTTGCACCGCGTTTCAGGAGTGAACCCCATGCGGACTGCCCTTGCCCTTTTGGCCCTGACCCTCGCCGCGCCGCTGGGGGCCGAGGAAATCTGGGTCACCAATGAAAAGGACGACACGATCAGCGTGATCGACGTCGCCACGCTCGAGGTGGTGCGCACCATCGCCACCGGCGAACGGCCGCGCGGCATCACCTTTTCCCACGATTTCAGCCGGGTCTATATCTGTGCCTCGGACAGCGACACGGTGCAGGTGATGGACCCCGAGACCGGAGAGATCCTGCATGACCTGCCCTCGGGCGAAGACCCCGAGCAATTCGTGCTGCATCCCAACGACCGCCACCTTTACATCGCCAACGAGGATGACGCGATCACCACCGTGGTCGATACCGAAACCCGCCGGGTGATCGCCCAGATCGACGTGGGCATCGAACCCGAGGGCATGGCCGTCAGCCCCGATGGCCGCATCGCCATCACCACGTCCGAGACCACCAACATGGCGCATTGGATCGACACCGAGACGCGCCAGCTGTTTGCCAATACGCTGGTCGATGCCCGCCCGCGCCACGCCGAATTCGTGCACGGCGGGGCCGAGCTGTGGGTCAGTTCCGAGATCGGCGGCACGGTGACCGTGTTCGATGTTGCCACCCAGGCCGAAAAGGCCAAGATCGCCTTCGAGGTCAAGGGCGTGCATCCCGACCGGGTGCAGCCGGTCGGGTTCGAGCTGACGGCGGACGAGAAAACCGCCTTTGTCGCGCTTGGCCCCTCGAACCACGTGGCGGTCGTGGACACCGCCACCTATGAGGTGGTCGATTACATCCTGGTGGGCCGCCGGGTCTGGCATATGGCGTTCAACAGCGACAAGTCGCTATTGTTCACCACCAACGGCGTTTCGGGCGATGTCACGGTGATCGACGTGGCCCGGCGCGAGGCGATCAAATCCATCAAGGTCGGGCGCTTCCCATGGGGCGCCGCCCTGCGCCCGTGAGAGGAAAGGATACATGATGCTGAAACCCTGTCTTGCCGCCCTTCTGGTTGCGGCCCTGCCCCTGAGCGCACTGGCCGACGGCGATGACGGTCGGCTGGGTCTGGCCGGGCTGCTCTCGGGCAAGAACAAGGAAGACCTGCCGCCGATCATCCTGTCGGCCGGAATGCCGCTGGCCGACGCGCCCTGGGTGCTGCAATCGGGCACCTATTACGAGTTCGAGATCCAGGGCGACGGCAGCCAGGAACTGGCGCTGGTGGGGCCCGAGTTCTTTCGCGCCATCTGGATCGACGAGATCGTTGTCGAGGGGCTGGAAATCCGGCCGCTGGGCCTCGACTCGGTCGAATTCGACGAGGCCGGCGAGATGGAGATAGGCTTTGTCGCGATCAAGCCGGGCCGCTATTACCTGAAGGTACCGGGCAGCACCGGCGAAACCCAGCGGTTGGAGATTACCATCAAGTGACAGGGCTAAGTGTCCGAAATCTCGACTATTCCTATGGCAGCCGCAGGGCGCTGGACACGGTCAGCTTTGACGTGGCGCCGGGCCGGTTCGCGGCGCTGCTGGGGCCCAATGGCGCGGGAAAATCGACGCTGTTCTCTTTGCTGACCCGGCTTTTCACCACCCGCTCGGGCCAGATCTCGGTCGCCGGGCATGACCTGTCGCAAAACCCGCGCGCGGCGCTGGCGCGGATCGGGGTGGTGTTCCAGCAGCCGACGCTGGACCTGGACCTGAGCGTGATGCGCAACCTGACCTATTTCGCCGCCCTGCACGGGCTGTCGGGGCGCACCGCACACACCCGGATCGCCGCCGCGCTGGAGCGGCTTGACCTGAGCGAGCGCGCCCACGAGCGTGCGCGCGACCTGAACGGCGGCCACCGGCGCCGGACCGAGATTGCGCGCGCGCTGATCCACGACCCCTCGGTGCTGCTGCTGGACGAACCCACCGTGGGGCTGGACGCGGCCAGCCGCAAGGCGATCACCGACCATGTGCATGCGCTGTCGCGCGAGCGGGGGCTGACCGTGCTCTGGGCGACCCATCTGACCGACGAGATCGAGGATGACGATCAGTTGCTGATCTTGCATCGCGGGCGGCTGTTGCAGGACGGCACCGCCGGCGCGCTGCGCGGAGCGCTGCCGCTGCGCGAGCATTTCCTGTCCCAGACGAGCGACAAGACAGGGGAACCGGCATGAACGCCGCGCTGATCGCGCTGCGCGCCATCGTCCTGCGCGAGGCGCTGCGCTTTGTCCGCCAGCGGGGGCGGTTCGTGGCGGCGCTGGTGCGGCCGCTGATCTGGCTGCTGGTCTTTGCCGCCGGGTTTCGCGCCGCGCTGGGCCTGTCGATCACGCCGCCCTATCAGACCTATATCACTTACGAGGTCTATATCGTGCCGGGCCTCTGCGGCATGATTGCCCTGTTCAACGGCATGCAATCCAGCCTCAGCCTGGTCTATGACCGCGAGATGGGCTCGATGCGGCTGCTCTTGACCTCGCCGCTGCCGCGATGGTGGCTCCTGTTCTGCCGGCTGCTTGCCTCGACCGCCATTTCGATCCTGCAAACCTATTGCTTTCTGGCGGTGGCCGCGGCCTTTGGCATCCAGCTTCCGGTCTGGGGCTATGTCGCGGTGCTGCCGGCGCTGGTGGTGGCCGGGATCATGCTGGGCGCGCTGGGGCTGGCGCTGTCCTCGCTGATCCGGCAGCTGGAGAATTTCGCGGGCGTGATGAACTTTGTCATCTTTCCGATGTTCTTCCTGTCCACCGCACTGTACCCGCTGTGGAAAATGGCCGAAAGCTCGACCCTGTTGCGCGATATCTGCGCGCTGAACCCGTTCACCCATGCGGTCGAGTTGATCCGCTTTGCGCTTTATGGCCAGTTCAACGGACCCGCGCTGGGCTGGACCGTGCTGGCGGGGACCGTGTTTCTGGGCCTTGCCTTTTGGGGATATGACCCGGCGCGCGGGCTGCTGCGGCGCAAGGGCTGATCCGCCCGCCTTCGACCAAAGAACAAGGGAAAGCGGCGCGCGCGCTTGCTATGACGGCAACAGGAAACGCGCGCTTGCACCCGCCCCGGCGGGGACCTCATTCAGGAGTGAGAGATGAGACCTGTTTCCTATGCGCTGGCGCTGATGATGGCGGCCTCGCCTGCGCTTGCCGACACCAAGTTCGAGCAGATCAAGATCGAGGCGGGCGCGGCGCTCTATGATGGCGAATGTCGGCGCTGCCATGCCTCGGACACTGATCACGAGAGCTATGGCCCACCGCTGGAGAACGTGCTGGGACGTGGGGCCGGCACCTATCCCGATTACGACTATTCCATTGCGCTCGAGGCCTCGGGCATCGTCTGGACGCCTGCGGCGCTGCGCGCATGGATGGAGGACAATACCGGCTTCATGCCCGGTACCAAGATGCGCCATGTCGGGATCGAGGACCGGACAGTGCAGGATTTCATTCTGGCCTATCTGGCCAGCCTCAGCACCCGCGACCCCAAGCAGATTTCCGACTGACCCCGCAGCCCGACGTCGGACAGTACGGTCTGGCGTCGGGTCATAACAAAACTCTTTTTGTTTAAAATCAATATTTAGAGACACTAATCTTCGGCAAAAGATGAACCCGTATCGAGCACATCGCCCGGTGCACCTTGCCTCTGGTCTTGCCCCCTTCCGACACATCTCTGGTTGACCCTACGACCTTTGTTCAATTTCGCGCGAGCGGCTTCGTTCCAATAATACCGCTCAGCCAAAAACCCGCGGTTTGGGGTGGTTCGGCTTGGAGAGGATGCAAGGGAGGAAACCGATGAACAAGATCATCATGGCCGCAGTGGCGGGCCTGGTCGCGACGGCGGGCTGGCACAGCGCCGCGCTGGCGGCCGGTGTCACCGAAGAGGACCTGGCCAATGACACGGCCAACACGTCCAGCGTATTGACCAACGGCATGGGCCGGCATTTGCAGCGCTACAGCCCGCTGGACATTCTGAACAAGGACAACGTCAAGAACCTGATGCCCGCTTGGGCCTTCAGCCTGGGTGGAGAGAAGCAGCGCGGGCAGGAAACCCAGCCGCTGATCCATGACGGGGTGATGTATATCACCGGCTCCTACAGCCGCATGTATGCCATCGACGTCAACACCGGCGAAGAGCTCTGGCAATATGACGCCCGCCTGCCCGAGGGCATCCTGCCCTGCTGCGACGTGATCAACCGGGGCGGCGCCATCTATGGCGACAAGATCTATTTCGGCACGCTCGACGCCCGTATCGTGGCACTCGACCTGAAAACCGGCGATGTCGTCTGGAACAAGAAGATCGCCGATTACAAGGCAGGCTACTCCTATACCGCCGCGCCGCTGATCGTGAAGGGGCTGGTGATCACCGGCAACTCGGGCGGTGAGTTCGGCATTGTGGGCGAGGTGCAGGCGCGCGACGCCGAGACCGGCGAGATGGTCTGGACCCGTCCGGTGATCGAAGGTCACATGGGCACTTTCAAAGGCGAAGAAAGCACCATGACCGGCACGCTGAACGCGACCTGGCCGGGCGACATGTGGAAAACCGGCGGCGGCGCCACCTGGCTGGGCGGCTCGTATGACGCCGAGACCGATACGCTGGTCTTTGGCGCGGGCAACCCCGCCCCCTGGAACAGCTGGCTGCGCGATGCCGGTCAGAACAACGATGGCAAGGGTGACAACCTTTATGCCGCCAGCCGCATCGGCATCAATCCCGACAATGGCGAGATCAAGTGGCATTTCCAGACCACCCCGCGCGAGGGCTGGGACTATGACGGTGTGAACGAGGTCGTGGCCTATACCGACCGCGACGGCAACAAGCGCTGGGCCACCGCCGACCGCAACGGGTATTTCTACGTGCTGAACCGCGAGGACGGCAAATTCGTGCGCGGCGTGCCATTTGTGAAGGATATCACCTGGGCCTCGGGCCTGGATGAGAACGGCCGCCCGATCTTCAACGAGGACAACCGCCCGGGCGACCCGGCGGCAGCGGCCGATGGCGCCAAGGGCGAGGTGATCTTTGCCTCTCCCTCGTTCCTGGGCGGCAAGAACTGGATGCCGATGGCCTTCAGCCAGAAGACCGGCAATTTCTATGTCCCCTCGAACGAATGGGGCATGGATATCTGGAACGAGCCGATTACCTACAAGAAGGGCGCGGCCTATCTGGGCGCGGGCTTTACCATCAAGCCGAACTACGAGGACCATATCGGCAGCCTCAAGGCGATCGATCCCGATACCGGCGAGCTGAAGTGGGAGTTCAAGAACGACGCCCCGCTCTGGGGTGGCGTGATGACCACTGCGGGCGGGCTGGTGTTCACCGGTACGCCCGAGGGCAAGTTCATCGCCTTTGACGACGAAACCGGCGAGATCCTGTGGTCGTTCCAGACCGGATCGGGCATTGTCGGCCAGCCGGTCACCTGGGAGATGGACGGCGAGCAATATGTTTCGGTCATCTCCGGCTGGGGCGGCGCGGTGCCGCTCTGGGGTGGCGAGGTCGCCAAGAAGGTGAACTATCTCAACCAGGGCGGCTTGCTCTGGACCTTCAAGCTGCCCAAGCAGCTGGCCGCCGCCAACTGACGGCAAAGCCATGACCACAAACGCGCGCCCCCCGGGCGCGCGTTTTTTGTTGGCAGGCCGTTTTCCAAGGGAAAACGGCTCGGAAAACCCTGTTTTCCGGCCCGGAATTCTTGCAGAATTCCGCCACCGCTGGACGCGAGAGCCGGTATTCGACCTTTGGCCAATGGCGTTTCGCCGCACCGGCGTTACAGTTGAAGCATGAACAAACCTATGGATCGGATCATGCAGACCCAGGCAGGGACATCGCCGGCGCAACCGTTTCGCTCCGCTCTTATCGTCGACGATCATCCGCTGTTCTGCGATGCCCTCTCGATGACCCTGCAGGCCGTCTCGGGCATCCGCACCGTGCAGACCCTGGCCCGGCTCGAGGACGCGCTGGACTGGCTGGGCAACCACCCTGCCCCCGATCTGGTCATTCTCGACCTCAACCTGCCCGATGTCGAAGGGCTCGACGGGCTGGTCCGCATCCGCACCGCCGCCCGCGCCCCGGTGATCGTCGTCTCTTCGATGGCCGACAACCGGGTGATCTCGGGCGTGATCCAGGCAGGCGCGGCCGGATTCGTACCCAAGCATTCCCAGCGCGAGGTGTTCCGCACCGCCATCGAGACCGTCTCGACCGGCGCGGTCTTCACTCCCGAAGGGTTCGTCGATGTCGCCCGCGAGGGTGGCGACGGCCCCGAGGTCGAGGATGCGCTGGCCCGGCTTTCGGCGCTGACCAACCAGCAGGCCCGCATCCTGCAACTGGTCTGCGAGGGCAAGCTGAACAAGCAGATCGCCTATGACCTGTCGATTGCCGAAACCACGGTCAAGGCCCATGTCACCGCCATCATGCGCAAACTGGGGGTGCAAAGCCGCACTCAGGCGGTGCTGATCGCCAAGAAGACCAGTTTTTCGAGTTTCTTGCCAGAGACGCAGAAACAGGCATAACCTGCCAGCCGAAAGATAAGGGAGGAGCGCTTGGACCTAAGCCAGGGTCCGGTTCGCGCGGCGCAGGCCGCGCCACAGGTGTTGTGCACCGCCTCGGTGCACCACGACCATCCGCATGCCATCGAGACATTGGTCGAGGCATTGGGCCCGGTCGAACTGGAACTGATCCTGCTGATGGCCTCGCCCCAGACCGATATCCCGGCCCTGCTGGCCCGCGCCGCCGCCGTCCTGCCCGGCACCCGTATCGTCGGCTGCACCACGGCGGGCGAGATCTCGGCAGCGGGCTATACCGAGGGCGAGATCGTCGCCATCGGCATGCCGCGCGCCTATTTCAAGGCGCAGACGATGCTGATCGACGATCTGACCGATTATGACGCCCAGGCCATCATCGACCGGATGATCCAGACCCGCAACGATCTGGCCGCGGCCCGGCCCGAATGGGGGCACGAGTTCAACTTTCTGCTGATCGACGGCTTGTCGACGCTCGAGGATCGGCTGGTCTCGGATCTGGCGATGGGGCTTGGGCCGGTGCCGCTGTTCGGCGGCTCGGCCGGGGATGGCGAACGCTTTGGCACCACCTTCGTGTTTCACGAGGGTCGCGCCCATGGCAATGCCGCCGTGCTGATGCAGGTACGCACCCGCTGCCCGATCCAGGTGTTCAAGACCGACCACCTGATCCCCACCGAAAAGCGCATGGTGGTCACCGGCGCCGATCCCGACCGGCGCCTGGTGCACGAGATCAATGCCGAGCCGGCGGCGCGCGAATATGCCCGCGTTCTGGGCAAGGACCCCGAACAGCTGACCACCTTCACCTTTGCCGCCCATCCGGTCGTGGTGCGCATCGGCGGCCAGCATCACGTGCGTTCGATCCAGCGGGTGGCCGAGAATGGCGATCTGGTGTTCTTTTCGGCCATCGACGAGGGGCTGGTGCTGACCCTGGCCGAGGCGCGCGACATGCGCGAACACCTGCGCGAGGAACTGGGCCGCCTCGCCGCCGACGGACCGCCTGCGGTGATCCTTGGCTGTGACTGTCTGTTGCGCCGGATGGAAGCGCAGCAGAAACAGGTCCTGGGTGCGCTTTCGGATATCCTGCGCGAAAATCGTGTTGTGGGTTTCTCTACTTACGGGGAACAGTTCAATTCGATGCATGTCAACCAGACGCTGACGGGCGTGGCCATCTACCCGCCCGACGATATGTGAGGCCCCATGCCGGGATCGCTGATCAACCCCACCGATACGCCGGACCGGCAGATCGAGAAGCTGGTCAAGATCAACGCCGCGCTGATGCGCCGGGTGGAACAGGCCACCGATGCCTCGGGGGCTGCCTATGCCCAGTTCGAGCGCGCTGCGCTGCTCGAGGAAGAGGTACGCAACCGCACCCGTGATCTGGAACGCGCGCTCGACCTTCTCAACGATTCCAACGCCCGCCTGGCCGAAGCCAACCGCGCCACCGAGGAGGCGCGCTCGAACCTGGCCAATGCCATCGAGACGGTGCAGGAGGGGTTCGCCCTGTTCGATCCCGACGAGCGGCTGGTTATGTGCAATTCGCGCTTCGGCCTGCATATGCCCGATATCCGCGACCGGTTCCGCCCCGGCATCACCTTTCGCCAATATGTCGATCTGGTCAGCGGTTCGCGCTATCTGTCGCTGCCCGAGAACAAGACCCCGCGCGACTGGGCGGCCCAGCGGATACGGCGGCACAAGGACGATCACGTCATCTTCAACGTGCGCATGGTCGGCAGCCGCTGGGTGCAGGTCAGCGAGCATCGCACCCCCGATGGCGGCACCGTGATCCTGCAGACCGATGTCAGCGACATCATGCGGCTTGAGCGGCAGGAACGCGACCGGATGCTGGACGACCAGGCCCGGCTGATCCGCGCCACGCTGGAACATCTGGATCAGGGCGTGTGCATCTTCGACAATCAGGGCCGGCTGGCGGGCTGGAACCAGCGCGTGGGAGAGATGTTGTCGATCCCGGCCCGGCGCTTTTCCATGGGCGTTCGCTTTTTCTCTCTTTTCGAAGGGTTTGCACGAAACTCTTCATATTCCAGCGGCATCACCGAGGACACGATCCGGGCCTGGATCAACGCCACAGACAGCCGCCCGCCGATCGGGTTCGAAATCCGTCAGGGCGAGAACAAGACCCTGTCGGTCCATGCCCAGGAGATGCCCGACCGCGGCTTCGTGATCTCGTTCAGCGACGTCTCTGCCGAACGCGCCGCCGTGCGGGCCATTCGCCAGGCCAACGAGCTGCTCGAGGCGCGGGTGGCCGAACGCACGCTGGAACTGGCCGATGCCCTGTCCGAGGCCGAGCGCGCCAATGCCTCGAAATCGCGCTTTGTGGCGGCGGCCAGTCATGACCTGTTGCAGCCCCTCTCGGCGGCCAAGCTATACATGGCCTCGATCGAACCCGGTCAGGACCCCTCCCAGACCCACCAGATCGCCGACAAGGCGCGGCGCTCGCTCGACAGTGTCGAGACCATCCTCGAGGCGCTGCTGGACATCTCGACGCTGGATTCCGGCAAGGCCGAGGTGCATCGCGCCCCTGTGCCGCTGGGGGTGATCCTGGCCCAGCTGGCCGAGGAGCTGGCCCCCACCGCCCGCGCCAAAGGGCTGGACCTGCGGGTGATCCCCTCCAGCGCGATGGTGCTGTCGGATGCCACCTATCTGCGGCGCATCGCCCAGAACCTGATCGTCAACGCCATCCGCTATACCCGCAAGGGCAAGATCGTGGTGGGGGTGCGGCGGCGGGGCAAATCGGTCCGGCTCGAGGTCTGGGATACCGGCCCGGGCATCGCCGCCGAGCAGCGCGACATCATCTTTCGCGAGTTCCAGCGCCTGGATGCCGCCGCCTCGGCCGCCGAGGGGATGGGGCTGGGCCTGGCCATCGTCGACCGCGCCTGTGCCTTGCTGGGCCATCCGCTGGATCTGGTGTCCACCGTCGGGCGCGGATCGGGCTTTCTGGTCGAACTGTTGCTCGCCCCGACCCCCGATTTCACCAGTTTCCGCCGCACCTCGGGCCCGGCGCTGACGCCTTCGGGTCTGGACGGGCTGATCGTGCTTCTGGTCGAAAACGACGCCGAGCTGCGCAATGCGCTGACCATCGCGATGGAGGCCTGGGATGTCTGCGTGCTGCCGGTCGCCTCGATCGCCGAAGCGCTGGCGCTGATCGACGACGAGGGTATCCAGCCCGACGCGGTGATCGCCGATCTGCAACTGGACCGGGGCGAGATGGGCACCGTGCTGCTCAACATGATCCGCACGCGGGTGGGCCCTGTGCCCTCGTGCATCATCACCGCCTCGCGCTCGCCGGCGGTGATCGACATCTGCGTACAGCAGGGCTGGGCGGTATTTCACAAGCCGATTGCCGCCGAAACCCTGCGCGGCTTTCTGTCAGGGGCGACCCCCAGAACGTCCTGAGCAGCATTCGACCAAAGGAGCATTTGCCCGCCCGGCGGCACAGGCTAGGCTGACAGGCAAGATCATCAGCCAGTGGAGGTGAAAAATGGCTTGGACGGCTCCGAAACTTCGTGAAGTGAACTGCGGCATGGAAATCAACATGTACGCCCCGGCAGAGGATGAAGGCGGTCGCGGCACCGACCCGATCCTGTAACCACGACCCCGCCGCGGAGGCCCGAAGATGAAGATCGTCGTTCTGGGTGCCGCGGCCGGTGGGGGCCTGCCGCAATGGAATTGCGGCTGCGTCAATTGCAGCGATGCGCGCGCCGGGCGGCTCAGGCCGTCCGGCCAGTCGTCGTTGGCGGTTTCGGCTGATGGGTCGCGCTGGTCGATCCTGAATGCCTCGCCCGATATCCGCCAGCAGATGCAGGACCGATCCGTCCTGCACCCGCAGGGCTTGCGCGGCTCGCCCGTGGCCTCGGTGCTGGTGACCAATGGCGATATCGACCATATCGCCGGGCTGCTGTCACTGCGCGAGCAGACGCCCTTTGACCTGTTTGCCACCGCCGGTATTCACGAGGTGCTCGAGGGCAACCGCATTTTCGACGCGCTGGCCCGCGATAAGGTTGCGCGTCGCCCGGTGGCGCTGGAGTCGCCATTTGCGCTGCATGACGGGCTGGAGGCGATGCTGTTCGCAGTGCCCGGCAAGGTTCCCCTGTTCATGGAGGGCGAAAGCGTCGATACCGGGCTGATCGGCGAACAGACGGTGGGGGTCCGCCTCAGCGACGGGCGCAATACCGCCTATTACATCCCCGGCTGCGCCTATGTGCCCGACGATCTGCTGCACCGGCTGTCGGATGCGGGTCATCTGCTGTTTGATGGAACGCTCTGGGACGATGACGAGATGATCCGCAGCGGCACCGGCATCAAGACCGGACGCAGGATGGGCCATATCCCGATCTCGGGGCCCGATGGCTCGCTGGTGCGGCTGGCCGGTCTGGCGGCGGACAAGACCTATATCCATATCAACAACACCAATCCGGTCTGGCGCGCGGGCAGCGCCGAGCGCGCCGAACTGGCGCGCCGGGGCTGGCAGGTGGCCCATGACGGATTGGAGATCGTGCTATGAGCCGCGAAGACCTGGAGGCCCGGCTGCGCGCCATCGGCGCCGAGCGCTATCACGACAAGCATCCGTTCCATCACAAGCTGCATGGCGGCGACTGCACCCCCGATCAGGTGCGTGCCTGGGTGATCAACCGATGGGCCTATCAGGCAGCGATCCCGATGAAGGACGCGGCCTTTCTGTCGCGCTGTGCCGATCCTGATATCCGCCGCGCCTGGCGGTCGCGGATCGAGGATCACGATGGCGGTGTCGACAGCGGCGGCGGGCTGCGGCGCTGGCTGAAACTGGCCGAGGCGGTGGGGCTCGACCCCGATTACGTGGCCTCGGGGCGCGGTATCCTGCCCGCCACCCGTTTCGCGGTCGAGGCCTATTTCCATTATGTACGCGAACAGCCGCTGTTGCAGGCGGTGGCCTCGTCCCTGACCGAGCTGTTTGCGCCGAAAATCCACGAGAACCGCATCGAGGGGCTGCTCAGGCATTACGATTTCGCCGATGAGAGCAGCCTGAGCTATTTCCGCAAACGCCTGAGCGAGGCACCGCGCGACGTCGCCTATGGGCTCGGCTGGGTGCTGGACCATGCGGATACGCCCGAGAAGGAGGACATGGCCTGCGCGGCGCTGATCTTCAAGACGGATGTGCTCTGGGCGCAGCTCGACGCGCTCTGGGGCGCCTATGTGGACGGCCATGTGCCCCCCGGCGCATGGCGCCCCGGCGAGGGCATGGCATGACACTGGCGCTGGCCCCCACCGACCGCCCCTATCTGCCGCGCGGCGTGCGGCTGGTGACGGACCGGGTGCGCGGCGGCATTGTGTTGCTGGCGCCGGAAAAGGCGGTGGCGCTGGATGCAGTGGGCGAGGCGATCCTGTCACGAGTGGACGGGCAGACCAGCCTGGCGGCGCTGGTCGATCAGCTGGTCGAGGCCTATGACGCGCCCCGGGAACAGATCGAGCAGGACGTGCAGGCCTTTCTGCAAGGCCTGCGCGCCCGCATGTTCCTGATGGTGGCACCATGACGGGGGGGCGTTTTCCGGCACGGAAAACGATCCGGAAAACCGTTGGTTTTCCGGGCCGGAATTCGTGCCGAATTCCGGCGGCGAGGCGCCCGAGATGACGGTTCCCGCCCCCATCGCCATGCTGGCCGAGCTGACCCATCGCTGCCCATTGGCCTGCCCCTATTGCTCGAACCCGCTTGCGCTTCACGGCAAGGCGCGCGAACTGGACACCCAGACTTGGGCGCGTGCCTTTGATGAGGCTGCCGCGCTGGGGGTGCTGCAACTGCATCTCTCGGGCGGCGAACCCGCCTCTCGTCCCGATCTGGTCGAACTGACCCGCGCGGCCCATGAGGCCGGGCTTTACACCAACCTGATCACCAGCGGCATCGGCCTCACCCCGGCCCGGCTTGACGCGCTCGAAGCCGTGGGGCTTGACCATATCCAGCTGTCCCTGCAAGGCACCACTCCGGATCTGGCCGATCGCATCGGCGGCTACAAGGGGGGATTTGCCCGCAAGATGGCGGTGGCCGCCGAGATCAAGGCGCGCGGCATCCCGCTGACCCTGAACGCGGTGATGCATCGCCACAATCTCGACGATCTGGAGCGTACCATCGAACTGGCCATCGAGCTGGGCGCGCGCCGGCTCGAAGTGGCCTGCGTGCAGTTCCACGGCTGGGCCACGCGCAACCGCGCCGCGCTGCTGCCCAGCCGCGCCCAGACCGAGGCCGCCAAGCGGATCGTGGCCGAGGCCGAGGCGCGCCTGCGCGGCACGCTTGCCTTCGATTTCGTGCCCCCCGACTATTACGCCGATTATCCAAAGGCCTGTATGGGCGGCTGGGGTTCGGCCGGGTTGAACATCGCGCCCGATGGCACCGTGCTGCCCTGTCATGCGGCCGAGACCATCCCGCATCTCAGCTTTGACCGCTTTCCCGACAAAACCCTGCGCGAGATCTGGTATGAGGGTGCCGCCTTCAACGCCTATCGCGGCACCGATCACCTGCCCGAGACCTGTCGCAGCTGCGACCGGGTCAACATCGACTTTGGCGGCTGCCGCTGCCAGGCGCTGGCGCTGGCCGGCGACCCGGCGGCGACCGATCCTGTCTGCTCGCGTTCACCTGATCATCACAAGGTCACCGCCCTGCTCGAGGCCGCGCTGGCCGGGGGGGACGGGGCAGAGTTCACCTATCGCCGGATGCCGCGCAAGGGTTAGGGCCGCGCCATTGCCCGCGCATCCAGCACCGCCTGCGCCCAGTCGCGGGGCCGTTCCTGCGGCAGGTTGTGGCCCGCGCCCTTGAAAACCCGATGGTCGAACGGGCCAGTGAACTGCGCCGCATGCCCGGCGGTTCCGGTATCGACCCCATCGCGGTCGCCGTCGATTGCCACCGTCGGCACGCTGATTTTGGGTTGGGCCACCAGCTGCGTCTCGATATGGGCATAGGCCGGGTCGCCCGGCACCAGGCCGAAACGGTGGCGATAGGAATGGATCACCACCTCGACAAAATCGGGGTTGTCGAAGGCGGCTGCTGTGCGCTCGAACTCTGCCGCATCAAACGCCCATGTGGGCGACCACATCCGCCAGAGTGTTCGGGCCAGCGCGCGGCGGTCCCGTTCCAGCCCGCGCCGCCCACGTTCGGAATGGAAATAGTATTGATACCAGAAACTTGCCTCCACCTCGGGCGTCTCGGGTTCGCCCGAGCGGGGGATGTTCTGGATGTTGTAGGAATTGCCACTCACCAGCGCCTCGACCCGGTCGGGCCAGAGCGCCGCGACAATGCACGAGGCGCGCCCGCCCCAGTCATAGCCCCCAAGCACCGCGCGCCCGATCCCCAGCGCATCCATCAGCGCCCTTAGATCGGCGGCCAAAGCCGCCTGCTCGCCCGAACGGGGCGTATCGGGCGACAGGAACCGGGTCGGATCATAGCCGCGCAGCCAGGGCAGGATCACCCGCGCGCCCGCCGCCGCCAGCAAGGGCGCGGCCTCGGCATAGGTCTGCACGTCATAGGGAAAGCCGTGGCTCAGGATACAGGGCCAGCCATCGGCGGGCCCGCTCTCCAGATAGCTGACCTCAAGCACCCCGGCGGTAACGGTTCGCTGCTGCATCTTCCCTGCCCTCCCGTGTCGCAATCCCGGATGCAGGCTGCGCCAGCGCGCCGCGACAGGCAAGCCCCGATTGGGGCGCGAGGCCGCACCGGGCATATCCCTATGGAAGCAACCCCCGGAATCGCGCTAAACCCCGCTGAAACCGGTCGCCCACCCGCGTGACCGGACGCATAGATCAGGCAACCCGGCAACCCGCGCGCCCCCGGCGCGGCCCGCCGTACCCAGGAGGACCGACATGGGCGTGATCCGCGAAAGCGACATGATCGAAAGCATCGCCGAGGCGCTGCAATATATCTCGTATTACCACCCGGCCGATTTCATCGGCACCATGACCAGCGCCTGGGAGCGCGAGGAGAACCCCGGCGCCAAGGCCGCGATGGCGCAGATCCTGGTCAATTCGCGCATGTGCGCCATGGGCCGCCGCCCGATCTGTCAGGACACCGGCGCCGCCAATATCCACGTCAAGGTCGGGGTGCAGGCCAAGACCGACTTCTCCCGCTCGCTGCAGGAGATCTGTGACGAGGGCACCCGCCAAGGCTATCAGCGCGACACCAACCCGCTGCGCGCCAGCGTGGTGGTCGACCCGTTCGGCGCCCGCAAGAACTCGGGCGACAACACGCCCTGCATGCTGACGGTCGAGATGGTCGCCGGCGACACGATCGAGGTCGAGGTCGCGGCCAAGGGCGGCGGATCCGAGAACAAGTCGAAATTCACCACGCTCAACCCCTCGGGCAATGTGGCCGACTGGGTGGTGCAGACGGTCGAGACGCTGGGCGCGGGCTGGTGCCCGCCGGGCGTGCTGGGCATCGGCGTGGGCGGCAATGCGGACAAGGCGATGGCGCTGGCCAAACAGGCGCTGAGCGAACCGCTCGACATGTCCGACCTGCTGCGTCGCGGCCCCTCGGACAAGACCGAGGAGCTGCGGCTGGAAATCTATGACCGCGTCAACGCGCTGGGCATCGGCGCACAGGGCCTGGGTGGCGTGACCACCGTGCTTGACGTCAAGATCAAGAGCTTTCCGACCCATGCGGCCTCGCTGCCCGTGGGGCTGATCCCCAACTGCGCCGCCACAAGGCATGTGCATTTCACCCTCGACGGGTCGGGGGCTGCGGAATTCACCCCGCCCTCGATGGACCTTTATCCCGACATCCTGCTGGATGCGGCCGGGGCGCAGGCGACGCGGCTGGACCTCGACGATCTGAACGACACGGTGCTGGCGTCGCTGGAGCCGGGGCAGACACTGCTGCTCTCGGGCACGCTCTATACGGGCCGTGACGCCGCGCATAAGCGGATGGTCGACATGCTCGACAAGGGTGAGCCGCTGCCCGTCGACCTGAAGGGCAAGGCGATCTATTACGTCGGTCCCGTCGATGCGGTGGGCGACGAGGTGATCGGCCCGGCGGGCCCGACCACCTCGACCCGGATGGACAAGTTCACCGACCGTATCCTGGGCGATACCGGGCTCAAGGTGATGGTCGGCAAGGCCGAGCGCGGCCCGGTCGCCATCGAGGCCATTGCCAAGCACAAGGCGGCCTATCTGATCGCGGTGGGCGGTGCGGCCTATCTGGTGTCCAAGGCGATCAAGGCGGCCAGGCCGGTGGCGTTCCAGGACCTGGGGATGGAAGCCATCTATGAGCTGAGGGTCGAGGATATGCCGGTGAGTGTCGCGGTCGACACCCAGGGCAACTCGATCCACCAGACCGGCCCGGCCAAGTGGCGCCGCGCCACTGCCGCAGGCAGCTGAGGCGCAAGGCGCGCGGGAACCGTCCCGCGCGCCCCTCAATCCAGCTGGCGCTGCGCCAGTTTCATCCCCTCGACCAGTTCCGCCGAGGGGAACAGCACCACTCGCGCGCCGGGTTCCAGCCCCGACAGGATCTCGGCCTCGCGCCCGTTGTTGCGCCCGGCCTCGACCTCGCGCAGCGCCGCGCGCCCCTCCTCGACCGCAAACACCGCCCAGGCGTCGCCATGGCGGAACAGCGCCGCCGAGGGCACGATCAGCGCATCCTCGCGCTCCCAGACCACGATCTGCACCTCGACCCTGTAGCCATGGCCCAGGTTCTCGCGCTTGTCGCTGGGCGTCTCGAACTGGATGATGACCTGCACCCGCTGTTCCTCGACCCCCAGGGCGGAATGTTTGGTATAGCCATAGGGGTCGATCCGGCTGACGATACCGACCAGATCGCGCGCGCCGCCCCAATTGGTGATGATCACCCGATCCCCGGTCTGCACCTGCACCGCGTCCGAGGAGAGCAGCTCGGCCATCACCTCCAGATCGCCCTCGATATCGCCGATTTCCAGGATCGGGGCACCGGCCGGCAGGGTGGTCTCGCTCTTCTGGATCACCTTCAGGATGGTGCCGTCGATGGGCGCGCGCAGCGGAATGCTGTAACCTTCGGGATTGCGCTCGGAAAGCACGGCGCCCAGCGCCGCGTCGTCAAAGCCGATCAGCTGCGCGCGGGCATTGGCCAGCTCTGCCTCGCGCATGGCGATGGCGGCGCTCACCGTGTCCAGATTGGCGCGCGCCACCCGCGCCTCCTGCTCTGCCCGTTGCAGGGTGACCTGGCTGGTCACGCCGCGCTCGACCAGCTTGCCGGCGCGGTCCAGCTCGCTTTCGGCAAAGTCGCGTTTGGCCTCGGCCGCGTTCAGGTCGGCATGGGCCAGACGCAGCGCCGCCTCGGCGGCGGTGACGGCGGCATGGGCCTGTTCGCGGGTGCGCACATCCAGCGCCGAGGGGTTTGCGGGGCGCATCTGCGCCACCACGGTCTTGCCCCGCTCGACCACTTCGCCCGGCTCGACCGTGACGCGCTGCAACTCTCCGGCCACCGGAGAGGAGACCACATAGGGTTCCTTGACCCGGGTGCGCCCCTCTTCGTCGATGGTGAGCACCATGCGGCCCTGCACGACCTCGGCCATGTCCACCAGCATCGGGCGCGGCCAGAAGGCATAGGCCAGAAAGCCGGCCACGCCCAGCGCGGTAACAAGGGTCAGAAAGCTGCGGGATCGTCTCTGTTGCCGGGCCAATGTCGTCACTCTCTGTTTTTCAGCGCCAGGATCAGGTCGGTCCTGTCGATATCGCGTTTCACCAGCCAGCCCGACAGCAGCGCCGCGATCAGCACCACGATCATCGCCTGACCGAACCCGACCAGTCCGAAACTGGCCGGAATCTGATAAAGGTCGGTGCTGAACCCCGCCGAAACCGCAAGGTTCAGCCAATAGCCGCCCAGCGCCCCCAGGGGCATCGCCAGCACCACCACCACCGCCAGCTCTCCCAGCAGGACAAAGGCGACCTCGCCCCGGGTAAAGCCAAGCACCCGCAACCCCGCCAGATCGCGCTCGCGCTCGGCCTGGGCGACCCGGGCGGCGTTGTAGATCACCCCGAATGTAATCACCCCGGCCACCAGCGCCATGACATAGCGCATGGCGCCGGCGCCCCGGTCCAGCACCTCGCGCAGCGCGGCGCGGGTCTCGGATTTCAGGGCCACGCCCGCCACCATGGGCCGATCCTTGAGGATGCGGTAGACACTGTCACCCTGTGCCGGATCGACCCGCAGGAAGGCGCCCGAGATCCGCTGCGGCTCCTTCAGCAGGCGATTGAGCGCGCCGATCTCCATATAGGCGGGCGAGCCGATCAGGCTTTCCGAAATGCCGCTGACGGGGACCTCGACAAGAGGGCGACGGCCCTCGCGCACATCCAGAACCAGACGGTCGCCCGCCGCGATATCCAGTTCGCGCGCCAGACCTGTGGACAGGATGATGCCGTCGCGGCGGATCGGGATATCAGTCATGTCCGCATCGACCGCGCGGTACAGGCGCGGCGCCTCGATCATGCCGTTGACCGCGCCGCGATAGCTGTGACGCCCGTTGCGCAGCACCGCGCTGACCACCCGGATCGGCTCCACCTCGATGACGCCGGGAATGGCGGCCAGATCATGCCGGCCCTGCTCGGCGATCGGGTGGATGAAGGTGACGGTGACATCGCTGCGGTCAAGGATGCCAAAGCTCAGCTCGACCATGGTGTCATAGCTGGCCAGCAGCGAGGCCATCGCCGCGCCCAGCGCGGTGGCCGCCCCGACCCCGGCAATCGCCCCGCCCATGCGGACCGGCTGGCGCACCAGCCGGCGCAGCACCATGCGCGTGGGTTGATCGACCACCCGGCCCAGCCAGCCCGCCAGCGGGCGGGCGCGGCTGTAATCGGCGGGCGCCGCCGGGCGCATCGCCACCGCCGGGGTCAGGGCAAAGACCCGCCGCAACACCAGCAGCCCACCGCCCGAGGCAGCCAGAACGCTGACCCCGAAACCGGTTGCGAAACTGGACGGGTCAAGCCGGAACACCAGAAAGGGAAACTTGTAATAGAGCATGTAGAGATCGACCATCCAGCGCCCCGCCAGAATGCCCAGCACCCCGCCCAGGGCCGCGCCCCCCACCGCGATCACCAGCACCATCTTGAGGTAATGCGCCCCCACTTCCCAGCTGGTATAGCCAAAGGCCTTCATCAGCCCGATCTCCTTGCGCTCGGCATCCACCAAGCGCGAGATCACGATGTAGAGCAGGAAGGCCGCCACCGCCATGAAGACCGGCGGCACCGTCGCAGAGGTGCGTTTGAGGCCCGCGATCTCCTCGACCACGAACTTGTTCGAGGGCAGATCGTCCAGCGCATAGGCGCCGGTGCCGCCATAGCGGTCCAGCAGCCGGTCCAGTTCGGCCATCACCGCGTCGGGCTGGGTCCCGCGCGACAGTGACAGCAGCGCCTCGTTAAAGGCGCCATCCATGTCGAACGCCGCCTCCAGCGCGGTCCGGGTCATCCACAGAACGGCAAATCGGCTGTCATCGGGCACCAGCTCGCCCGGCGCGGTGGTATAGATGAACTCGGGAGAGACGGCGAGGCCCGAGATGGTGAACTCGTGTCGCGCCCCGTTCATGGTGGCGCTGATCCGGTCGCCCGGGCTCAGGTCATGCGCGCGGGCAAAGCTTTGCAACAGAAGGATTTCATCGGGACGTTCACGCGACAGGCCGCGCCCGTCGGTCAGCAGCACATCGTTCAGCCGGGGCGCGCCAAGCCCCGGCAGCGAGGTGACCTGTGCCCGCACCGGAACCACCGCGCCGGGCAGATCGACCAGCGCGGCGCCCACCACCCGGGTTTCGACCGCGGCGACGCCGGCGATCTTGCGCAGCTCGGCGGCGGCAAGGACCGGCGCCCGGGTGACCGGGGCAAAGACCTCGGCCAGCCGATAGCGTTCGTAATAGGCACGCCGGGTCTCGTCGAGGCTGCGCACCAGACCTGTCTGCATGACCTGAAGCAGCACCCCCACCGCCACCACCAGGGCGATGGCGACGGCCTGGCCCTTGATCCGCCACAGATCGCGGCCGAGTTTGAGGCTCAGCGCTGACATCGCCCGCCTACCATTCGATCTGCTCCGGGGTCAGCTTGGTCTCGTTCACCTTGACCTCGATCACCTGCCCGTCGCCGAACCGGATCACCCGGTCGGCCATGGCCGCCTGCGACGCCGCATGGGTGACCACCAGCACGGTGGCGCCCAGGCGTTCGTTCACCTCCTTGAGCACTTGCAGCACCGCGCGCCCCGTGGTGCTGTCCAGCGCGCCCGTGGGTTCGTCGCAGAACAGCACATCGGGCTGTTTGGCCACCGCGCGGGCAATTGCCACCCGCTGCTGTTCCCCGCCCGAGAGCTGGGCGGGAAAATGCCCGGCCCGCTCGGCCAGCCCCACCAGCGCCAGCGCGGTATCGGCATCCATCGGATCGCGGGCGATCTCGGTCACCAGCTCGACATTCTCGCGCGCGGTCAGGCTGGGCATCAGGTTGTAGAACTGAAAGACAAAGCCCACATGGTCGCGCCGGTATCGGGTCAGTTCGCTGTCCGACATCGTGGTCAGTTCGCGATCACGAAACAGCGCGGTTCCTTCGCTGGCCCTGTCGAGCCCTCCGATAATGTTGAGAAGCGTCGATTTCCCGCTGCCCGAGGCCCCGAGCAGGACCACGAACTCGCCCGCCGGAATGTCCAGATCGACACCCCGCAGGGCATGAACGGCGGTCTCTCCGTGGCCGTAAATCTTCTTTAGATTTCGAATGGTATACGTGTTCTCGGTCAAGACCGCACCTTTCCACTCTGCCCGGGTCTTTCGCCTGATCCGCGACACTCCCCTGTTCGAACTCAATCTAGGGCGGCACACCCGGTCTCAGCAAGGCAGGCGGGCCGGCTTCGGCCCGAGGGCGGCGATACACCGCACATGCCGATCTGCGCGCCGATGGGCCGCCGGGGCGAGCGCATGTACCAAAAGCCGTTTGTCACCCAAGGATATGCAGGCGAGGAATAGCCAGTGGGGGTATTCAGCTGCCTTTGGCGCGGTCTGTATCGAACAGCCACAGCCGGTCCTGCCCCCAAAACGCCCTGTCCTCGACGCGAAAGCTGGGAACGCCCCAAAGGCCGAGTGCGCTCAGGGCGTTGCGGTTGTCTTCCACCTCCGCGCGCCAGGCGTCGCTCTGAAGCCGGGGCCTGGCCCGATCCCAGTCAAGGCCGGCCCGTTCGACGATCCGCGCCAGACCGCGGTCGGTCCGGGCATCGATCCCCTCTGCCCAGACCCCGCGCAGAAAGCTTGAGGCATAATCGTCAAGCCGCCCGGCCTCGCGCGCATATCCGATCAAGGCATAGCCGCGCTCGACCGCCAGCCCCAGCGGGTCGCAGATACGGCCAAAGGGAAGGCCCAGCCGCCGCGCCTCGCGGGCGGCATCATGGATGATGTAGAGCCGTTTCGCCCTGGGCACCGGCAGGCCGCGCATGACCATCGGCAGAACCGGGCGAAAGCGGAATTCGGCCCCACGGGCCCGGGCAAGGTCGCGGGCGCGGTCAAAGGCAAGATAGGAATACGGGCTGCGAAAGGAGATGAAGGCCTCGATCACTTCCCCCCGGTGATGGGCGGGCTGCGGGTCGGGGTCGGGTGGTGAGAAGATAAGGTCCGTGGGCGCACCGGGCCTGGCGGCACCAAGCGCGCGCAATCTGGTCTCGAGGTAATGCAGCCTGTCGAGACCCCAGTACCATTCGCCGCCATAACAGAAGGTTGCGCCAAGATAGTGCCCCTGTTGCGCAAGCCGGGCATCGCCCTGCGCCATCGCCTCGGCCGGGTCGGTCTCGGGCGCGGTGGGAAACGCGGCGCCCTGCCACACCGCGTTGGAGAGCGCAACGGCTGTCTGCGCGAAATCGGGTTGCGTCAGCGATGCGGCCAACTGAGCGCGGGCCCTGGCCAGCCGTTCGGCGGTGGGGGGCACAGGTGTCGCCGGAAAGGAAAGCCCCGCCCTTTGCGCCAGCCGCGCGGCATCCGCCCGTGCATAGGCGTCCAGCCCGGCCCGGTCGGGCGCGGCCCAGTCCGGCGGCCCGGATATCAGGTGCGGGCGCAGCGCGATGTCGTAGCGTTCCTGAAAACGGTGCAGCACCTGCGCCGTCAGGTGACAGTAAGGGTCGGCCATGTCATGGAAATAATCCACGACATGCCCCGCCCCCCGGCGGGCGCGGCGGCGTTCGAACGCGGCGCGCCTTTGCATCTGGCGCCGTTCGCCGACGATATGCGCGATGATGCGCGACTTGACCAGGCTATCAAAGGACATCTGATTTCCAATACCGGGACGGCTCAAAGCCCAAGACAGAAAGGTCGCATGACAGGTGATGGCCCTGTCCGGTTGATATCGGGCGCGGCCCATTCATGTCGTTGTCACCCTGTTTAATGCTCGGATAAGCTTTGATGAACAAAGCCGCCTGGCCATTTCGCGGCCTGCCCTCGCCAAGGTCAAATCAATTCCGCACCATCTGCTTGTGTCCTATGCAGGTGGCATGACAGGCAAGGCCCGCACGGCGGGATTTCAACCGGGGGTGAAACGGCCGGTTCTGACTAGAGGCTCAAGACCGACCTCAATTGCGCAACCGATACCTCGTCTGCAGGTTTCTCCAGCACCACCTTGCCCGCATCAAGCCCCAGATACCCGGTTGAAATGCGCGCCAGAAAGCCAAGGTTCTGTTCGCATAACAGCACTGCCGCCCCCGCCGCCGCACGCTCCTCAAGGCAGTCCGCCATCAGCTCGATGTTTTCGGGCTGGACGCCCTCGGAGGGTTCATCGAGAACGAGAATGCTGGTGTCTTCGATCATCGTGCGGACAAAGGCCAGGATCTTGCGCTCGCCCCCCGACATGGTGCCCGCCGGCTGGTCCAGCCGCTCCGCCAGCCTGGGAAAGCGCTCGAAATAGCGCTCAGGCGTGTCCCGGTTGGTGCCCAGGTTCAGGTTCTCTCTGACGGTCAGATCGTCGAACACCATCGAAGTCTGTGGCATATAGCCGATCCCCATCGCTCTTCTAACATGTGCCGGGCGGGCAGCGACGGAATGCCCCGATATCCGAATGTCTCCGCTGACGGCGAGCAGGCTTCCCTGTACCAGCCGGGCGAGCGTGGTCTTGCCCACACCGTTCCTGCCGAAGACACCCAGAACGCTGCCCGCGTCGATCCGGGCGGAGAGTCCGAACAGGACATTGGTATCGCGATACCCGCCGGTCAGGGCGTCGATTTCAAGCAATGCGCTCATTTCGTGCCTCCGGCATAAACGGCCTGAACCTCTGGGTTGCGGCGGACCTGTTCGAACGTATCGAACGCCAGAACCTGCCCCAGATGCATCACCAGCACCTTGTCAGAGATCGCCTCGACGATACTCATGTCGTGCTCGATCACGATCACCAGCCCGCCCGTTTCGGCCTGATAGTGTCGTACCAGATCGGTCATCAGCGCCGTTTCATCCGGCGACAGACCCGCACAGGGTTCGTCCAGCAGCAAGACCTGCGGTTCCGCCGCGATCGTCATGGCATATTCCAGAAACTGGCGGTGGCCCTGTGGCAGGTGGTCGACCGGTTCGACAAGCTCTTCCTTCAACGGTACCGAGGGATGGTCAAGCAGGTCTGACAGCGACCGTGAGCGCCAGCGATAGGTCGAGGGGCGCAGCAGATCGAGCAGCCGCGACCGGTTCGCCATCATCGCAATCGCAAGGTTTTCCGACACGCTCATCGAGAAGAACACCGAAGGCACCTGCAACTTGCGGCCAATTCCGCTGTGCAGGGCCTTGTAGGGCGGGCGGGAGTCGATCTTGCGCCTGCCGAACGTAATGCGGCCACCGGTTATGCGCAGATTGCCGGTGATGGTGTTCAGCGTGCTGGTCTTGCCCGCGCCGTTGGGGCCGATGATGCTGACGATCCCGGTGGCGGGGGTCTGGAAAGACACGCCATTCAGGATCCGGACGACGCCGATTTGCAGATGAACATCGTCAAAGCGCAAGGGGCCCGCCGCGTCGACCGCCTTGGTGGGCGGGGCGGCAATGACCTTGGAGGGGGCACCGGGTTTCGTGGCGCGCACGCGCCGGTATCCGGCCTCCAGCAGTTCCGCGATCCCGCCGGGCGCCTTCAACACGACAAGGATGAAGGCCACCGCCATCAGAAGTTCCCAATAGGGGAAACTGTCGCGCAGCTCGGCCGAGGCCCAGCCGACCAGCACCGCCCCGATCAGGGGACCAAGCACGTGATAGCGCCCGCCCACGGCAGTTAGGATCACCAGCTCTGCCGACAGGCCAAATCCCATCGAAGTCGGGGTCACGATCCCCTGATGCGAAGGCAAACAGCCCCCCCCCGCCAGCGCCGCGATGACGGCAGAAAAGGCAAAGGCCGCCCCCTTGATGATATGAGTGGGAAAGCCAAGCAATTGCAGGCGCGGCTCGTTATCCGCCACCGCCCTGGCGATCAGGTTGACCGGCAGCCTGTTCAACACAAAAAGCAGCAGGCTGACCGCAACCGTGACCCCGACGATGACGTAGTAGAAACCGGCAAACGGGTCGAGCTTGCCGAGGCTGTCGAAACCGCTCAGCCCGTTGAAACCGCCGGTCAGGGTGGTCGCCGTGCCCGCGATCTGTTCGGCGATCATCACCAGCGCCAGCGTGATCAGCGAGAAGTAGGGCCCGCTGTCATTACGCCCCCGAAAGATCAGGGCGGCCAGGGCGCAGGCAAACACGGCAATCGCGACCAGTACGGCAACGGCAAGCGCCAGCTCCGTGATCAGGCCGGTTTCGGCGCGCAGGGTGATGGCGGTGACATAAGCCGCAAAGCCGAAGAACAGCGCCTGCCCCAGCGGCAAAACCCCGGTCTTGCCCCAGAGAAAGCCGATGCCCTGAGCCGCGATGCCATAGATCAGGTAAAGGCCGATCTGATAGGCCGTGAAATCCCCGAACAGCTCGGGGATCAGAAGCAGCGCCGCCAGAAGCAGGCTAACGGGAAGAAGAACGGATGCCATCGGGCTTCACCCAGAGAAAGAGGATCGAGAGAGTGAGAACTGCCAGATAGCCATAGGTCTGGTTGGCGACTGCTCCGAGGACGGATTGCGTTCCCGCGATGATGCCCGCGCCGATGCCCAGCCCCTCGAGGCTGCCAAGGCCGCCGACGACAAGGGCAAAGAACGACCGGATCAGGTAATCGAGCCCCATCATCGGTTCGATGCGGATGGTTGGTGCCAGAACCAGCCCGGCCAACCCGGCGGTGCAGCAGCCAAAGACGAAAGCGCCGGCGGACAATCGGGCGGTGTCGATACCGACGGCTTCGGCCAGCTCGGGGTTGCCGACCATCGCCTTGATCCGGACCGCAACGCGGGACCGGGTGCTCCACCAGTAAAGGGCCGCGAATCCCAAGACGATGCCGACGATCACGGCGATGCGATAGGCGGGATAATCGGCCCCGAACAGGCGGAGCGTGCCGCCGATTGGCGGGCTGACCGATTGATAGCCGCGCCCAAAGATCAGCTCGACCGTTTCACGCAGCAGAATGGCAATGCCCCAGGTGGCCAGAAGGCTGTCGAACATCCGGCCATAAAGGTGGCGGATGATCGCACGCTCGAGCACGAAGGCAACCAGCCCGACGCTCAGAAGACAAACGGGAAGCTGCCACCACCCAGACAGGCCCAGCGACGATGTGATGACCGGGGCATAGGCCCCGATCATCACGAATTCGCCATGCGCCATGTTCATGATCCGCAACTTGCCGAACACGATGGCAAGCCCCAGGGCCACCAGCGCCAGGGTGCTGATCTGCCAGGCGAGGTTCAGAAACAGAACGGATGACATGGCCGGGCGATCAGTTCGTGCAGGCTTCGGAGGAGGCTACGCTGTCAAACGCGGCAACGACCTCGAAGGCGCCACCGCTGCCATCGGCAAGATAGATCGTCTGCGCCATATGGCGACCGGTCAGGACATTGGCGCCCCGTGGCGAGGTCCAGCTGGTGCCCTCGGCAGCGGCATCCATGGCCGCAACATCCAGGCTTCCGGCCTTGTTGGCCAGCGCTGCAAGCAGCATCAGCCCCTCATAGGCCGATTGACCAAGACCGTTCAGCGCGGCCCCGTCCCCCCCAAAGGCAGCTGCGTAATCGGCCGCGAAAGACGCCGCCGCCTCGGTCTTGATCGAGGCGAAATAGCCCGAGGAGGAATACAACCTGTCGGCATTCTCCGCCCCGATCCCGGCCAGGGTGTTTTCCTCGATCAGCGTGCCCAGGCGGATCGCCTGATCATCCAGGCCAAAGCCGGCAAAGCTGACGTTGAAGCCGACCGAGCCGCCGCCCACAAGCGTGATCAGAACCGCATCGGCGCCGCTCTCCCGGATACGTTGCAGCGAGGAGTCGAACTCGCTGACCGTGAACGGCACGTATTCTTCGCCAACGACCTCGCCGCCCGCCTCGGCGATATATCCCTTGGCCAGGGCATTGGTATCACGGGGCCAGTTATAGTCATGGCCGATCAGATACCATTTCGACACGCCCTCTTTCCCGGCAAGATAGGGGATCACCGGCGCAAGCTGCTGGCTTGGCGTCTCGCCGGTGACATAAAGGCCGGGCGCACAGGAGTTGCCCTCGTAGACAGGTGTATAGACATAGGGAACCTGCCCGTTGAAACGCCCGATCAGCGCCTCGCGCACCGCCGAGTCATGCATGCCGACAAAGGCCTGAGCGCCCTGCCCCTTCCACAGGCGCAATGCGGCCTGGGCCGCTTCGGCGGGCGGTACACCGACATCCGCAAAGACCAGCTCGATCTGTTCGCCGTTGATGCCGCCACCGGCATTGATCGCCTCGGCGGCCAACAGGGCCGAGTTGCGGGTGGATGGCCCGAACAGGCCCGCCGGGCCGGACTCCGGCAGCAGCACCCCGACCTTGATATCGGCAACGGCGGATGCCGTGCCCAGAACCAGCGCCACAGCGGCGCCCGCCAAGAGTTTCGCTTTCATTTTGAACATCATTCTTCTCCCTTTGTTGAGTGCGGCGTCTATTGCGCCATTGCCTTTTCCGCGGCGCTGGCCAGGGCCAGCAGGGACCCGTCGGCGCCCGGCAGGGCATCGAACTCGATGCCGACCGGAAGACCCGAGGACAGCTGGCAGGGAAGCGAGATACCGGGTGCCCCGATATTCGGTGCCAGATCGGTGTTGCGGATATAGGTTGGAAACGTGGGCACACGTGCCCCGTTCAGCTCGACCGTTTCGTCGTCGCCAATCGGGCGCGCGGTCAGCGGCGTGGTCGGAAACACGATCGCGTCCAGCGCGTTTTCACCAAAAACCGACCTGTAAATGCGAAGCATCGCCGGGCGGTGAACCTCCATCGCCTCGCGATAGGCCTGTTCGGGGATGGCATCCTCGCCAAGTTGACTGGCGATGAAGCCTTTGACGTCCGGGGAACCGATCCCCGCGACCAGCGCCTCGAAGCTGACCTCTGGCGCGTGTTCCTGAAGGTAGTGCGGCAGGTCGCGCACAACCTCGTACAGGCCGACCGGGATGCTGAATGCCTCGGCATGGGCCCAGATGTCCTGCAAGGAAACCTCGACGATCGTGGCCCCCGCGGCCTCGAGCCTGGTCAGGGCGTCGGCGGTGGCCCTTTCGACAGCGGGATCCAGGTTTTCAAAGAACCGGACTGTCGGCAGCCCCAGGCGCACCCCCGCCAGGTCATCGCGCCGAAGCGTCGGGTGACCGGTCATCACCTCGTCAAGCAACGAGATATCCGCGACACATCGTGCAAACGAGCCGACGGTGTCGAGCGTATGCGAGATCGGCACCACCCCGTCGCGGGGGTATCTGCCCGTGCTGGGCCGGAAGCCCACGGTGCCGCACAGCGCCGCCGGAATGCGGCAGGACCCGCCCGTGTCGGTCCCCAGGCCCAGGGGGAAAATCCCCGCGGCGATGGCGGCGGCGGTGCCCCCCGAAGACCCGCCCGGGATCAGCGCGGGGTCATGCGGATTGCGGACCGCCCCGGTCACCGCGTTGTTGGACGTGATGCCGAAGGCCAGTTCGTGCATACCGGCCTTGGCCCCGATGACCCCGCCCGCCGCGGTGATCCGCCTGACGACGCCGGCATCTGTCGCGGGCTTATGACCCAGCAGCGCCCCGGTCCCGGCGGACGTCGGATGGGTCGTGGTGTTGATGTTGTCCTTGGCCACGACCGGCAGCCCGGAAAGCGCCCCCAGTCGGTGCGCCGCATGAGCCTGGCGTACCGCCTGTATCAGGTCACCGGCATCGAAACTCTGCAGCGCGTTCAGGCCCGCATGCCGCGCGGCCCGATCCGCCAGAGCTTCGGCATATGCGACCGGTGAGAGCGATCCCTCGCGGATCGCGGCGACGGTTTCGGTTGCGCTCAAACGCGCCAAATCCAGCGTCATTCCTGCCTCCCTCATGACTGGAGAGCAGGATAGGATTTCGCGAGATCAGTTTCCTATCATCACAAATGATGATTTTTCTCGGCCAGGAACTGGGCCAGCTGGCTGCGCCGGTTAAGCCCGGATTTGCGGAAGATCGACGCGATATGCGACCGCAGCGTCGGCTTGGAAAAGCCGAGCTTGGTGCAGATTTCTTCGTCGGTAAGGCCGGTCACCAACAGATCCGATACCTCGGCTTCGCGAGAGGTGAACCCCAGATCATCGGCAATCTGGGCAAAGCGGAGAGAGGGAACCTGTTCCTTGGCGCTCCGCGCCCGGATCAGGGCATTGACCAGGCTGGGCCCGACCGCATCGACAAACTGGGCATCCCTGGGCGTGAAATCCTCGCGATGTGCACCGCGCCAAATGCGAAGATCGCCGATGTTGTCGCCCCGGTCATAGGCAAAGTAATTCATCCCGTAGCACAGGCCGTCCTGTTTCAGGAAATCGTTGAAGAATTCGGTCTTGACCAGGCGGTCGTGGCGCATCACCTCGCTTACAGGCGTCGCCTTCTTTCGCCTTTGCAGGGTCGGTGTGATCGGGTCGTGAAACTGGAAATAGCTTTCGTATCGTCGCAGGTTGTCATCCGTCATGTTGATCTGGACACACGAGACGAATTGCTGGGCATCGCTGTCCCAGACGTAAGAGGCAAAGTAATCCGCCTTGAGAAGATCGAGCAGCTTCTGACCCACGCGCCGACGGACCTCGGAATGGTCGAACTCTCCACTCAGGTCCCGCATGATCGAAAAGATCAGGTCAGCTTCTTCATCCGTCAGGTTCACGCTCTGCGATCCGATCTATGGCCACCCCCATTGTTTCAACAACTCGGCGCGTCGGCAAGGGAGGCATGACTGCCTGCAATCCGGTCCGGCGCTGCGGACCGGTGTTGCGCGGTTGCTGTGCGCGACACCGATGGCAGCTTGGCGTGATGCCTGGTCGGGCTCATCGACGGATAAACCCTGCACCGGCGCCGCCAAAACCAATGCCCCTAAGAAGCGCGGCGCGACTTCCCCGCGCGCCCACGCAACACAAAGCCGGCGGCCAAGGCCGCAACGCCGATCGCAGACAGCACGATCACCGGCCAGTTTCCTGACGGCAGATTGGCCGCGCACACCCCGCAAAGGCCCCAAATGATTGCCACCGGATAGGCCCATTCGGCTGGCCTGCGGAACTGGACCCAGAGTGCAACCAGCATAACCAAGGCCAGCATTGTCAACGCCGCCGATTGAGCTGTCATCACGCCATAGCCGCTCAGCACAACGCCCGTGCCAACCCCGCTCGCCACCGTCAGCCACCCCGCGTAGAGCGCCACCGGACGGACCTGCCAGACGCGGGCATCGTCCCCGGCGCGCAGCATGGCGACGATGGCGCCTGCCGCCATGGCAAAGATCATGACAGTCGCCAGGATCGGCGCCGCATTCGCCGCCGCAATCCAGAAAATGCCAAGACAAAGGCTCACCAACAGTGGGATGCGCATCTGCTGCCAGTCGGGGTCATGGGGCGCCCGGAACCATCCCCAAAGCGCGCCCGCGAGCAGCCAGAGGTAGATCACGCCCCAGATGCCGAAGGCCCAGCCGGCGGGTTGAACCGGCCAGAAATCGATAACCACGGGGAACTGCTCGGGCCTGAAACCCGCAAACTCTTGGGTCAGGAACGGGGACAGCGCAAAGGCCGCCGTTGCCAGGGCAACGGCAATCGCCAGCAAGGGACGTTTTCTTGTCATGCGGGCGGCTCCTTTGGGTTTGAACGATCCGGGTTCAGGGTTGTGCATCAGGGTCCGGGCGCATGGTGGCGATCAGCTCGGCGACCTTGATGCCGAACTTGCGCATCTCGGATTTGTTCATGATCACGCCATTCTCGGTCAGATACAGCCAGTCGGTCACCGACAGGCTGTGACCTCCGGCATCTTCGGGCAGCACGATCTTGTACTCCATCTTGATGGTAGACCCGGAAACGGTGCCGCGCGCCTCGCCGATGATGTCATCGGCCGTGGCGGTGAAACTGTTGCCCTCCCCCTGTTTCAGGAACCACTTGCGGCTTTGCCGTTTGCCATTGGAATAGGTGAATTCCTCGCTCAGCGTTCCGGTATCGCCCTCCCATTCGCCCACCATCCTGGCGACGAAACTGTTGGTCATCTTGCCCGTCGGCCCATAGATCAGCCCCTCGGACAGGATCGGGCCCGACAGGTGCGTCTTCAGGACAAAGGCAGGGCCGGTGCCCGCATAGTCCTCGGGGCTTTGCGCGCGAAAGCTCAGGAACATGGCTTTGGCGAATATGACCAAAAGCACCAGCAGCGAGAGGATGGTCAGAAGTTTCATGTGGATCGACCCTCGGAGGGGAGCGCAAGGACAAGGGCAATTGCGCCAAGTTTCAGGATGCAGGGAATGACGGCGTAAGAGATGTTCAGGCTGGTCAGTGCCTGGGCGCTGTTCAGCGCGCCGGGGGTGAACCCGTTGCGTTCAAGCAAGGGCAGGACAAGGAAGGCGGCCAGCGCAAGGCCAAGCTTGCCCGCAAAGGACCAGATCCCGAAGGCAAGCGAGGGTTCCAGCCCGGCCCGGTTCAACGCGACCGAGAACATGGCGGGCAAGATCACCATATCCGCCCCCAGCGCCGCGCCCGAGGCGATGCACACAAGGGCGAAACCGACCAGATTTCCGGGGGCCAGAAACGCCGCGCCAACAAAGCCGAGGATGGCCAGTGGCATTGCGATCAGAAGTGTGGCCTTGGGTCCGGCGCGATGGCTCAACCCTGTCCACAGCGGCAGGCTCAGACCGGCGCTGAGAAAGAACAGGATCAACAGCGGACCCGCCTTGCCCGGCAATTGAAGCCGATCCTCGACGAAGAACAGAAACAGGGTGGATGTTATGGCAACCGGCAGGCTGTTGACCAATGCCAGCACCAAAAGCCGCATCGCGCCGGATCGAGCGAGACCAGCAAGTGACAAGGGATGGCCCGGAACCGGATGGCGCTGCCAGATAGGCAGCGATATGGCGGCACAGACCAGCGCGAGCGCGCCAAGAAACAGCCCGAAGGCCGGATAGCCCTGCGCGCCTGCACCCATGGCAACAAAGAGCGTTGGCACGATGGACGCGACCACGACCCCAGCAAGCATCCCGCCTTCGCGGTAGGCCGCCATCGTCATCACGTCACGCGGCGCCGGGGTCGCGGCAAGGGTTGCGCTGCGGGCATAAAGAAGGATCATCCCCAGGCTGTAGGAGGAAAAGAGCAGCACAAGGATCGCGATGACCCGGGCTTCCACCTGCGGACCGGCGCTGAGCGAAAACAGCAGCGGAAAGCCGGTTGCCAGCCCAAGCGCTGCGGTGATTGCAAACGTGGTTTGCGCCCGTGGCCAGCGGTCGATGGCCCAGCCGATCAACGGATCCTGCACTAGATCGACCAGCCGGATCAGCAAAAGGATGGCCCCGACCGTGCCCAGCCCGATCCCCAGATTCAACGAGGCGAAGCGCGGCAGGTGAATGTACAGCGGTATGCCCGCCGCCGCCAGCATCAAGGCATAGAGACTGACGCGCGGGTACAGCATCACTCGCCTTTCAGCTTGTGGGTAAAGGATTTCGAGCGGGTGCTTTCGCCCAGAAAGATACCCATGAAGCGGGATTTGATCTGCGGATGCGCAAGCGTGCAGGTTTTCCTGCCATTCAGCCAGAATGCGATCCTGTTCGGCCCCTTGGACACCGCTGTGTAGCGGTCTCCCTTGCGCACGTCGCTGAAGCAGGTTTCAAGCTGCTCACGCACAGGCAGTGACGAGCCCAGTCGCGCGAACTCGCGCAGGGTGCCCTCGACCAGATCACGCTGCGTGAGGGTGCGCAGATACCGCAGTTCGAGCCCGAAATCCTCGTTCCAGTCCAGCGGCGCGCCGGACCGGGTGTACAGCCGCGCCTCGTAAAGCGGCAAGCCCACGAAACGGAAGGTCGCAGCGCCGCGCAACTCGGCATCCGGCAGCACGCCGCCCACCGTGTTGGCCTGTGCGCCGACCGAGGTCAGGAGCACCCAGAGAAGCGCGATGCTGCTACGCATGGGCCAGTTCCACCTGAACGACGTTGGTGTGACCCACAGCAAAGGAGGCCGCGCAGATTTCGAGGTAGTACTGCCAGTTGCGCAAAAAGCTCTCGCTATGCCCCATCTCGGCAATCCGGCGCTTCTGCGCGCTCAGACGCTCGGCCCATATCCGGCAGGTCCGGGCATAGTCCTGACCAAAGGCAAAGCTGTCGCACAGTGCAAACCCGGCATCGCCGGCCTGCTTCGCGATCACGCTGTCCGACAGCAACATGCCGCCGGGAAAGACATATTGGCGGATATAGTCGGAGGTGGTCTTGTAGGTTTCAAAAAAGCTGTCCTTGACGGTGATCGCCTGCAACAGCACGCGCCCCCCTTCGGCAAGGTTGCGTTTGAGGGTTGCGAAATAGCTGGGCCAGTACCGCGCGCCAACGGCCTCGATCATCTCGATCGAGACGATGTTGTCGTATGTCCCGGTGATGTCGCGATAATCCCGCAGCTGAATATCGGCCCGCCCATCAAGGCGGCACTCCGCATAGCTGTGCTGATTGCGGGAGATCGTGACACCCGTCACATCCCAGCCTTCCTGGCTGGCCTGTTCGGCGAAACCACCCCAGCCACAGCCGATCTCGAGAACGCGCTCGCCTTGCGAGAGCCGGGAAAGGGCGCGGTTGTTCTTGCGGGTCTGCGCACGCGCAAGGTCGGTGTCGCCAGTTTCGAACAGGCCCGACGAATAGGTCATGCCGTCATCCAGCCAAAGCCCGTAGAACTCGTTGCCGACGTCATAATGAGAGCGGATGTTCCGGCGCGATCCGCGGCGCGAGTTTGCGCGCATCACGGTATCGACCAGACGGAACTTGGCCTTGTGGAACGGGCTGGCCTGATCATAGGCGCCAAGGTGGTCGCGATTGTTCATCGCCAGGGTCATCAAACCTTCGATGGATGGCGTATCCCACATTCCCTGAACATAGGTCTCGCCCAGCCCGACCTGCCCATGCGCGGCCATGGCCGACACGGCGGCCCAATCGCGGATGACCATTTCCGCCTCGGGACCGCGGGTACCGAACCGATAGCGCTCGCCCTCGGGCGTGCGCAGGGTCAGTTGCCCCTCATGCAGACGCTCGCATGTCGACAGGAAATTCGACTTCAGGGCTTTGTTCGTGAAACGCATGGTCCATTCCTTTGAGTTGCTGCGTATTGGTAAGGGCGCGCACGATGCGCATGGCGCTGGCGATGCCATCCTCGTGGAATCCGTGCCGGTTCCACGCGCCGGCGAACCATGTGTGGTTCTGGCCCTGCATCTGGCGGATATCCTGCTGGGCCTTCAGCGCGGCCTTGTCGAACACCGGGTGGTGAAACTGGACCTCGTCATAGACCGCCTCGCTGTGGATGGGCTTGGACGGGTTCAGGGTGACGAAGAGTGGATCGCTTTCCGGGATGCCCTGAAGCTTGTTCATCCAATAGGTGACGCCGATATCGCCATCTTGCGACCGGTAGGACCAGCTTGACCAGCAGGCCCTGCGACGCGGCATCTGCCCGGTGTCGCAATGAAGAACCGCCTTGTTGGCCTGGTAGCGGATACTGCCAAGCGCGCTTGCCTCCGCCTTGGTGGCGTTTGCGCCGAGGATCTTCAGGGTCTGGTCCGAATGACAGGCCAGGATCAGCTCGTCAAAGGTGGCACGCTGCGCATCGCCTGTCTGGATATGAACGCCAAAATCGTCTCGCTGCACCTGTTCGACAGGCATGTTGGTGCGAAGCGTGCATCCACGCGCGACCAGGGCAGCCTCGAGCCTGCGGACATATTCGATGCTGCCACCCTTGACGGTCCACCACTGATGCTCGCCCGAGCCTGCCAACAGCGCATGGTTGCGAAAGAACTGCACCAGCGATTTCGCCGGGAACCGGTCCACCTCGGCCACGGGCGTCGACCAGATCGCGCCGCACATCGGCATCAGATAGTTGTTGCGAAACCACGATCCCAACCCCAGCTCGTCGACCAGCTCACCGATGGTCTTGTCGTCATCCCGGGCGGCCGCTTCGGCACGTTTTCCAAACCGAAGGATGTCGGCGATCATCTTGAAATACTGCGGGCGCAGCAGATTGCCCTTTTGGGCCAGGATGGCGGTCAGGGTATTCAGGCCATATTCCAGCTGCCCGTCGTTGATACTGGCGCCAAAGCTCATTTCGCTTTTGATCACCGGCACGTCGAGATCGCGAAACAGCCGGGTCAGATAGGGGTAGGTGACGTAGTTGAAGACGATGAAACCCGTGTCGACCGGCTGATCGCCGTTCTTTCCTGCCAGCACCGTGCGCGCGTGCCCGCCCAGACGCGGGGCCGCTTCGAACAGGGTGACGTCGTGAAACGGTGCCAGGTAATACGCGGCGGAAAGGCCCGAAATGCCGCCCCCGACGATGGCGATCCGTTTGCGGGGGCCTTGGGTTTGATCGTACATGCTGTCCTCGCCTCAGGAATGGTATGAGGCGATTACGTAAGGCCTTGGCAGCCGGATCATTTTTGTTTCGAGGAACATTTGTTCAAAGTGATCCGATCCCCGCGCGCGCGCGTAGACCCATCATGATGCTGGAACATATTCAGGCCCGAACCCATCACGCGCGCCGTGGCGCGCTTCGAAACTCGTTCACATATGGCGTGGATTACGTGCTGACGGATCTTGGCCCCGCCGGGCCCCTGCTGATCTCGCGCAATCGCTTTAACCTGTGGTCCCTTTGGGATCACCGCCACGGCGGCGCGCGCGATAACGGGCACGGCGTGCACTGGTTCCGGTCACTGCTGCAAGAGCGCGGATTGGCGACGGAAAATGCCCAGCTCCTGCTGCTGACGCAACCCAGTTTCCTGTGGTTCCATTTCAACCCGGTCAGCTTCTGGATCGCCCTCGTTGACGGTACGCCGCGCGCCTTCGTGGCCGAGGTCAACAGCACCTTCGGGCAGCGCCATTGCTATTTCTGCGCCCGTGACGGGTTTGCGCCGATCCGCAAGAGCGACACCTTGATCGCCGAAAAGCTCATGCATGTTTCGCCCTTCCAGAGAATCGCGGGTCACTATGCGTTCAATTTTGGCATGACCGACACGCAGATCGACATTCGTATTTCGTTCGAGAACGGCGATCACGGGGTATTGGCGACCTTGTCGGGCGAGCGCCGCCCCGCAACCAGTGCGTCATTGGCATGGGCCGCGATCCGCCGGCCCCTGGGGGCGGCCAGAGTTCTGGCGTTGATCCATTGGCAGGCAGCGATCCTTTATCTGAAGCGCGCGCCGTTTCTGAAGAAGCAGCACCCGCCAGAGCATCTTGTCAGCGACGGGTATGATTTGCGCGGTACCAAAGAATGACGCAGTTTTCCGGCAAAACCTTTTGGCTGATCGGCGCCAGCGAAGGCCTGGGGCGCGCTTTGGCGAAACGCCTGGATGGCGAAGGTGCGCGCGTGATCCTGTCCGCGCGCAACGGGGACCGGCTTGAACAGCTGCGTGACGAGTTGCAAAACGCCCTGGTGGTCCCGCTGGACGTTACCGACACAGCCGCCGTGCAAAAGGCCGCGGCCTCGGTCGGCCCGCTCGATGGCGTGATCTACAACGCCGGCGCCTATGAGCCGATGCGTGCCACCGATTGGGACAGCGATGCGGCGCTCAGGATGAGTGACGTCAATTTCACCGGCGCGCTGCGTGTGCTTGGCGAGGTTGTGCCGGGCTTTGTCAGACAGGGGCGCGGAGATATCACGCTGGTCGGGTCTCTGGCCGGGTATCGCGGGCTGCCCGCAGCCATCGGCTACGGGGCCAGCAAGGCGGCGCTTGTCAGCCTGGCCGAAACCATGCGCTTTGACCTCAAAGGCACCGGTATCACCGTGCGTCTGGTCAACCCCGGTTTCATCAAGACCCGCCTGACCGCCAAGAACAGCTTTCGCATGCCGATGCTGATGACGCCCGAGACCGCCGCCGAGCATGTGCTGAAAGCGATGCGAAAACGCCGGTTTCGCACGGATTTCCCGGCCCCGTTTTCCTGGGCGATACGCTGCATGGACTACCTGCCCGACATCCTCGTTTATCGCGGCAGGTAACGGCGTCGGCGCATCCGCACCCGATCGCGAAGCGGCAGGTTCCGATGATACCCCGTGCGGGTTCGCAACCCGGCCATCTGACACAGAAAACCAACCACCACCCACCCGGTGCTTGTCCTGGTGTTGCGACCTGGGTCGATCAGATCCGGAACAGCGGCTGCAGAAGCCTTGGCATCAGCGCGTTGAAGCGCAATCGCGCATCCGTTGCGGCAAGACAGATACAGGCATCGCCCTGATCGGCAACCGGTGTGTGTTCCAGCGTTTCGTCGGCAATTTCTATGTCGCCCACGCCAAAATGGCCGGTGGCGTCGCTGAAGCTGCCTTGCAGGACAAGCGTCATCTCCAGCCCGTTGTGGCTGTGGTCCGGAACGGCCTGACCCGGCGGGATGTAAAGCAGCCTGACAGAGCCATGGGCATCCGCCGACAGGATATCCTGACGCACGCCCATGCCCAGTTTCTTCCACTTGGGCGCCCGGCGCTGCATGGCCTCGATCACCGGACCCGGGTAGATTCCGCTGCGCTCATAGACAGGTTCGGGCGTAAACGGATCGTCCAGCCGCGCAAGAATGCTGTCCTTGAGCGAGGAAGACACCGCCACGGCATCAGCGGTTTCCAATACGGCCCCGCCAACAGCCTGATGCGCCTCTAGCGCCACACGGCACTGCGCGCACAGCGACACATGGCTGGCCACGGCAACCGCAAACGCATAGGGAAGCGTTCCTGCCGCATAGGCCGCCAACATGGCGTCGGGGACGTGATGGTTTATGGCACTCATTGCTTGAGGTCCTTCAACTCGTATCTCAAACGTTCCAGCCCCAGCCGGATACGTGACTTGATGGTTCCCAGCGGCAGACCGGTCTGGGCGCTGATCTCCTGGTGCGTCAGCTCGCCCAAATAGGCCTTCTCGATGATCTCGCGCTGTTCCGGTTTCAGATTGGCGAGAGCTTGTTTCAGCTGTCCGGCCTCTTGTTCAAGGCCAAGTATCTGGCTGGCGTCCGGTTCCGTGCCCGGCTCTTCTTTCAGCTCTTCCGGCATCGGCCGGTTTTCCTTGCGGGCAATGTCGATCTGACGATTGCGCGCGATCTGATAGATCCAGGCCGAGACCTGCGCACGGTGCGGATCGAACATCGCCGCCTTGCGCCAAATGGTCAGCATCACGTCCTGAACGATTTCCTCGGCCTGATGGGCCGGTGTTCCCGACCGAATGACGAACCCCTTCAGCCGCGGCGCGAAATGGTCGAACAATGCCGCAAAGGCCAGACGATCGCGGTTGTCCCGAACGGCCAGCATCCACCTGGTCTGCTGCGAAAAGTCGGTCTTGCTTTGCGACACAGGCTCTCTTTCGTGGCGAGACATGACGCGTAGGCGTTTCGCGCCGCTCGGGCTATCTAGGGTCTGTGTCAACATAGCCCCATTACGCGGGCCCGTGAAACATGGATCACTTTTTTACGGAAAGTTTTCGCGGGGCCTGCGGATGTATCGTTTCAGGGGGGCGATGCGTATCTCGCGTTTGCGCCTAGCGAAGAAACGAGTCATTTGGGCGAGGGTCTTGCGCCTCTTCCGGGCAAGGTCTGTAGCGGCTTCACACACGGGCCGCGAAATCCTGCTGCCTTGGCCACCCTGCCGTGGGCGTCAGGTTGCATCCCCACCCGGAAAGCGGCCCGGTTCCGCGCGAAGACGCGTGCGATAGGCCGCGATTTCGGCGCCGTGGAGGCGGGTAAGGTCGATATCGTCCCATCCGTTCAGCAGCTTGGTCCGCCAGACCTCATCCAACTGGAACGGAACCGACACGCCCTCGATACGCAGCAGCCCGGAGGCGAGATCGGCCACACCGTTCCCCGCGCCTGAGGACAGGGTCTTGGCCAACAGGTCCGCATCCGCCTCACTCACGCGGGCCGGAAGCAGGCCGTTGTTGACCGCGTTGCCGGCAAAGATATCGCCGAAACTGGGCGCCACAACCACGCGTATCCCTGCATCGACAAGGGCATAAACCGCCGCTTCGCGCGAGGAGCCGCTGCCGAAATTGCGCCCTGTCACCAGAATGCAGGCGTCCGGATGGGCATTGAGCGGGAACTCCGGGTCAAGCGCGCCTTCGGACATGCGCCGCACGTCGTGCAGCAGGAACCGGCCATAACCCTCGGCGCGCGGTGTCGACATGAACCGCGCCGGGATCAGCTGATCGGTGTCGATATTGGCCATCGCCAGCAGTACCGCCCTGCCCCGCTGTTCGCGCCACCCCGCCATCAGAGCGCCCTCCCCTGCAACATGGGTCGAACGTCGCACAGCGTGCCGGTCACCGCCGCCGCCGCCACCATGGCAGGCGACATCAGATGTGTGCGCGCGCCCTTGCCCTGACGGCCGCGAAAGTTGCGGTTGGTCGAGGAGGCGCATCGCTTGCCCGCCGCGACCAGATCGCCGTTCATGCCCACGCACATGGAACAGCCCGACGCGACCCAGTCGAGCCCTGCCTCGGTGAACACGCGGTCCAGCCCCTCCTGCTCGGCCTGCGCCTTGACCCGGGCCGAACCGGGCGACACCAGCCCCGGCACGCGTGCCTTGCGCCCGGCCAGAACAGCGGCGGCGGCGCGCAAATCCTCGATCCGGCCATTGGTGCAGGAGCCGATGAACACCTGATCAACCGGCGTGCCCGCCAACGGGCGGCCCGGCACCAGCCCCATGTAGTCTAGCGCGGCGCGGGCGGCCTGCGCCTTGGCGGGCTGCAATGTGTCGGGGATGGGTACGGACGCATCAATGGGCAGGGCCTGTTCGGGGCTGGTGCCCCAGGTCACGATGGGCGCGATCTCTTCGGTCGACAGGGCGACATCGCGGTCGAACCGGGCATCGGCATCGCTGGCCAGGGCCTGCCAGTTGTCCAACGCCTTGTGCCAGTCCCCGCCCCGCGGTGCGTGCGGCCGGTCACGTAGATAGGCAAAGCTCACCTCGTCCGGGGCCACCATGCCCATGCGCCCGCCCCCTTCGATGGTCAGGTTGCACAGGGTCATCCGACCCTCCATCGACAGGCTACGAATGGCGCTGCCCGCATATTCCACCGCATGGCCCTGTGCCCCGTCGGCGCCGAGCCGCGCGATCCAGTTGAGCGCGATATCCTTGGCCGACACACCCGCTGGCAACGTGCCATCGACGGTGATCCGCATCGCGCGCGGCTTGCGCTGCCAGATGGTCTGGGTTGCCAGCACATGCGCCACCTCGGTCGCGCCGATGCCAAAGGCGAGCGCGCCGAATGCCCCATGGGTCGAGGTATGGCTGTCGCCGCAGGTGATCAGCAGGCCGGGCAGGGTCAGCCCCTGCTCGGGCCCGACCACATGCACGATCCCCTGATCGGGGTCATCCAGATCAAACAGGCGCACCCCATGCCGGACGGCATTGCCGCGCAGGGTCTCGATCATGCGGGCAATCGCCGGATCGGCGATCGGCCCCGCCCGGCGCGTGGGCGCATAGTGATCGACCACCGCAAATGTCAGGCCGGGTTCGGCCACCGGCAAGCCCCTCTCGGCCAGCCGCGCAAAGGCGTGGTGCGATCCCTCGTGCACCAGATGCCGGTCGACCCAAAGGAGCGCGCTGCCGTCCTCGCGGCGCAGCACCTCATGGGTCGACCACCAGCCTGTCCAGCAAGGTCAGCGGCGCGCTCATCGGGGCGTATCCTTGAGCGGGGTGATGGCCGGTTCCCAATGGCGGCCCTCGCCATTTTCGACCCGCGCCAGGCTCATGTCGAGGCGGAACATGTCGGGCCGGTAAAGCCCTTTCAGAAACTCGACCCCACGCCCCCCGGCGTCGCGCATGACCCGGTCCAGCGACAGCAAGGCCGCGCCTTCGGGCAAGCCCAGCGCCAAGGCTACCTCGGGGCCTGCAAGGGTGGCTGAAACCGACTGCCGCGCATCGGCGATCTGCACTCCGTTGCGCTCCAGCAGCACATGCAGCGGCTCGCGCGACAGGTCCTCGTCCGAGATGCCCGCCGCGATGCGCGACGGCACATAGGTGGTCAGATGCGAATAGGCCGTTCCACCGATGCTGCGGGTTCGCTGTGCGATCTGCACCGCTTCGCCCGGCCCCAGGCTCAGCGCGCGCGCCACATGCTCGGGGGCCTGATCCATGCGACTGGACAACAGCCGCACCTCGGTGCTGCGCCCGATTTCCACCAGTTGCGGCAGCAGGGTCGAGAAATCCATCGTCACCGGCTGTGGCGCGGCGGGACGGGGCCGCACCCGGGTGCCGCTGCCCGCACGCCGCGACAGGAACCCGTTTTCCGTCAGCGCATCCAGCGCCCGGCGCACGGTGACACGGGAGACGCCGTAATCCTCGGCCAGCTGTTCCTCGCCCGGCAGTTTCCGGCTCGGCTCCAGCCGCCCGGCGGAAATCTGTTCCAGCAAGGACAGGTAGACGCGGCGCGATTTCGCGCCCGCGGGCATCCGCGCCCCGCCCCCCGTCTGCATCCCCGGCTCTGTCATTTTCGACCCGTTCTAAAGGAAAGAATTGCCTCTGACTATATCCCGGTTAAATGTATTATCAATGATACAGCTTTCATCCGAGGGAGGGATGTGATGCCGGTGGTCGAACTGCACCTGATCAAAGGGTATGGCGAAGAGGACAAGCGCCGCCTGGGCCATGCGCTGACGGATGCGGTGCGCTTCGTGCTGCCGGCGCCGCTGGATGGGATCACGGTGATGATCCACGAAATGGCCCCCGACGCCTATTACCGCGGCCGCGACACGAAAACCCCCGCCCCCGCCCTGCCCGACCCGGCCGAGGTGGTCCGCGCTTATCTGGCCGCGATGGAGGCGCGCGATCTGGACGCCGCCCGCGCGATGCAGGGCGACGGGTTCACCATGTATTTCCCCGGCACCGGCCCCATGGCCGATCTGTCCGAACTGATCGACTGGGCGCGTCCACGCTACAGCTTTGTGACCAAGACCTATGACGGGTTCGATGCCATGCCCGGAGCGGGCGATACTTCGGTCGTCTATTGCCGGGGCACGCTGTCGGGCGAATGGCTGGATGGCACCGCCTTTTCCGGCATCCGTTTCATCGACCGGTTCGAGTTGATCGGCGGTAGGATCACCCGGCAGGACGTGTGGAACGACATGGGCGAAATGCGGGGGCGGACATGACCGATATCGACCCGATCACCTTGTCGGTCCTGGCCGGGCGCATGGAACAGATCGCCGACGAGATGGACGCGACCCTGTTCCGCGCCGCCTTCAATCCGATCATCGCCGAGGCGCATGATGCGAGCCACGGGCTTTACCATGCCGAAACAGGCGACACGCTGGTGCAGGGCAAATCGGGCCTGCCGATCTTTGTCGGTGTCATGTCCTTTGCCGTAAAGGCGGTGATCGAGAAGGTCGCCGCCGACGGCGACCTGGCCGATGGCGATATCTTCATCTTCAACGACGCCCATATCGGCGGCACGCATCTGAGCGACATGCGCCTTGTGCGCCCCTATTTCCGGGAGGGGAAGCTGTTCTGCTGGCTGGCCTCGGTCGGTCATTGGCACGATGTGGGCGGCGCGGTGCCGGGCAATTACAACCCCGCCGCCACCGAAGTGTTTCAAGAGGCGTTTGTGCTGCCGCCCGTGCGGCTGGCGCGCGCGGGTGTGGTCAACCAGGACATCATCGACATCCTGCTGCGCAACACCCGCCTGCCGCAATCGGCGCAGGGGGATCTGAACGGCCAGTTGGGCGCGCTGGATCTGGGCGTGCGTCGCATGGACGAACTCCTGGACGAATACGGCGCGGGCACGGTCGATGCGGCGCTCGACGCGCTGGGTATACGGGCCGAGCGGCTGATGCGCTCGGAACTGGCGGCCATTCCGGACGGGCGGTGGGAGGCCGAGGACTTCCTCGACAACGACGGGATCGACGACACACCGCTGCCGATCCGGGTGGCGCTGGAGATCAAGGGCGACCGGATGCATCTCGATTTCACCGGCTCGGCCCCGAAATGCGCCGGGCCGGTGAATATCGCGCTGCCCACCACCATCGCCACCGTTTATGTAGCCATCAAACATATTTTCCCGCTGCTGCCCGCCAATGCGGGTGTGATGCGGCCTATCGAGGTCACGGTTCCCGAGGGCTCGATCCTGTCGGCGGAGTTTCCCGCACCAACCGGCGGCTACACCGAAACCATCCTGCGGATGATCGACGTTGTGTTCTGCGCCTTTGCGCAAGCGGTGCCGGACCGGGTGGTGGCGAACGCCTACGGCACCATCAACGCGCTTTCCATTGCCGGGCGGCGCAGCAATGGCAAGCCCTGGGTGATGTTCAGCTTTTACGGCGGCGGCCATGGCGGATCGCCCGAGGGCGACGGGCTGAACCACGGCAACGCGCCGATTTCCACGGCAACCATCCCGCCGCTGGAGATCCTCGAGGCCGCTTATCCGGTGATGTTCCGGCAATGGGCGCTGAGGCGCGACAGCGCAGGCGCGGGGCGGCATCGCGGCGGGCTGGGCGCGGTCTATGAAATCGAAGTTCTGGAGGAAAACGGCGCCGAAGGGTTCCTGTTCGGCGAGCGCGGGCGCTTTGCGCCCAAGGGCGTGGCCGGTGGCGAGGAAGGGGCGCTGAACGTGTTCTCGTATCAACAGGGCGCGGACTGGCCACACCCGCCGCTGGTGTCCAAGATGCGCGGCATCCGCCTGAAACAGGGCGAGGCGGTGCGGTTGGAGACCCCCGGCGGCGGCGGCTATGGCCCACCCGCCGAACGCGACCCGGCCGCCGTGGCGCTGGACGTGGCGCGCGATTACCTGAGCGCGGCCGAGGCCGACCGCCTCTATGGCCCAACCTGGCGTGAGGGCATGC
Organism: Ruegeria pomeroyi DSS-3; assembly: GCF_000011965.2. Lineage (NCBI taxonomy): Bacteria > Pseudomonadati > Pseudomonadota > Alphaproteobacteria > Rhodobacterales > Roseobacteraceae > Ruegeria > Ruegeria pomeroyi. The sequence goes on along the minus strand of NC_003911.12, from coordinate 1,546,722 downwards.
GATGAGCGGCAAGATGATCGGCGTCGATGTCGGCGGCACTTTCACGGATATCTTTGTCCTCGATGAAAACGACGGCACCGCCCGCGTCGGCAAGGTGCCGACCTCGCGCCCCGACCAGTCCACGGGCTTCCTGCAAGGCATCACCGATGCGGTTGCCGATATCGGCAGCGTCGGCGTGGTGGTGCATGGCACCACGGCGGGCACCAATGCGCTCTTGGAGCGCAAGGGCGCGCGGACGGGCGTGATCTGCACCCAAGGCCTGCGCGACGTGCTGGAGATGCGCCGCCGCGACCGGCCCCGCACCTGGGGCCTGCGTGGTGATTTCGAGCCGGTGGTGGACCGGCGCGACCGGCTGGAGGTGCCGGAACGGACACTTGCCGATGGCACCATCCGCACACCCGTTGACCTGGATGCAGTGCGCCGCGCAGCCCGGCAATTGCAGGATCAGGGCTGTGTCGCTGTCGCTATCCTCTTTGCCAACGCCTATGCCAATCCCGCCAACGAGGCCGCCGCCGTGGCCGCGCTGCGCGAGATCTGGCCCAACGAACATGTCTCGGCCTCCTCGGAAATCCTGCCCGAGATCCGCGAATACGAACGGTTCTCGACCACCGCGCTCAACGCCTATCTGCAACCCGAGGTCTCGGGCTATCTGGGCCGGCTGGGCGCCGCGCTCGACTCGGGCGGGTTTGGCGGCGAGTTCATGATCGTGCAGTCGAACGGCGGCGTCATGGATGTGGACACCGCCTGCCGCTTTCCGATCAGAACGGCGCTGTCGGGCCCTGCGGCGGGGGTGATCGCGGCGGGCTTTATCGCCCGCTCGGCCGGGTACGACAACGTGATCACCGGTGACATGGGCGGCACCAGTTTCGATGTCTCACTGATCGCCGAGGGGCGCTCGATGCTGGCGCCGCAGACCTCGATCGACTTTGGCATGGTGGTGCGCACGCCGATGATCGAGATCACCACTATCGGCGCGGGCGGCGGCTCCATCGCCTGGGTCGACAAGGGCGGGCTGTTGAACATCGGTCCCGAAAGCGCCGGTTCCGATCCGGGGCCAGTGGCCTATGGGCTGGGCAACGACCGCCCCACCGTGACCGATGCCAATGTGGTGCTGGGCCGGATCGACCCCGAGAACCCCATCGGCGGCAAGCTTGCGCGCCTCGATGTCGAGGCGGCGGCGCGGGCCATCGACATCCATGTCGGGCAACCGCTGGGCCTCGACACGCTGGCGGCCGCCGAGGCGATCCTGCGGGTGGCCAACTCACGCATGGCGGGCGCCTTGCGGCTGGTCAGCATCGAGCGCGGTTTCGACCCCAAGAAATTCGCCTTCATGCCCTTTGGCGGCGGCGGTGCGCTGCATGCGGGTGCGATGCTGGCCGAGGTCGGGATCGCGCGCGCCATCGTGCCGCGCTATCCGGGCGTGACCTCGGCACTGGGTTGCGTGATCGCCGACATGCGGCAGGATTTCGTGCAGACCCTCAACGCGATGCTCGACGGGCTGGATACCGATATGCTGGGCACGGTGATGCAGGACCATCATGATCGCGGCATGGCGATGCTCAAGGCTGCCGGCACCCGGTTCGAAGCGCGCGAGGCGACATTCGCGCTCGACATGGCCTATATCGGCCAGACCCATACCGTTTCGGTGCCGATCCCCGTGCAGGTGAGTGCGGGCAAGGTGCATTCGCCGACACAGGCCCAGATCGCCGCTGCCTTTGACAG